>NZ_CP027762.1:1997261-2299701 GCF_003852315.1 Pseudomonas sp. LBUM920
GCGCCGCTGACCATTGCGGTGCTCGACAGCGGCGGCCACTTGGTTACCCTGCAACGCGAAGACGGCGCCAGCCTGCTGCGCCCGCAAATCGCCATCGGCAAGGCCTGGGGCGCGATTGCGCTGGGCAAGGGTTCGCGTTTGCTGGCGTTGGATGCGCAGCAGCGCCCGGCATTTATCGCGGCGTTGAACAGCCTCGGGCAGGGCAGCGTGGTGCCCGCGCCGGGCGGCGTGTTGATTCGGGATCAGGCGGGGGCGGTACTGGGGGCGATCGGGATCAGTGGGGACACTTCGGATATTGATGAGCAGTGCGCGATTACGGCGATTGAGGGGGTGGGGTTGTTGGCGGATGCGGGGGTGTCTGCTTGATTTGAGATGACTGGGCTGGCCCCTTCGCGAGCAAGCCCGCTCCCACAGTTTTGACCGTGTTCACAGATCAAATGTGGGAGCGGGCTTGCTCGCGAAGGCGACGACTCGGTCCCGGCTCTATACCCAAACCGCATCCCACAGCGGATAGTCGCCAATGCGCTTCACCAACCCGGCCCGCAGAGGGTTGGCGACAACATACCTGGCCATTTTCACCAAGTCGTCTTCCTTGCGCAGCGCACGATCATGAAAGCTGGTCTGCCACAGCCGCCCCTTGCGGCCCGTGGCACCGTTCACAGTCCGAGTGCTTTTGGATTTCACCTGGCACAGCAGATCCCCCAGCGAGCCTTTTTTCAGTTCGATCAGCCAGTGAAAATGGTCAGGCATCACCACCCAGGCCAGGGAGTTAGCCAGCCCTTGGTACTGGGCCAATCTGAACTGCCAGACCACCAGGCGACCGAGGTGAAAGTCGCTGAATATTGGTACGCGTTCGTGGGTGTTGGTGGTGATCAGGTAGGTGCGATTTGATTCGCTGAATCGGCCGATGCGCAGGCGGTGTGAGGTCGCGTGATCAGGCATTCCATTGCCTCCCTTCAGAGAGTGTTCTGAGAGGCTAGATCCTGGTGACGGATGCTGATCGACAGGCTGTTGGCAGGATGTGTCTGGGAGGGCGCTTTCGCGAGCAAGCCCGCTCCCACATTGGCTTTGCGGCGTTCATACACTGTGTGTCCAGCGCAAAACCTCTGTGGAAGCGGGCTTGCTCGCGAATGGCACAGGCGCCGCGGTCTCTCAGTCCGGCTCACACCCCTTAAGCACCAACCGAATAATCGTCTGCGCCGCCGCTTCATAATCGGCCTCATCCAGCTTGGCCTTGCCGGTCACCGCCGATATCTGCCAATCAAAGTCGGCGTAGGTCTGCGTCGCCGCCCAGATGCTGAACATCAGGTGATTGGGGTCAATGGCGGCAATCAGGCCGCGATCCACCCAGCTCTGGATGCAGTCGATGTTGTGCTTGGCCTGGGCGTTCAGTTGCTCGACCTGCTGGCTGCTCAGGTGCGGTGCGCCGTGCATGATTTCGCTGGCGAATACCTTGGAGGCAAACGGCAGGTCGCGGGAGATGCGGATCTTGGAGCGGATGTAATTGCTCAGCACCACTGCGGGCTCGCCGTCTGGATTGAACGGCGTGGACGCCGCCAGGATCGGCTCGATAATGCTTTCGAGCACCTCGCGGTAGAGGTTGTCCTTGCTCTTGAAGTAGTAATAGACGTTGGGCTTGGGCAGCCCGGCCTTGGCGGCGATGTCGCTGGTTTTGGTCGCGGCGAAGCCCTTGTCGGCAAACTCCTCGCTGGCCGCCCGCAGGATCATTTCTTTATTGCGCTCGCGAATGGTGCTCATAAACCAGGATTTTCCTTGCCAGGACAGGCGGTCGAGCATGGTAGCACCGGCTTGACGCAGCGCTCAAGAATGCCGGCGCAGCCCTTGTACGCCGGGCGTTGCAGCTGACTTTGTCTGTCTTGATGCTGAACGCATTCACGGTAGTACAGGCACAGGCTGGGCGCGCTGCTAGAGTTCAGAGCAAGGACGCGGCCATCCGGGTCTGCGTTCAGTCCTGTATTCGGCGTTCGAGTGAGAAACCGTGGAGAAAAGCAGACGACGTACGTTCGCCTGGGTTGTTGGCGCGTTATTGGTGGTGGCGCTGTTGATTGGACTGGGCATGCATTTGTTTGGCGGCGCCCATAAAGGCAAGCCCGTGTCCCCCGGCGAACCGGTGGCAGCAGTGCCGGTGGCCTTGCAGGATGTGCCGGTGTACATCGACGCCCTCGGCACCGTCACGCCCACCCGCAGTGTCACGGTGGTGACCCAGGTCGATGGCATCCTCAGCAGCGTGGAGTTCAAGGAAGGCCAGCACGTCAGCAAAGGCCAGGTCATCGCCCGTATCGACGACCGCGCGCTCAAGGCGCAGCTGGCCGTGGCCAAGGGCACCCTGGCTCACGACCAGGCAGTGTTGAGCAATGCCCAGCGCGACCTGGCCCGTTACCGCGACCTGGTCAAAGCCGGCTCCACCAGCCAGCAAACCCTCGACACCCAGGCCTCGCTGGTGCAGCAACAACAAGGCACTGTGGCCGCCGACCAAGGCAACGTACAAAACCTCGAAGTGCAATTGAGCTACTGCACCATCACCTCGCCGGTGGATGGCGTGGTCGGCCTGCGCCTGGTCGATCCTGGCAACTACGTGACCACCGCCAGCACCACTGGCATCGTGGTGATCACCCAGATGAACCCGGCCACCGTGGTGTTTGCCGTGCCCGAAGATGACCTGGGGGCAATCAACCAAGCCATGTCCCATGGCAGCGTCACGGTGTTGGCCTACGACCGCAACAAGAAATCCCTGCTTGCCACCGGCGCGCTGCTGGCGCTGGACAACGAGGTGAATACCAGCACCGGCACGATCAAGGTCAAGGCGCAGTTCGATGATTCGGGCAATGCGCTGTTTCCCAACCAGTTCGTCAATGCGCGGCTCAAGGCCGACACTTTGAGCCAGATCGCCGTGGTCCCGACCCGTGCGATCCAGCACGGCAGCAAGGGCGACTTCGTGTTTGTGGTCAACGGCAACAAGGCCAGCCTGCAGACGATCAAGACCGGCCCGTCCACCGGCGACGTCTCGGCGGTGCTCGACAATGGCGTCAAGGCCGGTGAGCAGGTGATCACCGAAGGCGCCGACAAGCTCGACGATGGCTCGGCGGTGAAGGTCGTCGCCCAGTGAGGAGCTGCCGAGCATGAATATTTCGCGGCCCTTTATCGAACGCCCGGTGGCCACCACGCTGATGATGGTCGCGGTGTTGTTGCTCGGCCTGTTGGGTTACCACTTGCTGTCGGTGTCGGCGCTGCCGGAGGTGGATTACCCGACCATCCAGGTATTCACCCAATACCCCGGTGCCAGCCCCGACGTGGTCAGTTCTTCGATTACCGCGCCGCTGGAGCGCCAGCTCGGCGAAATGCCGGGGCTCAAGTCGATGAACTCCACCAGCTCGGACGGCGCCTCGGTGGTGACCCTGCAATTCGACCTGTCGCTGTCGCTGGACGTGGCCGAACAGGAAGTGCAGGCGGCGATCAACGCGGCGGGCACCTTCCTGCCGGCCAACCTGCCGTACCCGCCGGTGTACAGCAAGGTCAACCCGGCAGATGCGCCGGTGCTGACCCTGTCATTGACCTCCGACGTGTTGCCGCTGACCAAGGTCGAAGACCTGGCCGACACGCGCCTGGCACAGAAAATCTCGCAGATCACCGGCGTCGGGCTGGTCACCATCAGTGGCGGCCAGCGCCCGGCGGTGCGGGTCGAGGCCAACACGTCGGCGCTGAACAGCCTCGGCCTGTCCCTGGATGACCTGCGCACCTCGCTCGGTACGGCCAACGTCAACCAGGCCAAGGGCAATATCGATGGCAAGTTTCAGGCCTATTCCATTGGCGCCAACGACCAACTGCAGTCGGCCGAGGAATACCGTGACCTGGTGATTGCCTACAAAAATGGCGCGCCGATTCGCCTGTCGCAGATCGCCAGTTCCACCCAGGGCGCGGAAAACCCCCGCCAGGCGGCGTGGACCAATGACACGCCGTCCATCGTGTTGAACATCCAGCGCCAGCCCGGCGCCAACGTGATCGAAGTGGTCGACCGCGTGCAGCAACTGCTGCCCAAATTACGCGCCAGCCTGCCGGGCACCTTGAAGGTCGCGGTGCTCACTGACCGCACCCAGACCATCCGCGCCTCGGTCACCGATGTGCAGTACGAGCTGGGGCTGGCGATTTTGCTGGTGGTGATCGTGATCTTCATCTTCCTGCGCAATATTGCGGCCACGATCATTCCTGCCGTCACCATCCCGCTGACGTTGATCGGCACCCTGGCGGTGGCCTACGCGCTGGGTTTTTCGCTGAACAACCTGACGTTGATGGCATTGACCATCGCCATCGGTTTTGTGGTCGATGACGCCATTGTCATGATCGAAAACATCACGCGCTACCTGGAGGCCGGCGACACCCCGTTGCAAGCGGCGCTCAAGGGCGCGGAGCAGATCGGCTTCACCATCATCTCGCTGTCCATCGCGCTGATTGCGGTGATGATCCCGCTGCTGTTCATGGGCGATGTGGTCGGGCGGTTGTTCCGCGAATTCGCCATGACCGTGGCGGTGACCATCGTGATTTCGGCAGTGATTTCACTGACGCTGACGCCCATGATGTGCGCGCGCATGCTCAAGTCCAAGCATGAGGAGCGCCGCCCGGACTTCTTCGACCGCATCAACAACCACTACGTACGCGGCCTGGATTGGGTGTTGGCGCACCGCACCTTGACCCTGATCTCGGTGGTGCTCACCGCTGCGCTGACCTTGTTCACCTTGGTGATCATGCCCAAGGGCTTTTTTCCCGATCAGGACACCGGCCTGATCCAGGGCATTTCCCAGGCCTCGCCGACCATCTCGTTTCAGCAGATGCAGGTTGAACAGCAACGCCTGGCCGCACGCATCCTCAAGGACCCGGCGGTGCTAAGCCTGTCGTCGTTCGTCGGTATCGACCAGACCAACCCGACCATCAACCAGGGCAATTTGCTGATCAACCTCAAGCCGCGTGGCGAGCGAGACAGCAGCACCGAAGTGATCCGCCGCCTGGCCGATGCGAATGCCGACGACGCCGGCATCCGCCTGTACCTGCACTCGGTGCAGGACCTGACCCTGGACGCCACGGTGTCCACCACCAGCTACCGCCTGGGCCTGCAAGCCACCGACCCGGATGAACTGGAGCAGTGGACCACCAAGCTGCTGGCCGCAATCAAGCAAGACCCGATGTTCACCGATGTGCAAAGCCAGGCGATGCAGTTTGGCAACCAGATCAAGCTGACCTTCGACCGCGCCACCGCCTCGCGCCTGGGGATTACACCGCAGGCCATTGACGATGTGCTGTACGACGCGTTCGGCCAGCGCCAGGTCTCAACCATCTACACCCAGCTCAACCAGTACCACGTGGTGATCGCCACCGACCACCCGCCGCGCAACTTGCCAGACTTGCTCACCGGTTTGTACGTGGACATTCCTGGCGGTGGCGTGGCGCCGCTGTCGAGCATGGCGACCCTGGAGGTGGTGCGTTCGCCGGTCACCATCAACCGGTTGGGGCAGTTTCCCTATGCGGATGTGTCGTTCAACCTCGCGCCCGGCCAGACGCTGGGCGCGGCGGTGACGCGGCTGCAGGACATTGAAGCCAAGGTCGGCCTGCCGTTGTCGGTGCAAGCCAATCTTGAAGGTGCGGCGGCGACGTTCCAGGCATCGCTGTCAAACCAGGTGTTTCTGGTGCTGGCGGCGATCGTGGTGGTGTACCTGATGCTGGGCATTCTGTACGAGAGCTTCGTGCACCCGGTGACCATCCTGTCGACCCTGTTGTCGGCGGCCCTCGGCGCGTTGCTGGCGTTGCTGGTGACGGGCACGCAGTTCGACATCATCGGCCTGATTGGCATTGTGTTGCTGATCGGCATCGTCATGAAAAACGGCATCATGATGGTCGACTTCGCGCTGGAGCTTTTACGTGAGGGCGGCTTGAGCCCGGTGGAAGCGATTCGCCAGGCGGCGGAGCTGCGCTTTCGGCCGATTCTGATGACCAGCATGGCCTCGCTGTTCGGCGCGGTGCCGTTGGCGTTGGGCACCGGCATCGGCTCGGAGCTGCGCCACCCGCTGGGCATCGCGATCATCGGCGGGCTGTTGCTCAGCCAGTTGCTCACGCTGTTTTCCACGCCGGTGATCTTCCTTGCCATGCACGGCCTGGGGCAGCGTTTCAGCCGCCGCCCGGTGGCGTTGGAATGATGCGATGAACCTCAGCGCGCCGTTTATCCATCGCCCGATTGCCACCACGCTGCTGGCGGCCGGGCTGGCGTTGTTTGGTGTGTTGGCCTTCAACCTGTTGCCGGTGGCGCCGCTGCCGGAAGTGGATTTCCCCACCATCAGCGTCAGCGCCTCATTACCTGGCGCCGACCCGACCACCGTGGCCAGCTCCGTAGCTACGCCGTTGGAGCGCCAGTTCGGGCAGATCGCCGGGGTCACGCAAATGACCTCGGCCAGCAGCCTCGGCTCCACGCGCATTACCCTGCAGTTCGATTTGAGCCGCGACATCGACGGCGCCGCGCGGGATGTGCAGGCGGCGATCAACGCCGCGCGCAGCAACTTGCCCAGCGACTTGTCCGGCAACCCGACCTACCGCAAGGTCAACCCGGCCGATTCGCCGATCCTGATCATCAGCCTGACCTCCGACAGTGCCACGCCGGGGCAGATGTACGACGCGGCCTCGACGGTACTTGAGCAGCGCCTGTTGCAGACCACCGGCGTCGGCGACGTGACCGTGGGCGGCGGCGCGTTGCCGGCGGTGCGCATTGAGCTGAACCCGGACCGGCTCAACCAATACGGCGTCAGCCTGGAGCAGGTGCGCCAGGTTATCAGCGCCTCCAACGCCAACTTGCCCAAGGGCAACGTGGCAGTCGGCGACCGCTCGTATGGCATTGGCGCTAATGACCAGTTGCTCGACAGCAACGACTACGGGCCGCTGGTGGTCAAGGCCAAAAACGGCGATCTGATCCACATTGCCGACCTCGGCTATGTGCGCGAAGACGTGCAGGACCTGCGCAACTTCGGCCTGTCCAACGGCAAGCCGGCGGTGCTGCTGGTGGTGTTCAAGCAGCCGGGCGCCAACGTGATCGACACGGTGGATGCGGTGAAAGCCTCGCTGCCGTTTTTGCAAAGCTCGATTCCGGCGTCGATCAAGCTCAACCTGTTGATGGACCGCACCACCACCATTCGCGCGTCGTTGCATGACGTGGAAGTGACCTTGCTGGCCTCGATCCTGCTGGTGACGCTGGTGACCTTCGGTTTCTTCCGCGACTGGCGCAGCACCCTGGTGCCCGCCGTGGTGGTGCCGTTGTCGTTGCTTGGCACCTTTGGCGCGATGTACTTCCTCGGCTACAGCCTGAATAACCTGTCGCTGATGGCGCTGACGATTTCCACCGGCTTTGTGGTCGACGATGCGATCGTGGTGGTGGAAAACATCATGCGCCACCTGGAGCGCGGCAAGACACGGGTCGAAGCCGCGCTGGCCGGGGCGCAGGAAGTCGGCTTTACGGTGCTGACCATCAGCGTGTCGCTGGTGGCGGTGTTTATTCCGTTGTTGCTGATGGGCGGGATTGTCGGGCGGCTGTTTCGCGAGTTCTCGGTGTCGCTGTCGGTGGCCATCGTCATCTCGATGGTGATTTCGCTGACGGTGACGCCGATGCTCGCCAGCGTGCTGCTGCGCGCGCCCAAGGAAATCCGCGAAGGCAATGAACACCCGGATTCACGCTTTCACCGCTTTTACGACCGCACGCTGGGCTGGGTCATCGAGCACTCGATTCTGATGGGCGGAGTGACGGTGCTGGTGATCGTGCTCGCGGGCGTGCTGTACGTGCTGGTGCCCAAGGGCTTCTTTCCCCAGGAAGACACCGGCCGCCTGCAGGGCAGCATCATCGCGGCGCAGAGTATTTCCTACGGGGCGATGCAAAAGGACTTCACCGAGATCAACCACAAGGTCATGCAAAACCCCAATGTGCAAACCGCTGCCGGGTTTGTCGGCGGTGGTGGCGGTGGCGGCGGGGCGGTCAACAGTGCGCAGCTGTTTGTGCTGCTCAAGCCGATTGATCAGCGCAAGGACAGTGCCGTCGATGTGATCGGCCAGATCCGCCGCAGCCTCGGCGATCTGCCTGGCACCAAGCTGTTTTTGCAGGCCGCCCAGGACATCACCGTGGGGGGCCGACAAAGCGGCGCGCAGTACCAATACACGCTGACTGCCGACGACCAGCAATCCCTGGATGAATGGGTGCCCAAGGTGGTGGAAGTGCTGCACACGTTGCCGCAACTCACCGACTTGAACACCGACCAGCAAGACAACAGTCTATTGGCCAATGTGAGCATCAACCGCGACACCGCCGCGCGGCTCGGCGTGGGCATGTCGGCGGTGGACCAGACGCTGTACGACGCGTTCGGCCAGCGTCAGGTCTCGACCCTTTACCGCGCCGCCAACCAGTACCACGTGGTGATGGAAATCGCCCCGCAGTACTGGACCGATCCTCAAGCGCTCGAGGGTATTTACGTGCCGGCCGGCAACACGGCGGTGGCGGCCAAGGGCACCACCGTCGCGCCGAACCTGACCACGCCCACGACGTTGGTGCCGCTGTCCGCGCTGGCCGATAACAGCATCTCGCGCACGGCGATTTCGATCAGCCACCAAGGCACTTTTCCTGCCGTGACCGTCTCGTTCAACCTCGCCCCCGGCACCTCGATCGGCCAGGCCACCGCGCTGGTGGAGGATGCGGTGAAACAGCTGCGCATGCCGGCCAGCGTCACCGGCCAGTTTGCCGGCACGGCCCAGGTGTTCCAGTCGTCGGTGGCCAGCGAGCCGCTGCTGATCGTCGCCGCGTTGCTCTCGGTGTACATCGTGCTGGGCATTCTGTATGAAAACCTGATGCACCCACTGACCATCCTCTCCACCTTGCCCTCGGCGGGCGTCGGCGCGTTGATCGCCTTGCTGCTGACCGGCACCGAACTGTCGATCATCGCGCTGGTAGGCGTGATCCTGTTGATCGGCATCGTCAAGAAGAACGCAATCATGATGATCGACTTCGCGATCACCGAGCGGCGTGAGTTCGGCCTCACGGCCAAGGAAGCGATCCGGCGCGCCTGCCTGATCCGCTTCCGGCCGATCATGATGACAACGCTGGCGGCGATTCTCGGCGCGCTGCCGCTGGTGCTCGGCTCAGGTTATGGCTCGGAACTGCGCCGGCCGTTGGGGATTGCGATTATTGGTGGGCTGTTGCTCAGCCAGGTGCTGACGCTCTACACCACTCCGGTGATTTACCTCTGGCTCGACCGGGCGTCGCAACGCCTGGGGCGGCACAAGGAAGCAAGGTCATGAAACTCAGATATAGCGTGCTGTTGGCCAGCCTGGTGCTGGGGGGCTGCATGGTGGGGCCGGATTACCAGAAACCGGCAATGGAGCTGCCGCAGTCGTTCAAGGAAGGCGCGCAGTGGCAGCGCGCGGTGTCCAACCCCCAAGGGGCGCTGGACAGCCAGTGGTGGCTGGCCTATCAGGACCCGGTGCTCAATGATTTGGTGGCGCGTTCGGCCAAGGCCAACCAGTCGATTATTGCGGCCGAGGCGGCGTATCGATTGGCCCAGGCGCAGGTGGCGTCGAGCCGCGCCGGGTTGTGGCCGACGGTGGGCGTGGGCTTGTCCGGTTCGCGCGGCGAGGGCGGCGACGGCAGCACGTCCAGCACCACCACCGCATCGACCGGGGTGAAGAACAGCGTCAGCGCCACCTTGACCGCGAGCTGGGAGCCGGATTTGTGGGGTGAAGTGCGCCGGGGGATCGAATCGAGCCAGGCCACCGCCCAGCAATCGGATGCGCTGCTGGCCGGTGTGCGGTTGTCGATCAGTTCCAGCGTGGCGAGCAATTACCTGGCGTTGCGGCAGATGGATATCGATGTGCGCCTGTTGCAACAGCAGCAGAGCATCAATCAGCAATTGCTCGACATGATCCAGGCGCAGTTCACCCAGGGCGTGGCGACCAATGACCAGTTGCTGGTGGCTCAGGATCAATTGACCACCTCGATAGCCGGCTTGCAGACCTCGCTGCGTGATCGCGAACAGTACGAGCATGCCTTGGCGGTGCTGGTGGGCGTGGCGCCGAGTGAGTTCAGCATTGCGCCACGCACTGATTTTGCATTCGTGGTGCCACGGCCACCGTTGACCCTGGCCTCGACTTTGTTGCAACGCCGGCCTGACGTGGTTGCCGCCGAGCGCTCGGCGGCGGCGGCGAATGCCAAGATCGGCGTGGCTGAGGCGGCGTTTTTTCCGACCCTCGATCTCACGGCTCAATTGGGTTATCGCGGCAGTGCCTTGGGTGGGTTGTTTTCGTTGCCTAACCGCATCTGGACGCTGGGGCCGGCCTTGGCGGAGACGATTTTTGACGGCGGTGCGCGGGAGGCGGCGGTCAAGCAGGCTGAGGCGAGTTATGACCAGATTGCCGCCAACTACCGGGGCACGGTGTTGGGTGCCTTGCAGAATGTCGAGGACAACTTGTCGGCGATCAATCATCTGCAAACCCAAGCGGATGCGTTCCAGCAGGTCTACGCGCGCAACCAGCAACTGTTTGGCAGCCAGGAAGCGCAGTTGCGTGCGGGCACAGTCAGCCAGGAGACGGTGCTGACCCAGCAACTGGTGTTGCTGCAAGCGGAGCAGAACCTGCGTGATACCCAAGGGCAACTGAGCCAGGGCAGCGTGGCGCTGATCCAGAGCCTGGGCGGTGGTTGGCAGGCGCCCTGATGAGTTGATACACCGCAATCAAACTGTGGGAGCTGGCTTGCCTGCGATAGCGGCCTCCGAGCCGCCCAGTATCTTGCTGACCCAGCACATTCCAACTGTGGGAGCGGGCTTGCCTGCGATTGCGGTCTCCGGGCCGCCCAGTATTTTGCTGACCCAACACATTCCAACTGTGGGAGCGGGCTTGCTCGCGAAGGCGATATGTCAGTTGGCTGGGATATTGATTCGGAGTGCATATCCATTGCTGCGGTAACGGCCGCTTAGGGTTCCGCTCTTACAGCGGGTCACTTTTGTAAAGACACAAAAGTAACCAAAAAGTCTTCGCCCCACCACTCGGTGCCTCGCCTAGGCTCGGCATGCCCGAACGCAGGCTTGAATCCGTGGGCCGCCGCGATGGGCCATCCTTGGCCCAGCGCGGCCAACCCGGCGTCCTGCCGGGTTAGCCACGGATTCAAGCCTGCGTTTGGCCAGCGTGGTTGACGGGGCGACTCAGATCAAGATCAAGATCAAAAGCCAGATCAACAGCAATCCTTCACGCAGTGGAAACCTATATTCCCTCACGGTCGCCGCGTTATATTCGCGGCACTTTAATTTCAGGATGACCGCGTCATGGCAGGAAGCAGCTTATTGGTACTGATCGACGACATCGCCGCCGTCCTCGACGATGTGGCGTTGATGACCAAAATGGCCGCCAAGAAGACTGCCGGGGTGCTCGGCGATGACTTGGCGTTGAATGCCCAGCAGGTTTCCGGGGTGCGGGCCGAGCGGGAGATCCCGGTGGTGTGGGCGGTGGCCAAGGGTTCGTTTCTCAACAAGTTGATTCTGGTGCCTGCGGCGCTGCTAATCAGCGCGTTTGCGCCGTGGGCGGTCACGCCGTTGTTGATGCTGGGCGGGGCTTATCTGTGTTTCGAGGGCTTTGAGAAGCTCGCGCATAGCTTCATACACAAGCGCACTGAGGAACAGGCGCACTTGGTCGAAGCGGTGGCGGACCCGGCGACTGACTTGGTTGCGTTTGAGAAGGACAAGATCAAGGGCGCGATCCGTACCGACTTCATTCTGTCGGCGGAAATCATCGCCATCACCCTCGGCACGGTCGCCGATGCACCGTTGATGCAGCAAGTGATCGTGCTGTCCGGCATCGCCATTGTCATGACCATCGGCGTTTACGGCCTGGTCGCCGGTATCGTCAAGCTTGATGACCTCGGCCTGTGGCTGACCCAAAAGCCCGGCCAGGCCGCACGTAGTATCGGCGGGGCGATTCTGCGTGCCGCGCCTTACATGATGAAAAGCCTGTCGGTGATCGGCACGGCAGCGATGTTCATGGTCGGCGGCGGGATTCTCACCCACGGCGTGCCGGTGGTGCATCACTGGATTGAGGTGGTGAGCCAGAGCACCGGTGGGCTGGCGTGGCTGATGCCGACGCTGCTCAATGCGGTGGCCGGGATTATTGCGGGGGCGGTAGCGTTGGTGGTGGTTCAAATCTTCGAGAAAATTTGGCACGCAGTAAGACATTGACAGGTGTTTGCCAGGGCGTGTGAGTCAGTCTAGTCGCAGCTCTTTAGGCTTTTCCCTACAGAGGACCCATTCAATCCTTCCTAAGATCTGCGGCTCTGTTTGGCCTATCCAGGCGTTTTACAGAGTCTGTAATCAGGGAGTTTTAAATGAATTGGTATCTGGACGCACTGAAGAAATCATTTGTATTCGAGGGGCGGTCGCACAGGCGAGCCTTCTGGTATTTTCAGTTGGTTGATAAGGTAATTGAAGGGGCATACATAGCTATTTGCTGGTGGTTTTTTGAAGAATGGATAAAAACTACCTTGGGTATTGGCTTGGGTTATTTGCTGCTGACGCTGCCTGCCAGGGTCACTCTGTTATGCCGAAGGCTCACCGATAACGGCATCAGCCAGGTCAACTCGTTCTGGACGTTGTTGCCTTTTGTCGGGTCGCTCTTCTGGGTTGGTTTTGGGTTATGGCCGGGCGCTAAAGAACAATCTGCCAGTCGCTCTGTGGATACGTCACGTACTGCTGAGTGATGTTGGGGCACAAACAAAAAAGCCACTCATTTAGGTGAGTGGCTTTTTTGTATCTGCAGGGCGTTTACTCGGCAATCTGCAACTTGCGCGATTCGGTGTAGATATACCGCACCTTCTCGTACTCAAACGGCGAGTTCATCTGACCATAGCGGAAGCTGGTCTGGTAGCGCTTGTCGACGGCGCGCAGGGCCCAGATTTCCGGATGGTTTTCGCTGACCTTGGACACGTTGAGGAAGTTGATCTCGGTTTCTGCGCCGTAGTCGACGATCAGGCCGGTGGTGTCGCGCAGGTTCGACGGGCCGAAGATCGGTAGCACCAGGTAGGCGCCGCCGGGTACGCCGTAGAAACCCAAGGTTTGACCGAAGTCTTCGCTCTGGCGCGGCAGGCCCATGGCGGTGGCCGGGTCCCACAGGCCGGCGACGCCAATGGTGGTGTTGAGCAGCAGGCGCCCGGTGGTTTCCAGGGAGCGATGGCCCTTGAGCTGCAGCAGGCTGTTCAACAGGTTGGGCACATCGCCCAGGTTGTTGAAGAAGTTGCTCACGCCGGTGCGCAGAAAGCTCGGGGTGACATAGCGGTAGCCGTCAACCACCGGCAGGAACACCCACTGATCGAAGCGATAGTTGAAGTGGTACACGCGGCGGTTCCACGACTCCAGCGGGTCATACACGTTGAGCGCGGTCAGCGATGAACGCTCGAACTCGCGCTGGTCCAGGCCCGGGTTGAACTTGAGCTTGGTCAGCGGCTCCTTGAAACCGTCGGAATCAACCTTGACCGGTTCATGCGCCTTGCTGTTGTCGGCATTGGCGACGCCCGCGCACATCAGGGCGGCGAGCAGCAGAAGATATTTAGCCACGGAAGAACTCCAGCATGGCGTCGGCGTTGACGCGGTAATTGAGGTTGCCGCAGTGGCCGCCCAGCGGGTAGACGGTCAAGCGATCGCCGAAGGTTTTACGCAGGAAACCGAGGTCGCCAGGGCCGAGGATCACGTCGTCGGCGTTGTGCATCACCGCGATTTTCGGGCTGCTGTGCAGGTAGTCCTTGAGCGCGTACAGGCTCACCTGGTCAACCAGTTGCAGCAGGCTGCCGCCGTCGGAACGCGCGCGCCACATGGGGATCACTTGTTCGGTGAGGTAGCAGTCGAAGTCGCATTGCAGCGCACGCTTGAGGAACGGCGTGAGGCTGGTGCCTTCGGTGATCGGGTATTTAGGCGGAATGATCAGGCCACGGCGGTTGATCAGGTCTGAGGTAAAGGCAATGTCGGCCGCCGAGAAGCGGAACGAGGTGCCGATCAGCATCGCCATTTGTTCGTTGGTCAGGTGCTGCTTGGAGTTCTGGAAGTCGTAGAGCAGGGCGTCATTGAGGTCGATGTAGCCCTTTTGCTGGAAGTAGCGGGTCAGCTTGCTCAGCACCAGCTCATAGAAAGTGGTGGTGTTGTTGATGCCTTTGACCTCGGTCTGTACCAGCTTGTCGAGGTTGGTGATGGAGGTGTAGAGGTTGACCGGCGGGTTGAGCAGCAGCACCTTTTTGAAGTTGAAGCTGCGACGGGTCTCGTCGAGCTTGCTGACAAACGCCGCATCCAGGGCACCGAGGCTGTAGCCGGTGAGGTAGAAGTCAGTCACCGGCAGCGAAGCGTTCTGCGCACGCACGGCTTGCATCACGCGGTACATGTCCTCGGCGTCTTCCTGGGTAATCCCCGGGGTGGCGAAGCGCGAGGCGGCGCTGATGAAGTCGAAGCTGGTCGGCGATGACAGCTGCACCACGTGGTAGCCGGCCTGGTAATAGAGTTTTTTCAGGTATTCGTTGATGCTGCTGTCAAACCGCGCGCCGGTGCCCGCGATCAGGAAGATCAGTGGCGCGGCGTGGTCTTGTTTGGCGATGCGATAGGTGAGTTTCTTCACCGCCCAGAAGTTGTCCGGCAGGCTGAACTCGCGCTCGGGGCGCATGTTCAGCGTGTAGTCGGACTGGTTGATCTCGTCGTCAGTCGGCAATTTAGGCCGAAGGTCAGGCGGGGTGGTCGCAATGGTCGCTTCGAACGGGTTGGTCAAAGGGTAGCCATAGCTGGCCTGGTCGATGTCGACGGCCAGTGCTGACGCACTCAAAAATAGGCTGCCCAGCAAGGCAGCACAGCGCAAGGAACGGAGCATGACTTAATCCCTAAGAGGAAACGTGCTGAATGAAGTTCGCAGGCTATGACCACCGCGTTGCCACCGAAGTGCCAGCCTTCGGCACTAAAAGTCGGAAAAAAGCCACGGAATCGGGGTAATAGTAGCGAGAAGATACACTTTGCGACGACTGGATGAACACTTATCTGTGCACACCGCTTGCTAACGGCCGCCGTGGGATTAAGCTGAGCGCCGTTTTTGCCTATCGGAGTGCCCCATGTCCCGTCGTTTGCCGTTGATCCTGCTGCTTATTGCCTTGCCTTTATGGCTGGCCGCCAGTTATGGCGCACGTTACGGCTTTATGGAGGATGGCCAGTGGGTTGGCATCTGCGCCGATGAGGCCAGCCGCTGGGAATGCCAGTTGCGCTCGAACCTGGGGTTGATGATTCACTTCAAGGTGCTGGGCTGGGCCGCGTTGGTTACATCGGTGCTGGGATTTTTTGTGCCGGGCCGTGCCGGATGGGGCTTGGCCGTGTTGGGGATGGTGTTCGGCTTGCCGGCGCTGGCGTTGTACAACACCACGTTTGCGGTGTTTGCGGTGGTGATTGCAGGGTTGCGGCTGGTCAGGAAGCCGCGGGCGGCCTGACAGGCGCTCTTCGCCCGCAAGCCCGCTCCCACAGTTTGACCGCGTGAATTCGGCCTTAATGTGGGAGCGGGCTTGCCTGCGATGGCGGCCTTAAGCCTTGCGCACGCGCAAGCAACGCCACAAGGCTACAACCATCAGCACACTCACGATTGCCCAACCCCACGCCTGCTGGTTCTGCAACCCTTCGCGATACAGCTGTGGCGCAATGCCGGCGCCGATGATGAAGGCCAGCAGTGCAATCTCCCGACGCGGGCCGGTTACCGGGCGAACCAGGTAAACCAGCGCCGGCAACACCAGCGCCGCACTCGGGAAGCTGCGATAACGCGGGTCAAACACCAGCGCCAGCATCATTACCGCACCGGCGAACCCGGCGATTGCCACCAGCCAGCCCGCGCGTTGCTCCAGCCAATTAAAGGCCCGCTCACGCCAACCGTCGCGCGCGCTCAGGGCCAGGGCGGCGTGGGCCAGCACCAGCAGGTTCAACACCACCAGCAAGCCTGCCCACACCCATTCATCGTTGAAGCGCGCGGTAACGCGGGTCAGTTCGGCCCAGGTGCCGATGGAACAGGCCGCTACGGCACCGAGCAATGGCAGCATGAGTGCTGCGCGCGTGCTGCGAACGCGCCCGCCAAGTACCAAGGTGCCCAGCAGGATAATCCCGCCCACGCCCAGCCACAGCGGCCAGTACGGCACATTGCTGACCGGCCCGGCGAGGATGCCCTTGTCCTGGCGATCAGCATCAAACAGCCCCCAGTAACCCCCGACCGCGCCTTCGCTGGCGCGTTTCCATGGCTGGTCAAAGGCTTCGATCAGGTTGTAATGCCAGCCATTGGCCTCGGCCATGGCCACAAAGCCGCGCATGAACTTGGCTTCATTGACCCGGCTCGGCACGGCGGTTTCGCGCTGGCGGCCTTCGCTGGGCCAGCCAGTCTCGCCGATCAGCACATCCTTGGGAGCGAACTGGTTGCCGAAAGTCTGACGTACATCACCCACGTGCTTGAGCGCCTGGTCGATGCCCGACGGGTCATCTTCCCAATACGGCAGCAGGTGAATGGTCAGGAAATCCACCGCCGGAGCGATTTCCGGGTGCTTGAGCCAGAACTCCCACACGTCGGCATAAGTCACCGGCTGCTTGATCTGGCTTTTGACCTTATGGATCAGCGTCACCAACTGCTTGGCGGTGACTTCCTTGCGCAGCAGCGCTTCGTTGCCGACGATCACCGAGGTGACCACGTCCGGGTTGGCGTTGGCGGCAGCGATCAACTCGGCGACTTCTTTTTCGGTGGCAACCGGGTCACTGCTGACCCAGGCGCCGGCCATCAACTTCAACCCATGCTTGCGTGCCAGGTCCGGCAAGGCTTCCAGGCCGGTCATGGAGTAGGTGCGAATGCATTCAAAGCGGGTGGCCAGCAGGGCCAGGTCGGCGTCCATGCGCTCGGGGCGCAGCTTGAAAGGCTGGTCGAACGGCGACTGGTCCTTGTCGAACGGCGTGTACGAGGCGCATTGCATTTTGTGGCTGGCGCTGGCCACGTCCGGCAACACCACAGGCCGGCCGAGGCCGTACCAATAGCCGACAAGGGCAAGCACGCCGAGGATCAGGGCGAAAATATAGGGCAGGGCAGGGAAGCGGGCAGTCGCGGGCATGGTCGGCTTATCTGGGGAGCAAAGGCGCGCATCTTACCCGGATTTAGCCCGTCCCAGTGCGGTCGCATAATTTAGACATGCAAAGTTCGGGCGGGATTTTGCTGCGCTGTCCTACAAATCGTCCTGCTGGCGATGTGATGTCGTTTCTTGCTCACCTGAGGTCGCAGTCAGAGCAGGTCCAAGGCCCCGGCAGGTTGATGATCGAAGTGTCAGCACTCCACTGATGTCTGGGCCGCCGGATCGATGCGCGTGAAGGGGGCGCGTTGCACCACATAACAACAGGTTGACGTCGCTCGGCATCCGCCGGGCGCAGCACTTTCGGGGAAGTACTATGAAGATGCGACGACTCTTGGGCGCAGCTGCCACTCTGGTAGTTGCGATGAGCTCCACACTGGCCAACGCCGACAGCAAAACCCTGAGCATCGGTTACGTAGATGGCTGGTCTGACAGCGTTGCCACCACCCACGTGGCGGCAGAAGTGATCAAGGAAAAGCTCGGTTATGACGTGAAACTGCAGGCCGTCGCTACCGGGATCATGTGGCAGGGCGTGGCCACCGGCAAGCTCGACGCCATGCTCTCTGCCTGGCTGCCCGTGACCCACGGTGAGTACTGGGCCAAGAACAAGGACAAGGTGGTCGACTACGGCCCCAACTTCAAGGATGCAAAAATTGGCCTGATCGTGCCGGAGTACGTCAAGGCCAAATCGATTGAAGACCTCAAGACCGACACCACCTTCAAGAACAAGATTGTCGGCATCGATGCCGGTTCAGGCGTGATGCTCAAGACCGACGAAGCCATCAAGGCCTATGGCCTGGACTACAAGCTGCAAGCCAGCTCGGGCGCCGCGATGATCGCCGAACTGACCCGTGCCGAAGACAAACAGGAGTCCATTGCAGTCACCGGTTGGGTGCCGCACTGGATGTTCGCCAAGTGGAAACTGCGTTTCCTGGACGATCCAAAAGGAATTTATGGGGCTGCTGAAACCGTCAATAGCATCGGCAGCAAGGGCCTGGAGAAGAAGGCGCCGGAAGTCGCCGCCTTCCTGAAGAAATTCCAGTGGGCCTCCAAGGACGAAATCGGCGAAGTCATGCTCGCGATTCAAGAGGGTGCCAAGCCGGATGCGGCAGCCAAGGACTGGGTGGCCAAGCACCCTGAGCGTGTGGCCGAGTGGATTGGTAAATAACCGTCGAGCTGTCTAGTTAGCACCTTGCAAGCCCGCCTGGCGTTTTCGTCAGGCGGGTTTTGTCGTTTCTGGGGAAAAGGCTGTCACTTTAATCAGTTCAAAGTTGGCGCCAACGCTAATGTCGTTCTAATACTAAGGTCGTCTGGAACCTGTTCTGCAGCCGCATACAGTGGATACGTTCCAATAATAAAAAAGCTGTGCTGCGAGGATAAAAACAATGAACGACAGCATTTACCTCTCGATTCAAAACAGCCCGCGTTTCAAGGAGCTGGTGAGAAAAAGGGAAAGGTTCGCCTGGATTCTCTCGGCGATCATGCTAGGGCTTTACTCCGCTTTCATCCTGTTGATTGCCTACGGGCCACAAGTGCTGGGGGCCAAGCTCAGCCCCGGTTCCTCGATTACCTGGGGAATTCCGATCGGGGTCGGGCTGATTGTGTCGGCCTTCATTCTTACCGGCATCTACGTACGGCGCGCCAACGGCGAATTCGACGACCTGAACAATGCGATTCTCAAGGAGGCTGCGCAATGATCCGGCGTTTATTGGCTGTAGGTGGCGCTTCGATCTTCGCGCCCGCCGTTTGGGCAGCGGATGCCTTGACCGGTGAAGTGCATAAGCAACCGCTGAATATCGCAGCGATCCTGATGTTCGTGGCGTTTGTCGGCGCAACGCTGTGCATCACCTACTGGGCGTCCAAGCGCAACAAATCGGCGGCTGACTACTATGCGGCCGGCGGCAAGATTACCGGCTTCCAGAACGGCCTGGCGATTGCTGGCGACTATATGTCGGCAGCGTCTTTCCTGGGTATTTCCGCGCTGGTGTTCACTTCCGGCTACGACGGCCTGATCTATTCGATCGGCTTCCTGGTGGGCTGGCCGATCATTCTGTTCCTGATCGCCGAGCGCCTGCGTAACCTGGGCAAGTACACCTTTGCCGACGTGGCGTCCTATCGCCTCGGGCAAACCCAGATCCGCAGCCTGTCGGCCTGTGGCTCGCTGGTGGTGGTGGCGTTCTACCTGATCGCGCAGATGGTTGGCGCGGGCAAGCTGATCCAACTGCTGTTCGGCCTGGATTACCACGTGGCGGTAATTCTGGTGGGCATCCTGATGTGCCTGTATGTGTTGTTCGGCGGCATGCTGGCGACCACCTGGGTGCAGATCATCAAGGCAGTGCTGCTGCTGTCCGGTGCCTCGTTCATGGCGCTGATGGTGATGAAGCACGTCAACTTCGACTTCAACACGCTGTTTGCCGAGGCGATCAAGGTTCACCCTAAAGGTGAAGCGATCATGAGCCCGGGCGGCCTGGTCAAAGACCCGATCTCGGCGTTCTCCCTCGGGCTGGCGCTGATGTTCGGTACTGCTGGCCTGCCGCACATCCTGATGCGCTTCTTCACCGTAAGCGACGCCAAGGAAGCGCGTAAGAGCGTGCTGTATGCCACCGGCTTCATCGGTTACTTCTACATCCTGACCTTTATCATCGGTTTTGGCGCGATCCTGCTGGTCAGCACCAACCCGGCGTTCAAGGACGCGGCAGGCGCCTTGCTTGGCGGCAACAACATGGCGGCGGTGCATTTGGCCAACGCGGTGGGCGGCAGTATTTTCCTGGGCTTCATCTCGGCCGTGGCGTTTGCCACCATTCTGGCAGTGGTTGCCGGCTTGACCCTGGCGGGTGCTTCGGCGGTGTCCCACGACCTGTATGCCAGCGTGATCAAGAAGGGCAAGGCCAACGAGAAGGATGAGATTCGCGTGTCGAAGATCACCACCATCGCCCTGGCGGTGCTGGCAATCGGCTTGGGTATCTTGTTCGAGAGCCAGAACATTGCGTTCATGGTCGGCCTGGCGTTCTCCATTGCTGCCAGCTGTAACTTCCCGGTGCTGCTGCTTTCCATGTACTGGAAAAACCTCACCACCCGCGGCGCGATGATTGGCGGCTGGCTGGGCTTGATCAGTGCCGTTGGCCTGATGATCCTCGGCCCGACCATCTGGGTGTCGATCCTGCACCACGAGAAAGCTATCTTCCCGTACGAATACCCGGCGCTGTTCTCGATGATCATTGCGTTCATCGGCATCTGGTTCTTCTCCATCACCGACAAGTCGGCGGCGGCAGAGAAAGAGCGTGCGCTGTACTTCCCGCAGTTTGTGCGTTCACAAACGGGCCTGGGGGCGAGTGGGGCGGTTAACCACTAAGCGTCGTGACGGTTACAAAAAAAGCCCCGGTCGCGAG
Organism: Pseudomonas sp. LBUM920; assembly: GCF_003852315.1. Classification (NCBI taxonomy): domain Bacteria; kingdom Pseudomonadati; phylum Pseudomonadota; class Gammaproteobacteria; order Pseudomonadales; family Pseudomonadaceae; genus Pseudomonas; species Pseudomonas edsoni (SeqCode). Next base: position 2,017,830 of record NZ_CP027762.1, read on the forward strand.
ATCGGGGCTTTTTTTTGCTTTTATTGGTAACGGATTTCACAAAACTGTTTCTCAAGTCTGGCATCAATAAAAAGCAGATAGTTGATCGTTCCCACGCAGAGCGTGCGAACGATCAGTCGGTGGCTGGGGTTTCTGGGGTGTCTTGGCGGGCCTCATTGCGGGCAAGCCCGGCCCCCACCTTTGAAATGCATTCTCCCGTGGGAGCTGGCTTGTCTGCGATGGCGCCGGGCCTGGCGACACAAACAAAAACGGCCTCCACAAAGGAGGCCGTTTTCAGTACAGCCAAGCGCTTGATGGCTTACTTGCGGTCTTCCAGCTTGGTGATGTCACGCGACTCGTAGCCGGTGTACAGCTGGCGCGGGCGGCCAATCTTGTACGGGCTGGAGAGCATTTCTTTCCAGTGGGAGATCCAGCCCACGGTCCGCGCCAGGGCGAAGATCACGGTGAACATGCTGGTTGGAATGCCGATCGCCTTGAGGATGATCCCCGAGTAGAAGTCGACGTTCGGGTACAGCGAGCGCTCGATGAAGTACGGATCGGTCAGCGCGATCTCTTCCAGGCGCATGGCCAGTTCGAGTTGCGGATCGTTCTTGATGCCCAGCTCCTTCAACACTTCGTCGCAGGTCTGCTTCATCACGGTGGCGCGCGGGTCACGGTTCTTGTAGACGCGGTGACCGAAGCCCATCAGCTTGAACGGATCGTTCTTGTCCTTGGCCTTGGCGATGAACTTGTCGATGTTCGAGACATCGCCGATTTCATCGAGCATGGTCAATACGGCTTCGTTCGCACCGCCGTGGGCAGGGCCCCAGAGTGCGGCGATACCGGCGGCGATACAGGCGAACGGGTTGGCACCCGAGGAGCCAGCCAGGCGTACGGTGGAGGTGGAGGCGTTCTGCTCGTGGTCGGCGTGGAGGATGAAGATCCGGTCCATGGCCTTGGCGAGTGTCGGGCTGATCGGTTTGATCTCGCACGGGGTGTTGAACATCATGTGCAGGAAGTTTTCCGCGTACGTCAGGTCGTTGCGCGGGTACATCATGGGTTGACCCATGGAGTACTTGTAAACCATTGCGGCCAGGGTTGGCATCTTGGCAACCAGGCGGATCGCGGAGATTTCGCGATGCTGCGGGTTATTGATGTCCAGGGAGTCGTGATAGAAGGCCGATAGGGCGCCAACCACGCCGCACATCACGGCCATCGGGTGGGCGTCGCGACGGAAGCCGTTGAAGAAGGTCTTCAACTGCTCGTGAACCATGGTGTGGTTCTTCACGGTGCTGACGAACTGGGCTTTTTGCTCGGCTGTTGGCAATTCGCCATTTAGCAGCAGGTAGCAGGTTTCGAGGTAGTCCGATTGCTCGGCCAGTTGCTCGATCGGGTAGCCCCGGTGCAGCAGAATGCCATTGTCGCCGTCGATATAGGTGATCTTCGACTCGCAAGAGGCGGTCGACATGAAGCCTGGGTCGAAAGTGAAACGGCCCGTGGCCGTCAGGCCCCGTACGTCGATAACATCGGGACCAACGGTGCCGGTTAAAATGGGCAGCTCGACGGGGGCTGCGCCCTCGATGATCAACTGCGCTTTTTTGTCAGCCATGTGGCCTCCTATTTATGCTTCAAATCATCAGACAGACCCCCCACGCAGGGCCCGCACCACTATAGTGAGATAAATTCAGATGTCAATTTGCCTAAAGTCTTGCTCCAGAAGGCTTTAACCGTACTTTTTCGTCGAAATTGACTGCCATTTACGCCTTTTATCCCGCCAGCGCAATCAGCTATTAGGGTGAGGAGCGCGCGTTGTCATTAGTAACCTAACTGTCTATACTCGGCCACCGACCGCCAAGGGCTTTTGGGCTTGCTTTCATTGGGGGTCGCACTCCCTGGGTGGTGCTTACCTGACCAGTGCACTCCCCAACAACTTTGCCCTGATTGTTAGGGGCTCTTCAGTGTGAAAAAAAGCCGTGAATAGCCAACGACCTGTAAACCTAGACCTAAGGACCATCAAACTCCCCATCACCGGCGTTACGTCGTTCCTGCACCGTGTTTCCGGCATCATCCTGTTCCTGGGCTTGGGCATCATGCTTTATGCATTGAGCAAATCCCTGGGTTCCGAGGAAGGTTTTGCCGAGGTGAAGGTATGCTTGACCAGCCCGCTGGCCAAGTTCGTAGCATGGGGCCTCCTGTCCGCTCTGCTTTATCATCTGGTAGCCGGCGTGCGCCACTTGATCATGGATATGGGCATCGGTGAGACGCTGGAAGGCGGCCGCCTGGGCTCGAAAATCATCATCGCCATTTCCGTGGTGCTGATCGTTCTGGCAGGAGTTTGGATATGGTAACCAGCGTTACGAACCTTTCGCGTTCAGGCCTCTATGACTGGATGGCGCAGCGTGTGTCTGCGGTCGTTCTCGCGGCTTATTTCATTTTCCTGATCGGATACCTCGTCGCAAACCCGGGCATTGGCTATGAGCAATGGCACGGCCTGTTTTCCCACAATGCGATGCGAATCTTCAGTCTGCTGGCACTTGTAGCTCTGGGCGCTCACGCCTGGGTCGGCATGTGGACCATCGCGACTGACTACCTGACGCCGATGGCGCTGGGCAAGTCCGCGACTGCAGTCCGTTTCCTCTTCCAGGCAGTATGCGGCGTCGCGATGTTCGCTTACTTCGTCTGGGGTGTGCAGATTCTTTGGGGTATCTGATTCATGGCTAACATTCCAACTATTTCCTTCGACGCCATCATTATTGGTGGCGGCGGTGCTGGCATGCGCGCAGCGCTGCAGCTGGCCCAGGGCGGTCACAAGACTGCCGTGATCACCAAAGTGTTCCCAACGCGTTCCCACACCGTATCGGCCCAGGGTGGCATCACCTGCGCCATCGCGTCCGCCGACCCGAACGATGACTGGCGCTGGCACATGTACGATACCGTCAAGGGTTCCGACTACATCGGTGACCAGGACGCTATCGAATACATGTGTCAGGAAGGCCCGGCCGCCGTGTTCGAGCTGGACCACATGGGTCTGCCGTTCTCGCGTACCGAGCAGGGTCGTATCTACCAGCGTCCATTCGGCGGCCAGTCGAAGGATTACGGTAAAGGCGGCCAGGCTGCCCGTACGTGTGCTGCGTCCGACCGTACCGGTCACGCGCTGCTGCACACCCTGTATCAGGGCAACCTGAAGGCCGGCACCACGTTCCTGAACGAGTACTACGCGGTTGACCTGGTGAAAAACGCTGACGGCGCATTCGTCGGTGTGATCGCCATCTGCATCGAAACCGGTGAAACCTCCTACATCCGCGCCAAGGCTACCGTTCTGGCGACTGGCGGTGCAGGTCGTATCTACGCATCGACCACCAATGCCCTGATCAATACCGGTGACGGCGTTGGCATGGCACTGCGTGCAGGCGTACCGGTGCAAGACATCGAAATGTGGCAGTTCCACCCAACCGGCATTGCCGGCGCCGGCGTACTGGTAACCGAAGGTTGCCGTGGTGAAGGTGGCTACCTGATCAACAAGAACGGCGAGCGTTTCATGGAGCGTTATGCTCCGAACGCGAAAGACCTTGCCGGTCGTGATGTTGTAGCCCGTTCGATGGTCAAGGAAATCATTGCCGGTAACGGCTGTGGCCCCAATGGCGACCACGTACTGCTCAAGCTCGATCACCTGGGCGAAGAAGTGCTGCACAGCCGCCTGCCGGGTATCTGTGAGCTGTCCAAGACCTTTGCTCACGTTGACCCGGTGGTTGCTCCGGTTCCGGTTGTTCCGACTTGCCACTACATGATGGGCGGCGTGCCGACCAACATTCATGGTCAGGCGATCACTCAGAACGCCGACGGCGTGGACGAGATCATTCACGGCCTGTTCGCGGTAGGCGAAGTGGCGTGCGTATCGGTTCACGGCGCCAACCGCCTGGGCGGCAACTCGCTGCTCGACCTGGTGGTATTCGGTCGTGCTGCCGGCCTGCACCTCGAGAAGGCATTGACCGACGGCATCGAATACGATGACGCGACCGACGCCAACATCGAAACTGCCCTGGCGCGTCTGAACGCTCTGAACGAGCGTACCGATGGCGAAGACGTGGCAACCCTGCGTCGCGAGCTGCAAAACTGCATGCAGAACTACTTCGGTGTATTCCGTACCGGCGAATACATGCAGAAGGGTATTGCCCAGCTGGCCGATCTGCGCAAGCGCATCGCCAACGTCAAGATCAACGATAAGAGCCAGGCGTTCAACACCGCTCGTATCGAAGCCCTTGAGCTGCAAAACCTGTTGGAAGTGGCTGAAGCGACTGCGATCGCCGCCGAGGTTCGTAAGGAATCCCGTGGTGCTCACGCTCGTGAAGACTTTGAAGACCGCGACGACGAGAACTGGTTGTGCCACACCCTGTACTTCCCGGGTGACAAGCGCGTGACCAAGCGTGCCGTGAACTTCTCGCCGAAAACGGTTCCGACGTTTGAACCGAAGATTCGGACTTACTAAGGGTGGCTGCCATGTTGAAAGTCAGTGTTTATCGCTACAACCCTGATCAGGACGCTGCGCCGTTCATGCAGGAATTCCAGGTTGATACCGGTGGTAAAGACCTGATGGTGCTGGACGTACTGGCCCTGATCAAAGAGCAGGACGAGGGTTTCTCCTATCGTCGCTCTTGCCGTGAAGGTGTGTGCGGTTCCGACGGCATGAACATCAACGGCAAAAACGGCCTGGCGTGCATCACGCCGCTGTCTGCCGTGGTGAAAGGCAACAAGCTGATCGTTCGTCCTCTGCCAGGTTTGCCGGTTATCCGTGACCTGGTCGTCGATATGAGCATCTTCTACAAGCAATACGAGAAAGTTAAGCCGTTCCTGCAGAACGACACGCCGGCTCCGGCCATCGAGCGTCTGCAGTCCCCGGAAGAGCGTGAAAAGCTCGACGGTCTGTACGAGTGCATCCTGTGCGCTTGCTGCTCGACTTCGTGCCCGTCCTTCTGGTGGAACCCGGACAAGTTCCTGGGTCCAGCTGCCCTGCTGCAAGCGTATCGCTTCCTGGCAGACAGCCGTGACACCAAGACGTCCGAGCGTCTGGCTTCACTGGATGACCCGTTCAGCGTATTCCGCTGCCGCGGGATCATGAACTGCGTCAACGTATGTCCCAAAGGCCTGAACCCGACTAAGGCCATTGGTCACATCCGTAACATGCTGCTGCAGAGCGGCGTGTAACCGACGTTGTAACAAAGCAGGACCGTTGTGCCCGTAAATGCTACGGCGCAGGCTTCAACCGGCGCCGTAGTTTTAACTTGAGCAGCGACTTACAAAGCCGCGGCTCTTATTTTGAAGAAATGAGACAAGCAGGGGCATTCGGGTTGGTACCCGAACTATCAGCGTGATCCTAAGTGGCTTGTTTTGGTCGCTGCACTTGGCCTTTTGCAAGCAAACTCGGTGTTTTCGCCGGTGGTGTCCCCAAATCGAGGGTGACCAAGCATGCAAGAAAGCGTGATGCAGCGCATGTGGAACAGCGGCTATCTTTCAGGTGGTAACGCTGCCTATGTGGAAGAGCTTTATGAGCTCTACCTGCACGACCCTAACGCTGTGCCAGAAGAATGGCGCACCAAATTTCAGACGTTGTCTTCAGACGGCAACGCTGCCACCGATGTATCGCACGCAACAATTCGCGATCAGTTTGTGCTGCTGGCAAAGAACCAGCGCCGCGCTCAGCCGGTTTCCGCCGGGAGCGTGAGCAGCGAGCACGAGAAGAAGCAAGTTGAAGTACTGCGACTGATCCAGGCTTACCGGATGCGTGGCCACCAGGCGGCCCAGCTTGACCCGCTGGGGCTCTGGCAGCGTCCTGCACCTGCTGACCTGTCGATCAATCATTACGGCTTGACCAATGCCGATCTTGATACGACCTTCCGTGCCGGCGACCTGTTCATCGGCAAAGAGGAAGCGAGCCTACGCGAAATTCACGAAGCGTTGCAGCAGACATATTGCCGCACCATCGGCGCTGAATTTACGCACATCACCGATTCCGAGCAGCGCCACTGGTTCCAGCATCGTCTGGAAGGTGTGCGTGGCCGTCCGGTTTTGTCTGCCGACGTACGCAGCCACTTGCTGGAGCGCGTGACCGCAGCCGAAGGTCTCGAGAAATACCTGGGTACCAAATACCCGGGCACCAAACGTTTCGGCCTGGAAGGCGGCGAAAGCCTGATTCCAATGCTCGACGAGCTGATCCAGCGTTCCGGTTCCTACGGCACCAAGGAAATCGTGATCGGCATGGCTCACCGTGGTCGCCTGAACGTGTTGGTTAACACCTTCGGCAAGAACCCGCGCGAGCTGTTCGACGAGTTCGAAGGCAAGAAGAAGGTCGAGCTGGGTTCCGGTGACGTTAAATACCACCAGGGCTTCTCGTCCAACGTGATGACCACCGGCGGTGAAGTTCACCTGGCCATGGCCTTCAACCCATCCCACCTGGAAATCGTTTCTCCAGTGGTCGAGGGTTCGGTTCGTGCTCGCCAGGATCGTCGCAACGATTCCACCGGTGAAAAGGTTCTGCCGATTTCCATCCACGGTGACGCGGCATTCGCCGGTCAAGGCGTGGTTCTGGAAACGTTCCAGATGTCGCAGACGCGCGGCTTCAAGACTGGCGGTACGGTTCACATCGTCATCAACAACCAGGTGGGTTTCACCATCAGCAACCCGCTGGACGCGCGCTCTACCGAGTACGCCACCGACGTTGCCAAGATGATCCAGGCGCCGATCCTCCATGTGAATGGTGATGATCCGGAAGCCGTGCTGTTCGTGACCCAACTGGCCATCGACTACCGCATGCAGTTCAAGCGTGACGTGGTGATCGACCTGGTCTGCTACCGTCGTCGCGGTCACAACGAAGCGGATGAGCCTAGCGGCACCCAGCCGTTGATGTACCAGCAAATCACCAAGCAGCGCACCACCCGTGAGCTGTACGCCGAAAGCCTGATCAAGGCCGGTGTGGTTGACGATGCGCGTGTTCAGGCGAAGATCGATGAATACCGCAACGCGCTGGACAACGGTCTGCACGTAGTAAAAAGCCTGGTTAAAGAGCCGAACAAAGAGCTGTTCGTTGACTGGCGTCCGTACCTGGGCCACGCCTGGACTGCGCGTCACGACACCTCGTTCGATCTGAAAACCCTGCAGGAACTGTCCGCCAAGCTGCTGGAAATTCCAGATGGCTTCGTGGTGCAGCGCCAGGTTGCGAAGATCTACGAAGACCGTCAGAAGATGCAAGCCGGCGGCCTGCCGATCAACTGGGGTTACGCTGAAACCATGGCGTACGCGACCCTGGCGTTCGAAGGTCACCCGATCCGCATGACCGGCCAGGACATCGGCCGCGGTACGTTCTCGCACCGCCACGCGGTATTGCACAACCAGAAAGACGCGGGCACCTACATCCCGTTGCAGAACCTGTACGAAGGCCAGCCACGTTTCGACCTGTACGATTCGTTCCTGTCCGAAGAAGCCGTACTGGCGTTCGAATATGGTTACTCAACCACCACGCCAAACGCGCTGGTGATCTGGGAAGCCCAGTTCGGCGACTTCGCCAACGGTGCCCAGGTGGTTATCGACCAGTTCATCACCAGCGGCGAGCACAAGTGGGGCCGTCTGTGCGGTCTGACCATGCTGCTGCCACACGGTTATGAAGGTCAGGGTCCGGAGCACTCTTCGGCCCGTCTGGAGCGTTACCTGCAGCTGTGCGCCGAGCACAACATCCAGGTGTGCGTGCCGACTACTCCGGCCCAGATCTACCACTTGCTGCGTCGCCAGGTGATCCGCCCGCTGCGCAAGCCGCTGGTAGTGCTGACCCCGAAATCGCTGTTGCGTCACAAATTGGCCATCTCGACCCTGGAAGATCTGGCCGACGGTTCGTTCCAGACCGTGATTCCAGAAATCGACACCCTGGACGCGGCCAAGGTCACTCGCCTGATCCTGTGCAGCGGCAAGGTTTACTACGACTTGCTGGAAAAACGCCGTGCCGAAGGCCGCGAAGACATCGCCATTGTGCGTATCGAGCAGCTTTACCCGTTCCCGGAAGACGACCTGATGGAGGCCATCGCGCCTTACACCAACCTCACCAACGTGGTGTGGTGCCAGGAAGAACCGATGAACCAGGGCGCGTGGTACAGCAGTCAGCATCACTTGCGTCGCAGCATCGGTAACCACAAAACAGGCCTTGGCCTTGAGTATGCCGGTCGTGATGCTTCTGCTGCACCTGCGTGTGGTTATGCGTCGATGCACGCCGAGCAGCAGGAAAAACTGCTGCAAGATGCTTTCACTGTTTAACGCCTTCGCGCTGACTGAAACCGAATTTTAAGGACCCACAGATAATGGCTATCGAAATCAAAGCCCCGTCATTCCCGGAATCGGTTGCCGATGGCACCGTTGCCACCTGGCACAAGAAACCAGGCGACGCCGTAAAGCGTGACGACCTGATCGTCGACATCGAGACCGACAAAGTCGTTCTGGAAGTGTTGGCTGAGGCTGACGGCGTACTGGGCGCAATCGTTGCCGAAGAAGGCGCTACCGTTCTGTCGAACCAGATCCTGGGCTCGATTGAAGAGGGCGGCGCTGCTGCTCCTGCTCCAGCCGCTGCCCCAGCCGCTGCTGCTGCACCGGCTGCTTCGGCTCCAGCTGCTCCGGCTGCTGCTGGCGAAGATCCAATCGCTGCACCGGCTGCGCGTCAGCTGGCTGAAGAAAACGGCATCAACCTGGCGTCCATCAAGGGCACCGGCAAAGACGGCCGTGTCACCAAGGAAGACGTGGTGGCTGCAGTTGAAGCCAAGAAAAACGCTCCAGCTGCCGCACCTGCCAAGGCTGCTGCCCCGGCTGCCGCTGCGCCTGTGTTCGCCGCTGGCGACCGCACCGAGAAGCGTGTACCGATGACTCGCGTACGTGCCACCGTGGCCAAGCGCCTGGTCGAAGCACAGTCGAACATGGCGATGCTGACCACCTTCAACGAAGTCGACATGACCGAAGTCATGGCCCTGCGTTCGAAGTACAAGGACCTGTTCGAGAAGTCCCACAATGGCGTGCGCCTGGGCTTCATGTCGTTCTTCGTGAAAGCGGCCACCGAAGCGCTGAAACGCTTCCCGGCAGTCAACGCTTCGATCGACGGCAGCGACATCGTTTACCACGGCTATGCAGACATCGGCGTTGCCGTGTCCAGCGACCGTGGCCTGGTGGTACCGGTTCTGCGTAACGCCGAACTGATGAGCCTGGCTGAAATCGAAGGCGGCATCGCCGGCTTCGGCAAGAAAGCCCGTGACGGCAAGCTGACCATCGACGAGATGACCGGTGGTACCTTCACCATCACCAACGGTGGTACCTTCGGTTCGATGATGTCGACCCCGATCGTCAACCCGCCACAAGCTGCGATCCTGGGCATGCACAACATCATCCAGCGTCCGATGGCCATCAACGGCCAAGTCGTGATCCGCCCAATGATGTACCTGGCACTGTCTTACGATCACCGCCTGATCGATGGTAAAGAAGCCGTGACTTTCCTGGTGACCATCAAGAACCTGCTGGAAGACCCGGCTCGTCTGCTGCTGGACATTTAAAGACGCAGCGGCAAGTTGCGAGCTACAAGCTGTAGGAAAAAGCAGCTTGGCTTGCGGCTTGTCGCTTGAAGCTTGTCGCTGAATAGAGGAACTATTTTCATGTCGCAGAAATTTGACGTTGTAGTGATTGGTGCAGGTCCTGGCGGCTACGTTGCCGCCATCAAGGCCGCACAACTGGGCCTCTCGACTGCTTGCATCGAAAAATACACCGACAAGGAAGGCAAACTGGCGCTGGGCGGTACTTGCCTGAACGTAGGTTGCATTCCTTCCAAGGCGCTGCTGGACAGCTCCTGGAAATTCCACGAAGCCCAGAGCGGTTTCGCGATCCACGGCATCAACCATGCTGGCGTGACCATGGACGTGCCAGCAATGGTCGGCCGTAAAGCCAACATCGTTAAAGGCCTGACTTCCGGCGTTGCCACCCTGTTCAAGGCCAACGGCGTTACGTCCCTGCAAGGTCACGGCAAACTGCTGGCCGGCAAGAAAGTTGAAATCACCAAGCCGGACGGTTCGGTAGAAGTCATCGAAGCCGAGAACGTGATCCTGGCTCCAGGCTCGCGTCCAATCGACATTCCACCGGCTCCAGTTGACCAGAACGTGATCGTTGATTCGACCGGCGCCCTGGAATTCCAAACTGTTCCAAAGCGTCTGGGCGTGATCGGCGCTGGCGTCATCGGTCTGGAGCTGGGTTCGGTATGGTCCCGCCTGGGTTCTGAAGTCACCGTTCTGGAAGCCCTGGACACGTTCCTGCTGGCTGCCGACACCGCGGTGTCCAAAGAAGCGCTGAAAACCCTGACCAAACAAGGTCTGGACATCAAGCTGGGCGCCCGTGTTACCGGTTCCAAGGTCAACGGCGAAGAAGTCGTAGTGACCTACACCGATAAAGAAGGCGAGCAGACCATCACCTTCGACAAGCTGATCGTAGCCGTTGGTCGCCGTCCAGTGACCACCGACTTGCTGGCTTCCGACAGCGGCGTGAACATCGACGAGCGTGGTTTTATCCACGTTGACGATCACTGCGCTACCACCGTGCCTGGCGTGTACGCCATCGGCGACGTGGTGCGCGGCATGATGCTGGCGCACAAGGCTTCCGAAGAAGGCATCATGGTTGTCGAGCGCATCAAGGGTCACAAAACCCAGATGAACTACGACCTGATCCCGTCCGTTATCTACACCCACCCGGAAATTGCATGGGTCGGCAAGAACGAACAGCAGTTGAAAGCTGAAGGCGTTGAAGTTAACGTCGGCACCTTCCCGTTTGCCGCTTCTGGCCGTGCCATGGCAGCCAACGACACCGGTGGTTTTGTCAAAGTCATCGCTGATGCCAAGACTGACCGCGTATTGGGCGTCCACGTGATTGGCCCGAGCGCTGCAGAACTGGTTCAGCAAGGCGCGATCGGTATGGAATTCGGCACCAGCGCCGAGGACCTGGGCATGATGGTCTTCTCCCATCCGACCCTGTCCGAAGCGTTGCATGAAGCCGCGTTGGCTGTGAATGGCGGCGCCATCCACATCGCCAACAAGAAGAAGCGCTAAGCGAGATAATAAGAAACCACGGCGGTTGCCCGTCGTGAGCCTTGCGCGCAAGACTCACCGCGGAATATCCGCTGGACGCAGTCTTGCGCAGCTTTACGGGCGTTAAGCCCTGGAAGTTGTGCAAGCAGCAGTCACAGGTGGCGCGGCACTCATAATGAGCGCAGCGCCGAATGCGCAGTACCTAACGAAGACGGTAAAAAGCATGAATCTTCACGAGTATCAGGGTAAGCAGCTGTTCGCTGAATACGGCCTGCCAGTATCCAAGGGTTACGCAGTAGACACCCCGGAAGCAGCAGCAGAAGCTTGCGACAAAATCGGTGGTACCGAGTGGGTTGTCAAAGCCCAGGTCCACGCTGGTGGTCGCGGTAAAGCGGGCGGCGTTAAGCTGGTTCGCAGCAAAGAAGACGCCAAGGCCTTCGCACAGCAGTGGCTGGGCAAGCGTCTGGTGACTTACCAGACTGATGCCAATGGCCAACCAGTCACCAAGATCCTGGTTGAATCGTGCACTGATATCGCTAAAGAGCTGTACCTGGGCGCTGTCGTTGACCGTTCGAGCCGTCGCATCGTGTTCATGGCTTCCACCGAAGGTGGCGTGGACATCGAGAAGATCGCTCACGAAACCCCAGAAAAAATTCTGAAAGCCACTATCGATCCACTGGTTGGCGCTCAGCCATTCCAGGGTCGCGAGCTGGCTTTCCAGCTGGGCCTGGAAGGCAAGCAAGTTGCCCAGTTCGCCAAGATCTTCGTAGGTCTGGCCAAACTGTTCCAGGATCACGATCTGGCCCTACTGGAAGTGAACCCGCTGGTGATCAAGGCTGACGGCGATCTGCACTGCCTCGACGCCAAGATCAACATCGACGCCAACGCCATGTACCGTCAGCCTAAGCTGAAGACTTTCCACGATCCGTCGCAAGACGATCCGCGCGAAGCGCACGCTGCCAAGTTCGAACTGAACTACGTAGCGCTGGAAGGTAACATCGGTTGCATGGTCAACGGTGCTGGCCTGGCCATGGGTACCATGGACATAGTCAACCTGCATGGCGGCAAACCAGCCAACTTCCTCGACGTGGGCGGCGGTGCTACCAAAGAACGCGTGACCGAAGCGTTCAAGATCATCCTGTCCGACTCCAACGTCGCTGCAGTATTGGTTAACATCTTCGGCGGCATCGTTCGTTGCGACATGATTGCCGAAGGCATCATCGGTGCAGTGAAAGAAGTCGGCGTTAAAATCCCGGTTGTTGTTCGCCTTGAAGGTAACAACGCTGAACTGGGCGCTAAAGTACTGGCAGAAAGCGGTTTGAACATCATCGCGGCTACCAGCCTGACCGACGCTGCTCAACAAGTTGTCAAAGCTGCGGAGGGCAAATAATGAGCGTCCTGATCAATAAAGACACCAAAGTTATCTGCCAGGGTATTACCGGTTCGCAAGGTAGTTTCCACACCCAGCAAGCCATCGAATACGGCACCAAGATGGTTGGCGGCGTAACGCCGGGCAAAGGCGGCACCGAGCACCTGGGTCTGCCAGTGTTCAACACCGTGAAAGACGCTGTAGCTGCCACTGGCGCCACCGCCAGCGTGATCTACGTTCCAGCTCCTTTCTGCAAGGATTCCATCCTGGAAGCAGCATTCGGCGGCATCAAGCTGATCGTTTGCATCACCGAAGGCATTCCTACCCTGGACATGCTGGACGCTAAAGTTAAGTGCGACGAGCTGGGCGTAGTCCTGATCGGCCCTAACTGCCCAGGCGTGATCACCCCAGGCGAATGCAAGATCGGCATCATGCCAGGTCACATTCACTTGCCAGGCAAGGTCGGTATCGTTTCGCGTTCCGGCACCCTGACCTACGAAGCTGTGAAGCAAACTACTGACGCCGGTTTCGGTCAGTCGACTTGCGTCGGCATCGGCGGTGACCCGATCCCAGGCTCGAACTTCATCGACATCCTGAAGCTGTTCCAGGAAGACCCGAAGACCGAAGCGATCGTGATGATCGGTGAGATCGGCGGTTCGGCTGAAGAAGAAGCGGCTGCCTACATCAAGGCACACGTGACCAAGCCGGTTGTTTCCTACATCGCTGGTGTGACTGCCCCTGCGGGCAAGCGCATGGGCCATGCTGGCGCAATCATCTCTGGCGGCAAAGGCACTGCAGACGAGAAATTCGCTGCACTGCAAGACGCAGGCGTTAAAACCGTGCGTTCGCTGGCAGACATCGGCAAAGCCCTGGCTGAGCTGACGGGTTGGGCTGTCAAGTAAGCCTCGCGCTTAGCTGACGCTTCACCCACACAAAGGCCACCTTCGGGTGGCCTTTGTGCGTTCTAAAGATTGTTGAAGATCAAAATGTGCGAGCGGGCTTGCTCGCGAATGCGCAGGATCAGTCGGGAAATTGGGTACTGACAGACCGTATTCGCGAGCAAGTCCGCTCCCACATTGTTCTGTATTAACAACGTTAAGTATGAAAACGCGACATTTGGATGTCGCTTATCGGACAGTTCGCCCCGCAACAGTGCGTTTGTCAGCCCAATTCTGTACTCTAGCCGCCTCTTTATGCGTCCGCATCCCAAAAGGAAGCCGCGCGCCAGACCGGTCGGTCCCCATAAGGACCGGCAGCAGTTCCCTCATCCACAGGGAATCCCTCTCTAAATTCCGATTCAGTAGTGTGGTATTTCCTGAAATGAAAGTGTTGAAAAGCCAGGATATCCTGGCGTTAGGCTTTATGACTTTTGCCCTGTTCGTGGGCGCCGGCAACATCATTTTCCCGCCTATCGTTGGTTTGCAGTCCGGGCCTCACGTCTGGATGGCAGCGCTGGGCTTCCTGATCACCGCGGTCGGTCTGCCGGTGGTCACCGTCATCGCCCTGGCCAAGGTCGGCGGCGGTATGGACGCGTTGAGCAGCCCGATCGGCAAGATCGCCGGCGGCCTGCTCGCGGCGGCGGCATACCTGGCGGTAGGGCCGCTGTTCGCCACCCCGCGTACCGCGACCGTTTCGTTTGAAGTGGGCCTGGCGCCGCTGACCGGCGAAAGCCCGCTGGCGCTGTTCCTCTACAGCTCGGTGTATTTCCTGGTGGTGTTCTTCGTGTCCCTGTACCCGGGCCGCCTGCTGGACACTGTCGGTCGCTTCCTGGCGCCACTGAAAATCATCGCCCTGGCCATTCTTGGCATCGCTGCATTTGCCCTGCCGGCCGGTGATGTCGGCGTGGCGACACCGGAATACGTGGCCGCACCGTTCTCCCAAGGCTTCATCAATGGTTACCTGACCATGGATACCCTGGGCGCGCTGGTGTTCGGGATCGTCATCGTCAATGCCATCCGTTCCCGTGGCGTCGAATCGCCACAGCTGATCACCCGCTACGCAATCATTGCCGGGTTGATTGCCGGCGTGGGCCTGGCGCTGGTGTACGTCAGCCTGTTCCGCCTGGGCTCGGGCAGCCATGCCGTGGCCGCCGGTGCGAGCAACGGTGCGGCGGTGCTGCACGCTTACGTGCAACACACGTTCGGCTCTCTGGGCAGCGGCTTCCTCGCCGTGTTGATCTCCCTGGCGTGCCTGGTCACCGCTGTGGGCCTGACCTGCGCGTGTGCCGAGTACTTCAGCAAAATCCTGCCGCTGTCCTACAAGACGCTGGTAGTGATCCTGGCGCTGTTCTCGCTGTTTGTGTCCAACCTGGGCCTGACCAAGCTGATCGCCTTCTCGATTCCGGTGCTTACCGCAATCTACCCGCCGTGCATCGTGCTGGTGGCCCTGAGCTTCTGCAAAGACTTCTGGCTGGAGCAGGGCCGTATCGTTGGCCCGGTGATGCTGGTGTCGTTCATCTTTGGTTGCATTGATGCGCTCAAGGGCGCGGGCCTGGCCGATTGGTTGCCTGCCCAGCTGGCCCACCTGCCGCTGAGCGAGCAAGGCCTGGCATGGCTGGTGCCGTCGGTGATGACGCTGGTCGTTGCATTTGTGGTTGATCGCATGCTCGGCAAGCGTAGCGAAGCCATCGCGTAAAGAGCGGTTTCACGCGGCATCGAAATGCCCCGTATCAATCGATACGGGGCATTTTTTATGCCTGTGAGACTACTCCCCTCTAAAGTTGAAGCACGGTCAGTGTGGGACCTCGTTTGCCTGCGATTGCTGCATCACCCGATCTACCGCTCTCGCAGGCAAGCCAGCGCCCACATTTGAACCGAGTTCGTCCCCATTCACTGCGTATAAGGCCCAGCATGTCGTTCATCGAAACCCATCAGGTCCACCTGCTCGCCGCCCTCTGGTTCGTCCTGTGCTGGGGGGTTACACCCGATACGCCACTTGGAAAGCCCGTGACACCGCCTGCCTGGCCAGCGTGCTGCATTTGTATCGTGAGGACTGGATGCGCCGCATGTTGCTGCGCGACAACCGCATCGCCGACGCCAGCGTGATCGGCAACCTGGAGCGCAACGCTTCGTTCTTCGCCTCCAGCACGTTGATCATCCTCGCCGGCATTCTTACCGTGCTCGGTGCGTCCGAGCGGGCGGTATCGTTGCTGGCGGACATACCCATGGTGCAGCAGGCGTCCCAAGGCATGTCGGAAATCAAGCTGCTGTGCCTGGCGCTGGTGTTCGTCTACGCGTTTTTCACCTTCAGCTGGTGCATGCGCCAATACAACTTTGCCGCGGTGCTGGTGGGGTCGGCGCCGATGATCGGTGAGCGGCATGTATCGGAGCAGGAGCGCAAAGCGTTTGCGCTGCGAGCAGCCAGAGTGATCTCCATGGCCGCCAACCAATTCAACTTTGGCCTGCGCGCTTATTATTTCGGCATGACCATGCTCGCCTGGTTTGTCAGCCCCTGGTTGTTCATGTTGATGAGCGGTGGGGTAGTGGTGGTGTTGTACCGTCGGGAGTTTCATTCCGACGTACTGCAGGTGATGGTCTATACCCCGACCGATACGCCGGCATCCGAAGTGGCTAAAGACGCAGTGTCTTAACTAGGGCGTCCGGTTAGTCCAACTTTCGACCCGCGCATAAACAGCAGGCAAAGAAAAGCCCGCTATGTAAGCGGGCTTTCTTTCGCAGCACTTGCCAGGCTATTAAGGCTTGGCAGGTGCTACTGGAGTAGCGGTACCGTCTTCTTTCGCTTTTTCAGCGTTTGCATCAGCCTGAGCTTTGGCAGCATCGGCGTTTTCTTTTGCAGCGTCGTTCACTTTATCCTGTGCTTTCGCCATGTCCTTCTGAGCTTGCTCAGAATGCGACTGTGCATCTTGGGCTTTGTCTTCGGATTTTTTATCGCAGGCAGCGAGGCCGAGGGCAGCGGCGAGCATCATGGAAATAGCTAAAGTCTTGCGCATGGGGTGTTTCTCCTTATTGAAGATATCTACTGGCCTTTCGAGCCTAGGGGGTCAGCATTAGTTCCTTTTATTCCCCAGATATATAAACATCGGCGATCAAGGAACTTTCAACCGCACGACATACTCCGCGGATCAACACTAATAAGAGTCTAGACCACATGACCGAAAATCCCCTGTTAGCCCGTGCCACGCGCTTTGTTTCGGCGCTGCGCCATTGCCAGGTGCTGGGCATCACCGTCCATGCTGCCAGCGACGAAGG
The DNA here is from genome assembly GCF_003852315.1 of Pseudomonas sp. LBUM920. Lineage (NCBI taxonomy): Bacteria > Pseudomonadati > Pseudomonadota > Gammaproteobacteria > Pseudomonadales > Pseudomonadaceae > Pseudomonas > Pseudomonas edsoni (SeqCode). The sequence continues at coordinate 2,034,473 of NZ_CP027762.1, forward strand.
CATGACGCTGTGCCTGCCTTACGCCCCGCATATCGTCGGTGATCCCCAGACCGGCGTGATTCACGGCGGCGCATTGACCTCCTTGATGGACACGGCCTGCGGCATGGCAACCCTGTGTGTATTGCCCGAGTTCGAGGTGTGCCCAACCCTGGACCTGCGCGTTGACTACATGCACCCCGCCGAACCGCACAAACCGGTTTATGGCTTTGCGCAATGTTACCGAGTGACCACCGACGTGATCTTCACCCGTGGTTTCGCTTATCAGGACGACCCGCAACAGCCGATCGCCCATGTGGTGGGCACATTCATGCGCATGGGCAAGCGCCTCAAGGGCACCCAAGGGCTGGGCAGCACCATCAAGGGAGAGCGAGCATGACACACCGATTCAAAACCCGTCTCGAACAGGCCCATGAGCGCGGTAACTATGAAGCGCTGCTCGACCTGATTCCCTACGCCAAGCTGATCGGCATTGAGTGCACGCGTCTGGGAGATGAATTGCTGTTTCGTATGCCGGCCAACAAGGACAACATTGGTAACCCGATATTGCCGGCGCTGCACGGTGGCGTGATTGCCGGGTTCATGGAGTTGTCGGCGGCGTTGCACCTGCTGGTGTTTACCGGCTCGCCCGGCATTCCGAAAATCATCGACTTTTCCCTCGATTACCTGCGCGCCGGCCAGTTTCGCGACACTTACGCCAAATGCCAGGTATGGCGCCAGGGCCGCCGAGTTGCCAATGTGGCGATCACCGCCTGGCAAAGTACCCCGGCCGAACCGATTGCCACCGCCCGTGCACATTTCAAGATCGAGGAATCGGCGCGCCCTTGAAATCCTGGTCTTAGCCCCCAACTTTGATGACAACCCGCCGCCAACCCTCAAGGGCGCGGCCACTGCCATCCAATTGGAGTTTGATGACCATGAGTGTGGAAACTCAAAAGGAAACCCTGGGCTTCCAGACCGAGGTGAAGCAGCTGCTGCACCTCATGATCCATTCGCTGTATTCCAACAAGGAAATCTTCCTTCGCGAATTGATCTCGAACGCCTCAGACGCTGTCGACAAATTACGTTTCGAAGCCCTGTCCAAGCCTGAGTTGCTGGAAGGTGGTGCCGAACTGAAAATCCGTGTGAGCTTCGACAAAGACGCCAAGACCGTCACCCTCGAGGACAACGGCATCGGCATGAGCCGCGAAGACGCGATCACCCATTTGGGCACCATCGCCAAATCCGGCACCGCCGATTTCATGAAAAACCTGTCGGGCGACCAGAAAAAAGATTCGCACCTGATCGGCCAATTCGGCGTGGGCTTCTACTCGGCCTTCATCGTCGCCGACAAGGTTGAAGTGTTCAGCCGTCGCGCCGGCCTCGACGCCAGCGAAGGCGTGCACTGGTCCTCCAAAGGTGAGGGCGAGTTCGAAATCGCCACCATCGACAAGGCTGACCGCGGCACCCGCATCGTGCTGCACCTCAAATCCGGTGAAGATGAATTCGCCGACGGTTACCGCCTGCGTAACATCATCAAGAAGTACTCCGACCATATTGCTTTGCCAATCGAACTGCCTAAAGAACAGGCGGCTGTCGAGGGCGAAGACAAACCTGCCCAGGAATGGGAAGTGGTCAACCGTGCCAGCGCCCTGTGGACCCGCCCTCGCACCGAGGTGAAGGACGAGGAGTACCAGGAGTTCTACAAGCACATCGCTCACGACTACGAAAACCCCCTGAGCTGGAGCCACAACAAGGTCGAAGGCAAGCTGGAATACAGCTCGCTGCTTTACGTACCGGCCCGTGCGCCGTTCGACCTGTATCAGCGTGAAGCGCCAAAAGGCCTGAAACTGTACGTGCAGCGCGTGTTCGTGATGGACCAGGCGGAATCCTTCCTGCCGTTGTACCTGCGCTTCATCAAGGGTGTGGTCGACTCCAACGATCTGTCGTTGAACGTGTCGCGCGAAATCCTGCAGAAAGACCCGATCATCGACTCCATGAAGTCGGCGCTGACCAAGCGCGTACTCGACATGCTGGAGAAACTGGCGAAGAACGAGCCAGAGCAATACAAGAGCTTCTGGAAAAACTTCGGCCAGGTCATGAAAGAAGGCCCGGCGGAAGATTTTGCCAACAAGGAAAAAATCGCCGGCCTGCTGCGCTTTGCGTCCACCCTGGGTAATGACGGTGAGCAGGTTGTGTCGCTGACCGAGTACCTGGCGCGCGCCAAGGAAGGTCAGGACAAGATCTACTACCTGACCGGTGAAACCTACGCGCAGGTCAAAAACAGCCCGCATCTGGAAGTCTTCCGCAAGAAAGGCATCGAAGTGCTGCTGCTGACCGACCGTATCGATGAGTGGCTGATGAGCTACCTCAGCGAGTTCGACGGCAAAACCTTCGTCGACGTGGCCCGTGGTGACCTGGACCTGGGTAACCTGGACTCCGAAGAAGAGAAAAAAGAAGCCGAAGAAGTCGCCAAGGCCAAAGAAGGCCTGGTTGAACGAATCAAGACCGCCTTGGGCGATGCCGTCAGCGAAGTGCGGGTTTCCCACCGTCTGACCGACTCGCCGGCGATTCTGGCCATTGGCGAGCAGGACCTGGGCATGCAGATGCGTCAGATCCTCGAAGCCAGCGGTCAGAAGGTTCCGGATTCCAAGCCGATCTTCGAATTCAACCCGGCTCACCCGCTGATCGAGAAACTCGATGGCGAGCAAAGCGAAGAGCGTTTTGGCGACCTGTCGCACATCCTCTTCGACCAGGCGGCGCTCGCCGCTGGCGACAGCCTGAAAGACCCGGCCGCCTACGTGCGCCGACTGAACAAGCTGTTGGTTGAACTGTCGGTTTAACACCGTTGTAGAAAAACCCGCTTCGGCGGGTTTTTTCGTTCTACGCATCTCAACTGGAGTAAATGATGAGCCAAGTCACTGTGCGTTCCGTGGTCTATCAGATTGATGGCCAGTCTTATGAAAGCCGCCTGGCGTTCGATGCCAGCCACCAGGGCCCGCTGCCGGGTCTGCTGATGGCGCCGAACTGGATGGGTGTGAGTGCAGGAGCTGAAGAAATTGCCAAAAGCGTGGCTGCCAAGGGCTACGTGGTGCTGATCGCCGACCTGTACGGCCAAACCGTGCGCCCCTCCAATGGTGATGAAGCCGGCGCGGCCATGATGCCGTTGAAGAATGATCGCCCGTTGCTGAACAAGCGCATGCAGGCGGCCTTCGAGCAACTGCAAGGCCAGACCGAGGCGGCGGTGGATACCTCCAGGCTTGCGACCTTTGGTTTTTGCTTCGGCGGTTGCTGCTCCCTGGAGCTGGCGCGTACCGGCGCCCCGTTGAAGGCCGCCGTGTCGTTCCACGGCACCCTCGACACGCCGAACCCGGCCGATGCGAAGAACATCAAGGGCTCGGTGTTGGTGCTGCACGGTGCGTCCGATCCCTTGGTGCCGAAAGAGCAACTGCCAGCGTTTGAAGATGAAATGAGCGCGGCCGGTGTGGATTGGCAACTGCTGAGCTACGGCGGCGCCGTGCATTCCTTCACCGACCCGCACGCCAATGTGCCGGGCAAGATGATGTATGACGCAAAGACCGCTGCGCGTGCGTTCCAGTCGATGCACAACTTGCTGGATGAAGTGTTCAAGGGCTGAATCTTCGGCGCCTGTTAGGGCTTCATCGGGGGCCAAGCCCCTCCCACACTTGAAGTGTGAATACATTCAAAATGTGGGAGGGGCCTTGCCCCCGATGGCTATCTCCCAGGCAACTCAATTCTTTCAGCTTCCCCCGGCACCGTCGGCCAATCCCCGGCCGCCCATCGTTGCCGCGCCTGTTCGATCATCGCCGGGTCGCTCGCGACAAAATTCCAATTGATCCGCCGTGGCCCGTCCAACGGCGCGCCGCCAAACACCACCAGGTGGCAATCACTTTCAGCAAACAGCGTCATTTCCTGGCCGGCAGGCAGCACCGCCAGGCTATGCACCGCCAAGGCCTCACCGTCCAACTGCGCATCGCCCTCCAGCACATACACCGCCCGTTCCTCATATTCATCCGGGATCAGCAGCGTTGTGGCCGTCTGCATCTGCACGTCGGCATACACGGTGGGCGAGAGCACCGGCACGGGCGATTTGAGGCAGAAGCCGGCGCCTGCGATCAGGCGAATCTGCACGCCCAGGTTGTCGCTGACCGGTAAGCTCGCCGCCGCGTGATGGCTGTAGTGCCCGGGTCCGGTTTCATGGTCCTTGGGGGAGGCCAGCCACACTTGCAGCCCATGCAGGCTGAAACCGTCGGCCTTGAGCGCCGCAGGCGTGCGTTCAACGTGGGCAATCGCGCTGCCGGCGGTCATCCAGCTGACGTCGCCGGCCTGCACCACCTGGTCCGAGCCGAGACTGTCCTTGTGTTGCAACGCGCCCTCAAACAAATAGGTCAGCGTGGACAACCCGATATGCGGGTGCTGGCGGATGTTCATGCCGGTACCCGGCGCATAGCGCGTGAGAAGCATGTGATCGAAAAACACGAAAGGCCCGACGCTGCGGCATTCGCGCGATGGCAGCGGGCGCAGGATCGGCTGGCCCTCGACCTCTTCGGCGCGCGGGCGGATCACGGTGAGGATGGGCATGGTGCGTCCCTGTCTGAGCGGGTTAGGGGAACAAGAGCATAACCCGCTCGACGGGAGGTTGGCGCTATTGGCTGAAAGCGCCTTCGGACAACGTGGTCTCGATGGTGACCTCGGCGGTGGTCATCAGTTTGTGCACCGGGCAGCGGTCGGCCACGTGGTGCAGCTCGTCGCGCTGCGCGTCGGTGAGCACGCCCTTGAGGGTCAGCTTGACGTTGAGTTTGTATCTGCCTTTTTGCTCCTCGGTGCTGTCATGGGTGACTTCAACGGTCACGCCGGTCAGCGGAATATCTTTTTTCTGGGCGTAGAGCTTGACGGTCAAAGCCTTGCACGAGGCCAGGGCAGCATCGAAATAGTCGTGGGGGGAGGGCGCCGAGTCGTCGCCGCCCAGGCTCTTGGGCAGGTCGGTGAACAGTTCGTGGTTATTGATATTCACACTGTGGCGAAAGTTGTCGTGGTTCAGGGTGTTGACGGTAACAGGCATGGTGAACCTCACAAGGTTGGCAGGATGAAGGTCATGCAGTTATAGAACATGCTGGCACTTAGGTGTTCCGCGTTTTCGGCCGATGAACCGTGGCGCAGTGCACACGGTCTACCCGTTCTTAGCCAATAGCGAGGTTTTACCGTGCCCCAGACCCGCCTGAGTCTCGCCCTGCTGCTCGCCGCCGCCAGCGTTGCGGTGCAGGCGCGCGACTATGCCTACAGCGACGCGCACCTGCACTACGTGGATTTTTTCCAGGAAACGGCGGGCATGGATACATTGCTCAAGGCGATGGCCGACGCCCACATCGAACACGTGATGATTTCCGGTATTCCCGTCGCCAAAAAATGGCACGAAGACGAACCCAAGCGCCCGCGTTACTACGCCGGTGACGATGCGGATGCCTATTGGTACAGCGCCACTGACGTAATCGTTGCGGCTGCGGTGAACAAACTCACGCCTGAGCAGCGTCGGCACTTTCACCCGTTTTTATCCGGCTTCAACCCTAACGACAAAAACTCCGCGGCCCATATCCAGCGCATGCTGGATCTCAACCCCGGGCTTTGGCAGGGCATCGGTGAGGTGTTCACGCGCCATGATGACCTCACCGCCTTGACCGCTGGCGACACCCCGCGCGCCAACAACGAAGCCATGACGCGCATCTATCACCTCGCCGCCGAAAACGATCTGCCGGTGATGCTGCACGCCAACATTACGTCCAAGCGCGAGCGCAACCCGCTGTACCTGCCGGAGGTGGAAGAATCACTGCGCAACCACCCGCACACCCGCTTTATCTGGGCCCATGCCGGCACCAGCAAAGAGATTCATCGTCATCAGGTGCAGATGGACTTTCTTCTGCCGACCTTGAGCCGACTGCTTGAGGCATACCCCAATCTCTACATTGACCTGTCCTGGAGCATGCTCACGCCGTACTTGCTCGATGAGGCGGGCAAGCCTCGGCCCGAGTGGATAAAGCTGGTAGAGCGCTTCCCGGAGCGTTTTATGCTGGGTTCGGATGTTGTAGGGCGCTTCAACAAGCTCGGTAAGGAAATGCATCGCTTTGCACCCTTTCTCGACGCACTGCCCGAGGAGGTAGCCCGCAAGGTGGCGCAAGACAATTTCCTGGCGGTTCTGCCGAAATCAGCTCGCGATGAGCAGGCACATTGATATCGCCTTTTCGTCTTACGCAATATTGACCACGGGCCGATACCTTTCAGGAGACCCGCTGCAGGTGGATGCAGCGCATTTGGAAGGAATCCAGGCAATGAGTATCCGTAGTCTGAATATCGCCCCCCGCGCCGGTTTGGGCTTTGGCGTGCTGGCAATGATGGTGTTCGCCTTGGGCGGCTTTGCCCTGTTGCAGATGGCCAATATGCGCCAGCAGTCGGATCAGGTCGAAAACAACTGGTTGCCCAGCGTGATGGCGGTGGGGGAGATGAGCCAGGACCTGTTGCGGGTGCGTGCGCTGACCCTGCGCTTGCTGGTCAATCGTGACCCACAGACGCTGGCGCAGAACGAGCAGAAGCTCACCGAGCTCAAAAGTGGCCTGCACCATGCGCAAACCCTCTATGAAGCGCTGATTGTGTTGCCCGAAGAGCGCACGCTGTTTGATCGCTTCAAGGCCGAGGAGCAGCAATACCTGCAGCGCCAGGAACAGGTCATGGCGTTCTCCAAGGCCGATCAATTGCAAGACGCGATCAAGGTGGTCAACGGCGAGATGAATCAACTTGCCGATGAGATGGCCGGGACGCTGCACGACCTGGTGGCCTTGAACAAGGCCAGTGCCAATCAGGCTGCGAGCCTGGCGCAACGGGTGTTCGCTCAATCTCGCACTTGGGTGGTCGGCATGATCGTGGTCACCGCGCTGATCACCATCGGGCTGGCGGTGTGGCTGACTCGCAGTATCGTGCTGCCGCTGGCACAGTCGTTGAAAATCGCCCAAGGCGTGGCCAGTGGCGACTTGACGGGTGAAATCAGCGTGACGGGCAGCGACGAGCCGGCGCGTTTGCAGCAAGCGCTCAAAGGCATGCAGGAGAACCTGCGCGATACCATTCGGCGCATTGCCGAATCGTCCAACCAATTGGCCTCGGCGTCCGAGGAGCTCAGTTGCGTCACTGAAGACGCTACCCGCGGCTTGCACCAGCAGAATCAGGAAATCGAACAGGCGGCGACGGCGGTTAATCAGATGACGGCGGCGGTGGAGGAGGTGGCGAGCAACGCCGTGGCGACGTCACAAGCCTCCCGTGAGTCCGACCGCATTGCCCAGCATGGGCGTGAACAGGTGCACCAGACGGTCGAGTCGATCGAGGCCCTGGCCACGGATGTGACCGCCAATGCGACCCAGGTCGAGGAACTGGCGCAAAAGGTGTATGGCATCAGCAAAGTGCTGGATGTGATTCGCTCAATTGCCGAACAGACAAATTTGCTGGCCTTGAATGCGGCCATTGAAGCGGCCCGTGCCGGCGACGCCGGGCGTGGGTTTGCGGTGGTCGCCGATGAAGTGCGGGCCTTGGCCCACCGCACGCAACAGTCGACCCAGGAAATCGAGCAGATGATCAGCGCCATTCAACAGGGCACCGATCAGGCCGTGAGTTCAATGCAGCAGAGCAATACGCGGGCACGGTCCACGCTGGGCATCGCCAAGTCGGCGGGCACGGCGCTCGAAGAGATTGCGTCCGCGTTTACCCTGATCAACGAGCGGAACCTGGTAATTGCCAGCGCGTCGGAGCAGCAGGCCGCGGTGGCGCGCGAGGTGGATCGCAACTTGATGAATATTCGCGATTTGGCGCATCAGACGTCAACCGGGGCAAACCAGACCAGTGCGGCGAGCCAGGAATTGTCGCGGTTGGCGGTGGACCTGAACACGATGGTGGCGCGGTTTTCGGTATAGGGCCATACACCGAGTTGACGCCATCGCAGGCAAGCCAGCTCTCACATTTGACTGTGTTCACACATCAAAGTGTGGGGACTGGCTTGCCTGCGATGAGGGCGACTCGGCCTCAAATCCAGCCACGCATAAAAAAGCCCCGAACCAGTCGGGGCTTTTCACACGCTCAGCTTACAGGTCTTACTTACCCTGCCAGCGTTTCAGCACCAGGGTAGCGTTGGTGCCACCAAAGCCAAAGCTGTTGCTCATCACGGTATCGATTTTTGCGTTTTCAACGGTCTTGGTCAGAATCGGCATATCGGCAACGACCGGGTCGATCTCTTCAATGTTGGCCGAGCCGGCCATGAAGTTGCCTTCCATCATCAGCAGGCAGTAGATCGCTTCGTGCACGCCAGCGGCGCCCAGGGAGTGACCGGACAGGCTCTTGGTGGAGCTGATCGCCGGAGCCTTGTCGCCGAATACCGCACGCACGCCTTCCATTTCCTTGGCATCACCGACCGGGGTCGAAGTGCCGTGGGTGTTCAGGTAGTCGATTGGGGTATCCACGGTGGACATGGCCATCTGCATGCAACGGATAGCGCCTTCACCGCTTGGCGCAACCATGTCGTAGCCGTCGGACGTGGCGCCGTAGCCAACGATTTCCGCGTAGATCTTCGCACCGCGGGCCAGAGCGTGTTCCAGCTCCTCGACCACGACCATGCCGCCACCGCCGGCGATGACGAAACCGTCACGCTTGGCGTCGTAGGCGCGGGAGGCCTTTTCCGGGGTTTCGTTGTACTGGGTGGACAGCGCGCCCATGGCGTCGAACAGGAACGATTGGCTCCAATGCTCTTCTTCACCGCCGCCGGCGAAGACGATGTCTTGCTTGCCCAGCTGGATCTGCTCGACCGCAGTGCCGATGCAGTGAGCACTGGTGGCGCACGCGGAGGAGATCGAGTAGTTCACGCCCTTGATCTGGAATGGCGTGGCCAGGCAGGCCGAAACGGTGCTGCCCATGGTCCGCGTTACACGGTACGGGCCAACGCGCTTCACGCCTTTTTCGCGCAGGATGTCCAGCGCTTCCATCTGGTTGAGGGTCGATGCGCCGCCGGAGCCGGCGATCAGGCCAGTGCGTACGTTCGATACCTGGTCTTCGCTCAGGCCGGAATCGGCGATGGCGTCTTTCATGGCCAGGTAGGCGTAGGCGGCAGCGTGGCCGACGAAGCGATAGATCTTGCGATCGATCAGTTCTTCGAGGGGCAGGTCGATGGAGCCGGAAACCTGGCTACGCAGACCCATTTCGGCATATTCCGGGTTGAAGCGGATGCCAGGGCGACTTGCACGCAGGTTAGCGGTGACGGTCTCTTTGTCATTGCCCAGGCAAGAAACAATGCCCAGACCAGTGATAACGACGCGGCGCATGCGGATAACCCTTAAAAGTTGTCAGTGGAAGTGAATACGCCGACCCGAAGGCCTTCGGCAGTATAGATCTCGCGACCGTCGACAGTGACCGAACCATCGGCGATTGCGAGGTTCAGCTTGCCCTTGAGGACGCGCTTGATTTGAATGTTGTAGGTGACTTTCTTGGCGGTCGGCAGGACCTGGCCGAAGAACTTCACTTCGCCCGAACCCAGTGCCCGGCCGCGGCCTGGCAGGCCTTGCCAGCCCAGGTAGAAGCCGACCAGTTGCCACATGGCGTCGAGGCCCAGGCAACCTGGCATGACAGGGTCGCCTTCGAAATGGCAGGCAAAGAACCACAGGTCAGGGGTGATATCCAGCTCGGCGACCAATTCACCTTTGCCGTACTTGCCACCCTCTTCGCTGATATGGGTGATGCGATCCACCATCAGCATGTTCGGGGCGGGCAGTTGCGCGTTACCTGGGCCGAACAGCTCGCCGCGACTGCAGCGCAGCAGGTCTTCCCGAGTAAAGGCGTTTTGTTTGGTCATGCGAGCTCCTCAATAATCCCATGCGGCAGGGTAGGGCAAATCTTCCCGAACCGAATGAAGCGTTCATGCCTCATGTCGGCAGCCTACACATAGACTATTGCGTTGTAGTGAAAGTCACAGCGTCAAGGCACTGAATGTACACTTGTTCACTGAAATTTTAAACCGAGCCTGTTTATAGGCCCGTTCGGGTGCCTAAGACTGCCGCACTTTCGTGTTTCACGCCAGTCGCAGTTGGTTGATGGCGCAGCGCTATTGCACCCAACGTTGCAGTATTTGCTGCAAATCCGTGCGTTTGAACGGCTTGGCCAGGTAATCGTTCATTCCGGCTGCCAAACAGGCCTCGCGATCGCCCTGCAACGCGTTGGCGGTGAGCGCGATAATCGGCAGATTGGCGCAGCCGGGCAGTTGGCGAATCTGGCGGGTGGCTTCATAGCCGTCGATCAGCGGCAAGCGGCAATCCATCAGGATGGCAGTGAATATCAGGCTCTCGGCACTGCGGATCGCCTCGGCGCCGTCGGTGGCCAGGCTCACTTCAAAACCCAGGCTGCGCAACATGGCTTCGACCACGGTGCGGTTGACCGGGTTGTCTTCCACCAGCAACACATGGCGGCCGTCACCGGCGCTGGTTTTGCCTTCCGCGCGCAGGTCGATGGTCGGCAGGCTTTGCTGGTCGATGGCCAGCGGGATTTCCAGGGTAAACACCGAGCCTCGGCCTTCCTCGCTCTGGGCGCGCAGCGTGCCGCCCATGCGTTCGGCGAGGGTGCGGGCGATCGGCAAGCCCAGTCCGGTACCGCCGTAACGTCTTGAAATGGAACTGTCCGCCTGCTGGAACGCGTCGAACATCAGTTCAAGACGCTCGGCGGAAATGCCGATGCCGCTGTCGCGCACGGTGCATGTAAACCAGACCAATTCATGGTCGAGGGTTTGCCAGTGAGGCTCGACGGTGACGGTGCCATGCTCGGTGAACTTCAGCGCGTTGCCGATCAGGTTCACCAGGATCTGCCGGATACGCGTCGGATCGCCCTGCACTCGCAAGGACTCCATGCCCGCCGGAATCGGCAACGCCAGCGCCAGGCCGCGCTGCTGGGCGCTGTGCTGGAAGGCCTGGGCGCAGCTGCTGATCAGGTCCGCCAGATTGAACGGGATATGCTCCAGCTCCAACGCGGCGCGCTCGATGCGCGAGAAGTCGAGGATGTCGTTGATCACCTTGAGCAAGTGCTCGGTGGACTCGGAGGCCAGCGCCGCGTACTCGGTCTGCTCCTCGGTCATCTCGGTGGTTTCCAGCAGTTGCAACATGCCCAGCACGCCGTTCATGGGCGTGCGCAACTCGTGGCTCATCATTGCCAGGAAGTCCGATTTGGCATTGTTCGCGCGCTCGGCTTCTTCGCGGGTCTGGATCAACTGGGCCATGGCCTGGTGTTGCTCGCGGCTGGCCTGGTTGAGGCCCTCGGCGAGGTTGTTGATATGGCGCGACAGGTCTCCTAGCTCCGAGTCGTCGACGATCGGCAGCGGCGTCTTGTAGTCGCCTTGCTGGATCGCTTTGACCGCGTGGCCCATGGCGCTGATCGGCTGCGACAGGCTGGCGGCCAGGCGCCGTGCGAGCAGGAAGGTAAACAGCAGAGCGAACAGGGCGAGAATCCCGGCCTTGAACAGAATCTCCTGTTGGCGCTGGCTGAATGCGTCATTGGACATGCCGACAATTACCCGTCCCAGGTAATCTGCCCGCGGCGCCTTGGGTTCGTTGAGGTTGTCCTGGAAAAAGTCATTGCCCAGCTGGATATGTTGCAGACGGATCGGTGCCTGGAACACTTTCACCGACAGCGAATGGTCGTGCTTCTCCGACGGCTGTTCGACGTACAACAGGATTTTCTCGGTGCTGTCCTGAATTTCCAGAAAGCGCACGTGCGGGGTGGCCAGTGTCGCGCGCAGCAAGCTGTCGAGCACATCGATGTTGCCGGAAATGACGCCGTATTCGGTGGCGGGGGCCAGTTGGTTGGCGATCAGCTGGCCGGTGTGGTCCAGTTCCTGGCGCAGATCCTGAATACGCACGAAGGTAAAGAAGCTGATCAGCAGCAGGGTTAGCAACAGTGCCGGGCCCAATGTGATGAGCTGGGTGCGGGTGTTGATGTCCCAACGACGACGCAAGGTCATGGGCGTTTTTCTCCTTCGGCCAATCCGGCGGCGACGGCGACTTCGTCAACCTGTTCGATGCCCAGTGAGCGCGCGACTTGCGGGTTGCCCACGACTTTGAAGTGTTCCGGGTACAAGGTGCGTGGCCAACTGGCCGGCGGATGGTTCAGCAGTCGGTCGAGCACGTCGAGCCAGTCAGCCTGGTCGCTGTAGGTGCTGGCCAGGCTACCGGCCTTGACGAACCCGGCGTTGGGGCCTACCAACGGCAGTTGCTGGGCATAGCTGCTGAGCAACAGGTTCTTCACTGTTTTGGGGTTGTACAACTGCGGGTCGTCAAGGCCGAGCAACACATCACTGTTCTTGAACAGGTTCAGCAAGGGGCGACTGTCATTAATGTTGTCCCAGCGCTGCGGCACAATTTCCAGCCCCATGGGCGCCGCATACTGACGCAGCTCCTGCAGCATGAATTCACTGTCGATGCCGTAAAGCACGCCGATGCGTCGGTCTTGGGGCAGGATGCTGGCGATCAGCTTCAGCTGACGTTCCAGCGGCGGGTCGCTCCACAACAGGCTGATTCTGGCCGGATGTGTATTGCCCAGCCGCTGGCGGGCTTGCAGGCGGCTGATGCGCAGCACCAGGGTCGGCGGGCCCTGGGCATCCTGCAGGCGCCAGTCAAGACCGGGCAGGTCCAACAGGATCAGGCGGGTGCTGGCCGGCAACTGGCTGGGCGCCGGCAAGTCTTTGAGCGGGGTGAAGGTCACATGGTCGTCGGGGCGGCGCTGGGCAAGGGCCTGGACGAAGGCCTGGACGCCGGCACCGTCTTCGGCGGCGGTCAGCAGGATGTCGGCGCTCCACGCCGGCGCGGTCAGCAACAGGCACGCCAACAGCACGCCTCGCCGCCAGAGCCGGGAGAAAAACAGCAGGATCATCCGTGACTGATCGCCCATGTCAGAACTCTAACTCCGCGCTGAAGTAGAGCACGTGGCGACTGTCGTAATTGTTGTCGGCCCAGGTGGTGGGCTGGTTATCGAGGCGTTGTTGCAACATGCCGGCCAGCTCCACGTTGGCGTTGCCCAAGGCAATGCGCTTGGCCACCCGCAGGTCGACCCGTTCGAAGCGATACCTGTTGAGCGCGTCGTCGCCATAGTAGAACAACGCACTGGACCAGCCCTGGCCCCATTCACGCAGCCAGCCGGCCGAGCCGCTGTTGCGCGCGGTTTGTGCCTTGTCCAGCGGGTTGCTGGAAGCGGCGTCGACGTAAGCATAGGTCAGCCGCAGGCGGTCGGCGTTGCTCATGCGCCAGTCGAACTGCGACTCGGCGCCGGTAAACCGTGCGCTGTTGGCGTTGCTGGCAATGTATTGGTTGTTGCGCAGTGGCGAGCTGATCATGTCGGTGATTTCGTCGTAGAACAGTTTCACGTCGACATTCAGCCCAAGGTCGGCAAAGAAGCCGTTGTAGCCCAGCTCGCGCGAGCGCATCAACTCTTTATCGAGGTTGCCGGGGCCACGAGTTACCACAAAATATTGCCCGGAGTTTTGCCCATAGGTCGGGGAACTGAGGTTGGTGACGCGATAGCTCCAGTTGACGTTGTTCTCGAACATGTCCGGCGAGCGAATCGCCTCGGAATACACCGCGCGCAGGCCGTGGCGCGGGTTGATCAGGTAGTTGACCGCCACCCGCGGCGTCAGCGAGTTGCCGCTCAAGTGGGTGTCTTCGTACATCGCGCCGCCTTGCAGCAGCCAGTGTTCGCTGGCGCGCCATTCCAGGTGGCCGAACAGGCGCCAGGTGGTGTCGTCGAGGGTGCCGTTGAAGTAAGTGTCGGAATCGGCGCGGTCGTAGCGGTAATTCATGCCGCTGACCAGGCGCAGGCTGTCGGACAGGCTCAGGGTGTCCTGAAGCTCAATGTCATAGCGGCTTTCGCGGGTGCTTTGGTCGATATTGCCGCACACGCTCTGGCTGGCGCCCTGGCGCCACTGGTCCAGCACCTGGTTGCCGAGTGCTTGCTCGGCGGCGGTGCCGGACGGGGCCGTGCCCTTGCTGTAGATGTCCATGTGGCGGGCCAACTGTTCGGCATAGTTGGGGTTGAGCTGCCACAGTTGGGTCAGTTCCGGGCTGAACGACACCTTGGCGTCACAGGCTTTCCAGACCTGCTGGCGGTCCCATTGCTGGGCCGATCCCTGGATATACAGGCTGTGTTCGGGGTTGAACTCGACGTTCCAGCGCACGGAGCCGGCATAGTCCTTGGCCGTCACGTCGGAATTGGTGCCACCTTCGGTAATTCCGGCGAATACCGGGGTGTAGGTGTAAGGGCGCTGGTTGCTGCCTTCCTTGGCGTCGAGTTGCAAATCGATGCTCTGCTGCGCGTTCAGGGTCTGGCTCACCGCCAGGCTGAAACGGCTGAGGCGGCGGCTGTCACGGCGGTCGGCGCCGACGGCGTCGCTGTCAAAACCATCGTCCTGTTGCCCGGACATCGACAGGCGCAAGTCACCGGTTTCCCAGCCCATGCCCTGGCTGGCATAGAAGTCGTTGATCCCACGTTCGCCACGGATCACTTTGACCCGCGAACCGTGGCTGTTGGACGGCGAGCGCGTAAGGATATTGACCACCGCCATCAGCGCATTGGCGCCATAGCTGACTGTGTTGGGGCCGCGAAACACTTCGATACGCTCGATGTCTTCCATCGCCACCGGAATATCGCTCCAGTCCACCGTGGCCAGGCCCGCGCGGTACACCGAACGCCCATCGATCAACACCTGCATGCGCCGCGCATCGCTGGCGCTGGTGCCGTGGTAGTTCACCGCCGCCTGGTTGCCGGTGGTGTAGCCGACCATCATCCCCGGCACCAGGCGCAGCAGCTCGGCGATGTCCCGCGCGCCGCTGGCCTTGATCAGCTCGCTGTCGATCACGGTCATGCTGCCGGGCACGGCGGCGGCCGATTGCTTGAGGCGCGTGGCGGTCAGCACCTGTGGCAGCGGCTGACTGTCCAGAAACAGGTCATCAGCCACGGCAGGCACACTGCAAAACAGCATCAACAATAGAGATGAGCGAGGAGGAGGGCCCAGATACACGGCACGGCCTTGATAATTACGGATAGCCGCCCATGTTAACTGAGGTGGGGCCATTTGCCAGTCGTGGCCCGCGCAATTACTTCACACAACGGTGGCATTTTCCGACAAGCGCGGGAATTGATACGGGGGCTGGCCGCAAGCGGGTCGCCCCGTATAATGCCGCCATCGCCACTGGTATGGATTAACGGATTGCATATGACTGAACAGCGCCCTATTGCGGTCCTGGGAGGCGGAAGTTTTGGTACCGCCGTGGCAAACCTGCTGGCCGAGAACGGCCACGCGGTGCGCCAATGGATGCGCGATCCCGAGCAGGCCGAGGCCATCCGCGTGCATCGGGAAAACCCCCGTTACCTTAAAGGCATCAAGATTCATGCGGCGGTCGAACCGGTGACCGATCTGCTGGCCACGCTGACTGAATGTGACCTGTGCTTTGTCGCACTGCCTTCGAGCGCCTTGCGCTCAGTGCTGGCGCCTCATGCCGAGCGCCTGGCGGGCAAGCTGCTGGTGAGCCTGACCAAGGGCATCGAGGCGCACACCTTCAAGCTGATGAGCGAAATCCTCGAAGAGATCGCCCCTCAGGCGCGCATTGGCGTGCTGTCCGGGCCGAACCTGGCGCGGGAAGTCGCCGAGCACGCGCTGACGGCCACCGTGGTCGCCAGTGAAGATGAAGCGTTATGTGAACGCGTCCAGGCGGTGCTGCATGGCCGCACCTTCCGCGTCTACGCCAGCGGCGACCGTTTTGGTGTCGAACTGGGCGGGGCGCTGAAAAACGTCTACGCAATCATCGCCGGCATGGCCGTGGCCCTGGGCATGGGCGAGAACACCAAGAGCATGTTGATTACGCGCGCGCTGGCGGAGATGACCCGCTTTGCGGTGAACCAGGGCGCCAACCCGATGACTTTCCTGGGCCTGGCGGGCGTGGGTGATTTGATCGTGACCTGCTCGTCGCCGAAAAGCCGCAACTACCAGGTCGGTTTCGCGCTGGGCCAGGGCTTGAGCCTGGAAGACGCGGTCACACGCCTGGGCGAAGTGGCCGAAGGCGTCAACACGCTTAAAGTGTTGAAAGCCAAGGCTCAGGAGGTCGGCGTGTATATGCCGCTGGTCGCCGGGCTGCACGCGATCCTGTTTGAAGGGCGCACCTTGAACCAAGTCATCGAGTTGCTGATGCGCGCCGAGCCCAAGACCGATGTCGACTTTATTTCCACCAGTGGTTTTAACTGAGGAACGCGCCATGAACGATCCCAAAGCGGCCCCGAAATACGAGTCCATTCTCTTGCGTATCCTGTGGATGCTGGTGTTTGCCCTGGTGTGGCAGGTCGCGCAGTTCCTGCTGGGTGCGCTAGTGGTGGTGCAGTTGGTGTATCGCCTGGTCTACGGCGCGCCGAACCTGGGCTTGATGAACTTTGGCGACAGCCTCAGCCAGTTCCTTGCGCAGATCGGCCGTTTCGGCAGCTTTCACACCGAGCAGAAGCCCTGGCCGTTCGCCGATTGGCCGACCCCGCGTGCTCCTGAAGGCGAGGCCGCCCACAGCGTGCCGCCGGCGCCGCACCCGGTGCGTGATGAAGAGCCAAAGCTGTGAAGCTGTGGATTTTGCGTCACGGTGAAGCCGAAGGGCATGCGCGCACCGACGCCGAGCGCAACCTCACCGAGCATGGCCGCGGTGAAGTGTTGCGCAGCGTCGCGCACCTGATCGGCCAGCCGATCAGCGCCATCCTCGCCAGTCCGTATGTGCGTGCGCAGCAAACTGCACACTTGGTACGTGACGCGTTGGGGTTTGAGCCGCAGATTCGTACTGTGGCGTGGTTGACGCCTGACAGCAGTCCGTTGCAGGTATTGGAAAAGCTCGACACCGATGACAATGTGCTGCTGGTCAGCCATCAGCCGTTGGTGGGGAGCTTGATCAGCTTTTTGCAGCATGGGCATTTGCGTCAGCCGCAACCGATGCACACTGCCAGCCTTGCGGAGCTTGAGGGGGATTTTCCGTTGGCGGGGTTGATGAGTTTGGTTGGTGTTGAGAGTCCATAGGGTCGGGGGCATATCCGTTGCTGCGGTCACGGCCACTTAGGGTTCCGCTCTTACAGCGGGTCACTTTTGGCAAACGCCCCAAAAGTAACCAAAAGGTCTTTGCCCCACCACTCGGTGCCTCGCCTAGGCTCGGCATGCCCTCACTCCGGCTTGAATCCGTGGGCCGCCGCGACGGGCCATCCATGGCCCAACGCGGCTAACCCGGCGTCCTGCCGGGTTACCCACGGATTCAAACCTGCGTTCGGCCAGCGTGGTTGACGGGGCCTGTCAGATCAAGAGCAAGATCAAAAGCAGAGCACGGCGGCCTGAAAGCCGACCTGAGTGGTTGAAGCAAAAGCGGATCAAGAGCACAGCAACACACTTCTATCTGATGCACAGAGATCCAAATGTGTGAGCGGGCTTGCTCGCGAATGCGGTGGGTCAGTTAGCTCATGTGTAGCTGACACACCGCCTTCGCGAGCAAGCCCGCTCCCACAGTTTGACCGAGTACAGACCGCCAGCACCGCACTGCTTTTGCTTTTCTGTGGGAGCTGGCTTGCCTGCGATGCAGACAACTCGGTCCATCAGGCACACCCAGTTGATGCCATCGCAGGCAAGCCAGCTCCCACCTTTGATTGAGTTCAGCTTCCAAGATCAGGTCGGCTGTCAGGCCGCCTCGCCTTCGCTTTTGATCTAACCACTCAGGTCGGCTACCAGGCCGCCGTGCTCTGCTTTTGATCTTGATCTGCTTTTGATTTTGATCTTAGGCGCCCCGTTAAACCACGCTGGCCGAACGCAGGCTTGAATCCGTGGGTAATCCGGCAGGACGCCGGGTTAGCCGTGTTGGGCCATGGATGGCCCGTCACGGCGGCCCACGGATTCAAGCCTTCGTTCGGGCACACCGAAGCGTGAGCGAGGTGCCGAGTGGTGGGGCAAGAGCCCTTTGGTTACTTTGGGGCTTTTCCAAAGTGACCCGCCGTAAGGGCGGAACCCAAAGCGGCCATCACCCAACCAACGGATATGCCCCCAGCACCCCCAGCCCCCCCATAACCCCCCCCAAAAAAAACATGCAAAAACCCCGAGCCCCCTAAAATTAATCACCGCCAAGTGTGTGCTATACAGTCAACCAAGCAAGTGCTTGGTTGGCTATGGTCGGATCACAAAGGAGCGCGTCCCATGCCCGTCGCTTTTCGTTTGCCGTTGCAGGTCTTCTTCGAACGTGAAGCGCGACACCCGCGCAAACCCTTTCTGGTGCAACCCACCGGCGCCGGCGAGGTGCAGACCCTCACCTGGGGCGAGGTCGCCCACCAGGCCCGTTGCGCCGCGCATTGGCTGCGTGCCCGCGAGCTGCCGCAAGGCTCGCACATCGCGCTGATCTCAAAAAACTGCGCGCACTGGATCATCGCCGACCTCGCGATCTGGATGGCCGGGCATGTCTCGGTGCCGCTGTACCCCAACCTCACCGCCGACTCCGTTGCCCATGTGCTGACCCATTCCGAGGCGGCGCTGGTATTGATCGGCAAGCTGGACGACTGGCCTGCGATGGCGCCGGGTATCCCCGCCGGGCTGCCGACCATCAGCCTGCCCCTGTGCCCGGTCGGCGACTTCGATTACCGCTGGGCCGACCTGCAAGCCTGCTCGCCGATCCAGGACAATCCCGAACCTGGCGCCTCAAGCCTGGCTACCATCGTCTACACCTCCGGCACCACCGGCTTGCCCAAGGGCGTGATGCAAACCTTTGGCGCCCTGGGTTTTGCCGCCACCCGTGGCACCGAGTTGTTTGGCCTCGGGGAGGGCGACCGATTGCTGTCCTACCTGCCGCTGTGCCATGTGGCCGAGCGCATGTTCGTGGAACTGGCCTCGATCTACACCGGGCAAACCGTGTATTTCGCCGAGAGCCTCGATACCTTTCTGGCGGATCTGCGTCGGGCACGGCCAACGGCGCTGTTCGGGGTGCCGAGGATCTGGACCAAGTTCCAGATGGGCGTCTACAGCAAGATCCCGCAAAAGCGCCTCGACAGCCTGCTGCGCGTGCCATTTATCGGCAAGCGCGTCGGCCATAAGGTTCTTGCAGGGTTGGGCCTGGATGCCCTGCGCATTGCGTTGTCCGGGGCGGCGCCCGTGCCCGAAGCATTGCTGCGTTGGTATCAGCGCCTGGGGCTGGATGTGCTGGAGGTGTATGGCATGACCGAAAGCTGTGGCTATTCCCATGTGTGTCGGCCCGGCCAGCAGAGGCTCGGCTGGATCGGCCTGCCATGCCCTGGCGTTGAAGTGCGCATCGACACGTCGGGCGAGGTGCAGGTGCGCAGCGGCGCGACCATGCTCGGCTACTTCAAGGATCCGCAGAAAACCGCCGAGACCCTGACCGATGATGGCTTCCTGCGTACCGGCGACAAAGGCGAGCAGGATGCCGACGGCTGCCTGCGCCTGACCGGGCGGCTCAAGGAAATCTTCAAGACCAGCAAGGGCAAATACGTGGCCCCGGCACCGATTGAAAACCGCCTGGCCGAACATGCACGCATTGAGCAAGTGTGCGTGGTGGGCGATGGCCTGACTGCGCCGATCGGCCTGTGCGTGTTGTCCGCCGGACCTCAAGACCGACACGCCCTGGGCAGCAGCCTCGAACGCTGGCTGGAACAGGTCAACCAGGTACTGGATAAACATGAACGCTTGTGCCAGCTGGTGGTGGTAAAAGACAGTTGGGCGGTGGAAAACGGCTTTCTCACGCCGACCCTGAAGATCAAACGCACGGTGATCGAGTCGACCTACGGTGCCGAGCTTGCGGTTTGGAGCGCGCGCAACGAAGCCATTGTGTGGCAGGATTAAGGTCGTAATAAAACTAATAAGGACAACTTCATGAGCTTGTGGCGCACCCAACCGAATATCGAGCAACTCAACGCGATCCAGAAAAACACCATTGGTGAGCTGCTGGACATCCGCTTCGAAAGCTTCGACGACGAGTCCCTGACCGCCAGCATGGTGGTCGACCATCGCACCCACCAACCCTACGGCCTGCTGCACGGCGGTGCGTCGGTGGTGCTGGCTGAAAGCGTCGGGTCCATGGCGGCTTACCTGTGTATCGATGCCAGCAAGTTTTATTGCGTGGGCCTGGAGGTCAATGCCAACCACCTGCGCGGCGTGCGCAGCGGGCGCGTCACGGCGGTGGCCCGGGCGATCCATATCGGCCGGACCACTCAAGTGTGGGACATTCGCTTGACCAGCGATGAGGGCAAAGCCAGCTGCGTGTCGCGCCTGACCATGGCCGTGGTACCGCTGGGCGAGAACCCGCCGGCGCGATAGGCGTGGCGTGAGTGTCATCATTCCTGGCGGTTACAGTCATTGCTGTAACGGCCGGGCATGGTGACAATCAACTTCTGTTTTTGCAGATGGATCCGGTATGTCGCAGCACGTGTTTTTTGCCCACGCCAATGGCTTCCCTTCGGCCACTTACGGCAAGTTGTTTGCCGCCCTGGCCCCGGAATATGCCGTGGCTCACCTGCCGCAACACGGTCACGACCCCAGGTTTCCGGTGGACGACAACTGGCAGAACCTGGTGGACGAGTTGATCCACCATCTGCAGTTGCAGCCGGAACCGGTGTGGGGTGTGGGCCATTCCCTGGGCGGCGTGTTGCATTTGCACGCGGCCATGCGCTGTCCGCAGCTGTACCGCGGCGTGGTGATGCTCGATTCGCCGGTGCTGACCCGCGCTGACCGCTGGGTGATCCGTGCCGCCAAGCGGTTCGGCTTTATCGACCGCCTGACGCCGGCCGGGCGTACGCTGGGCCGCCGTGAAGAATTTACCGACCTGGAGGCGGCGCGCAGCTACTTTGCCGGCAAGACGCTGTTTCGCGGGTTCGACCCGGAATGCTTTGACGCGTACTTGCAACATGGCTTGCAACAGGTGGGCGACCGCCTGCGTCTGCGCTTTGATCCGGCCACTGAAATCAGCATCTACCGCGGCGTGCCTCACACCAGCCCTGGCCAGGTTCGTCAGCTGAAGGTGCCGTTGGCGGTGGTGCGCGGCCGCCAAAGCCGCGTGGTGATGCGCCACCATGCCAGCGGCGTCGACCGCCTGCCGATGGGCGAAATGCTCACCATGCCCGGCGGCCATATGTTTCCCCTCGAACGCCCGCAG
Organism: Pseudomonas sp. LBUM920; assembly: GCF_003852315.1. Taxonomy (NCBI): domain Bacteria; kingdom Pseudomonadati; phylum Pseudomonadota; class Gammaproteobacteria; order Pseudomonadales; family Pseudomonadaceae; genus Pseudomonas; species Pseudomonas edsoni (SeqCode). Next base: position 2,055,682 of record NZ_CP027762.1, read on the forward strand.
GACACCGCGACCTTGATCAAGAACCTGTTTTCCCGCTGGGCAGCCCGCGAGCGCAGTTGCGCATGAGCATGCCCGTCGAAGAAGTCCGCCTGAGCCTGCCGCATATCGAGTTAGCGGCGCATCTGTTTGGTCCCGAAGACGGTTTGCCGGTGATCGCCCTGCATGGCTGGCTGGACAACGCCAACAGCTTTGCGCGGCTGGCGCCGAAGCTGCATGGTTTGCGTATCGTCGCGTTGGACATGGCCGGTCATGGGCATTCGGCGCACCGTCCTGTCGGCGCCGGTTATGCCCTGTGGGATTACGTCTTTGATGTACTGCAAGTCGCCGAACAGCTGGGCTGGAAACGTTTTGCATTACTTGGCCACTCCCTCGGCGCCATCGTCTCGCTGGTGTTGGCCGGCGCGTTGCCGGAGCGTGTCACGCACCTGGGGTTGATCGACGGCGTGGTCCCGCCCACCGCCGCGGGCGAGAGCGCCGCCGAGCGACTGGGCATGGCGCTGCAGGCGCAACTGAACCTGCAAGAGAAGCGCAAACCGGTCTACACCTCGCTGGATCGCGCCGTGGAAGCACGCATGAAAGGCGTGGTGGCGGTCAGTCGCGAAGCCGCCGAGCTGTTGGCCCAGCGCGGTTTGATGCCGGTGCCGGGAGGTTACACCTGGCGTACGGACAGTCGCCTGACGCTCGCCTCGCCGATGCGCCTGACCGATGAGCAGGCGATGGCTTTCGTGCGACGCGTGGGTTGCCCTACACAGTTGGTGGTCGCGGCTGACGGCATGCTGGCGAAACATCCAGAATTGCTTTCTCAGCTACCTTTTACGGTGAACACGCTGCCCGGCGGCCATCATTTACACCTTAATGATGAGCCCGGCGCGCTCCTTGTTGCAGACTGTTTCAATCGGTTCTTCCACGCGCCTTGACTTGACGCGGGCAACTGCCGAGGCTGGGCGGATTGAAAGGGAGTCAACCATGAACGCTATGAACACTGCTGCGACCTCCAATGGCCAGGGCTTACCGATCCGATGAGCCTGCGCAAAGGATGTATCCGTGCCCTCGGGCTGTGCTGTTTCAGCCCCTTGGTGTTCGCCGCGGACCTGCCGGGAAGCCAGGATTTACCGGCCGTGGCCCGTCAGGCCGATGCGCAAATCGTCGATTACCGCCCCGCTGAAGCAAAGGAACGCATCTACCCGATGGGCGCGATCCGCAAGATCAGCGGCCAACTGCGTTACGAAGGCCAAGCCACAGCGCGTGGCCAGACCACCGCCATCACCTATGAGCTGCCCGCCGAGCACACTTCAAGTGCCGCATTTACCGCGACGCGCGAAGCGTTGCAGGCCAAGGGCGCGCAGCTGTTGTTCTGGTGCCAGGCTCGCGATTGCGGCGAAAGCAGCCTGTGGGCCAACGAAGTGTTCGGCAACGCCAAACTGGTCGGCGCCGATGGGCAGCAGGAATACCTGCTGCTGCGTCTGGCGGCGCCGCAGGACAATTCCCTGGTAGCGCTGTACGGCATCACGCGCGGCAACCGTCGCGCCTATCTGCATGTTGAACAGCTCGATGCCAGCGCGCCGCTGGGGGACTTGCTGCCTACCTCGGCCACCTTGCTGCGTGAGTTGAAAAGCACCGGCGAACTGGACTTCCCAGCGTTGGGCGCCGAGCCCGACGCCACCTGGCTGACCCTGATTTCGCGTGGCTTGAACCTCGACGCCACCTTGCGCGTCAGCTTGACCGGGCCGACCGCCGAAGCCTGGCGCCAGGGCCTGATCGACAGCGGCGTACGCGCCGCGCGCATGGAAACCGGCACCGGTGACGCTAAGGGTTTGCACCTGCATCTGATACGCTGACCCGCAACAGGGCGAACGGACCCGCGCCGTTCGCCTAAGCTCTCTTCCTACAGCCTTATTCTCGAGATACCCGATGCTCAATAACGATCGCCTACTGGTGCAAATCCTGCTGCTGGTGTTGTTTGGTGCCAGCTTCTGGGTGATGGCGCCGTTCTGGTCGGCGCTGTTCTGGGGCGCGGTGCTGGCGTTTGCCAGCTGGCCGCTGATGCGTTTGCTGACCCGCTGGCTGGGCGGCCGGGAATCCCTGGCGGCGGGCATTCTGACCCTGGGCTGGATGTTGCTGGTGGCGGTGCCACTGGTGTGGCTGGGGTTCAACCTGGCCGACCATGTGCGCGACGCCGTGAGCCTGATCAAGGATATCCAGGTTGACGGCCTGCCTGCCGCGCCGACCTGGCTGGGCTCGATCCCCTTTGTCGGCGAGCGCCTGGTGGCGACCTGGGACAGCATCGACCAGCAGGGCGCGGCGTTGATGGTCAGCATCAAGCCGTACCTGGGCCAGGTCGGCAACTGGTTGCTGGCGCGCAGCGCGCAGATCGGTGGCGGTATTCTCGAACTGACCCTGAGCCTGGTGTTCGTGTTTTTCTTCTACCGCGACGGGCCGCGCCTGGCGACGTTCGTGCATCGCCTGCTGGAACGCTTGATTGGCGACCGTGCCGGTTACTACATCGAGTTGGTGGCCGGCACCGTGCAACGCGTGGTCAACGGCGTAATCGGTACCGCCGCCGCTCAGGCCCTGCTGGCGCTGATCGGTTTCCTGATCGCCGGTGTGCCGGGCGCGTTGGTACTGGGCATCGTTACCTTCCTGCTCAGCCTGATCCCCATGGGGCCGCCGCTGATATGGATCCCGGCCACGGCCTGGCTGGCCTGGAAGGGCGATTACACCTATGCGGTGTTTCTCGGTGTGTGGGGCACGTTCATCATCAGTGGCGTCGACAACGTGCTCAAGCCGTACCTGATCAGCCGCGGCGGCAACCTGCCGCTGGTGATTGTGCTGCTGGGCGTGTTTGGCGGGTTGATCGCCTTTGGCTTTATCGGTTTGTTTATCGGCCCGACCTTGCTTGCGGTGGCCTACAGTCTGCTGACGGATTGGAGCGCGACCCAGGCGCAAGTGCGTCGCGAAGACAAACCCCTTTAAGCCCTCGGCAACCACATCACGGCGGTCAGGCCGCCGCCTGGGGTTTCCTCCAGGCTCAGGCTGCCGCCGAGGCGTTCCACCGCTTCCTTGGAAATCGTCATGCCCAGGCCGACGCCGCCGGAGTTGCGGTTGCGTGAGCCTTCCAGGCGAAAGAACGGTTCGAATACGGCTTCGCGTTTATCCGCGGCAATCCCCGGCCCGTGGTCGATCACACGGATGACCAAGGCTTCGCGGCTGTCGCTCAGCTCCACCCGCGCCGTACCGGCATAACGCAAGGCATTGTCGATCAGGTTGTTGAGGCACGAGCGCAGTGCCATCGGCTGCACCTGCAAGGGCGCGCAATTGCCCGCGAACTGCACATCGGAGCCTTGATCCTGGGCGTTTTCGCTGAGGGATTCGACCAGCGCCTGCACGTCGAGCCAGTGCCGGGTTTCGCTGGTGCGCTGCTCGTGCAAGTAACTCAGGGTGGAGTCGAGCATGCCGATCATGTCGTCCAGGTCCTGGCGCATCTGACCTTGCAACTTGGTGTCTTCGATCTGCTCCAGGCGCAGTTTAAGGCGTGACAGTGGGGTGCGCAGGTCGTGAGAAACGGCGCCGAGCATGCGTGCACGCTGGCTGACTTGCTCGCGGATGCGTTTTTGCATCAGGTTGAAGGTCGATGCAGCCTGCCGCGCCTCGCGAGGCCCCGACTCGTTAAGTGGCGGGCTGTCAAGGTCGAGGCTCAAGCGTTCGGCGGCTGCGCTCAGGCGCTGGATCGGCCGGCTCAGCAGTTTGGCGCCATACCAGGCGGCAATGATCAGCGAGATAAATTGAAACGTCAGTGGCACCACCGGGCCGCCGAACCAGGAACGATGGTGCTTGGGCAGCGGCTTCATCGTTCCATCCGGCTGCTCGACAAAGGTTTCCTGAGGCGGCGGCGGTGGCGGGCCGTAGTGGTGAAACCAAAAGAACGCCAGCACGTGGGCCAGCACAATGGCCACCAGCAATACGCCGAACAGCCTGCCGAACAGCGTATTGAAGGTGGCGCGCATCAGCCGATATCCCGCGCGTCAAACAGGTAGCCTTCGCCGCGGACAGTCTTGATCAACTGCGGTGCCTTGGGGTCATCGCCCAGTTTTTGGCGCAGGCGCGAGACCAGCAAGTCGATGCTGCGATCAAACGCCTCGATGGAACGGCCACGTGCAGCATCGAGCAATTGTTCACGGCTCAGCACGCGACGCGGGCGTTCGATAAACACCCACAGCAGACGAAACTCGGCGTTGGACAGCGGCACTACAAGGCCGTCGTCGGCCACCAGCTGGCGCAGTACGCTGTTGAGGCGCCAGTTGTCGAAACGGATGTTGGCGCGCTGCTCGGTACGGTCATCGCGTACCCGGCGCAGGATGGTCTGGATGCGTGCCACCAGCTCGCGCGGTTCGAAGGGTTTGGACATGTAGTCATCGGCGCCCAGTTCCAGGCCGATAATGCGGTCGGTGGGTTCGCAGCGCGCGGTGAGCATCAGGATCGGGATGTCCGATTCGGTGCGCAGCCAACGGCACAGTGACAGGCCGTCTTCGCCCGGCAGCATCAGGTCGAGTACCACCACATCAAAGGTTTCGGCTTGCATGGCCGTGCGCATGGCGGTGCCGTCGGTGACGCCGACGGCGAGAATATTGAAGCGCGCCAGGTAGTCGATCAGCAGTTCACGAATCGGTAGATCGTCATCGACGATCAGCGCACGGGTGTTCCAGCGCTTGTCTTCGGCGATCACCGCGCCTTTTTGCTCTTCGTTTACAGAGACGGTAGGGGTATGCATAGTGCGATCATCTGCCTGGGTTGTTGCTGTCAGCATAGGCGCCCAGCTCCATGGCTGGAAGTGCTGGACGGGCGGTCATGTGCGCGAGGCTAGACGCGGTGCGTGTTGAGGGCATGTCGTGAATGTATCAGCCTTGACACAATTGCTCTAAATGCCGGGTCACGGGCGCTCGATCAGTATTTTACCGATCATCGGATCCCGCAACGGCGCCGCTTGCGCTACAATCCGCGCCGATTTCGACTTGCCTGAGAGCCCATTCCAATGCCCGTCTGCCAGACTCCTATCATCGTCGCCCTGGATTACCCCACTCGTGACGCCGCACTGAAGCTGGCTGACCAGTTGGACCCCAAGCTTTGCCGGGTCAAGGTCGGCAAGGAACTGTTCACCAGTTGCGCCGCCGAAATTGTCGGCACCCTGCGTGACAAAGGCTTCGAAGTGTTCCTCGATTTGAAATTCCATGACATCCCTAACACCACCGCCATGGCAGTCAAGGCCGCGGCTGAGATGGGCGTGTGGATGGTCAATGTGCACTGCTCCGGCGGCCTGCGCATGATGACTGCCTGCCGTGAAGTGCTGGAACAGCGCAGCGGCCCGAAACCGCTGCTGATTGGTGTGACCGTGCTGACCAGCATGGAGCGCGAGGACCTGGCCGGCATCGGCCTGGATATCGAACCTCAGGAGCAGGTATTGCGCCTGGCGGCGCTGGCGCAGAAGGCAGGGCTTGATGGCCTGGTGTGCTCGGCGCTGGAGGCCCAGGCCTTGAAGACCGCTCACCCATCGCTGCAACTGGTCACCCCGGGCATTCGCCCGGCGGGCAGTGCCCAGGATGACCAGCGCCGTATTCTGACGCCGCGTCAGGCACTGGACGCGGGCTCGGACTACCTGGTGATCGGTCGCCCGATCAGCCAGGCGGCCGATCCGGCGAAGGCGTTGGCCGCAGTTGTCGCCGAAATCGCCTGAATATCGCTGAGCTAAAATGTGGGAGCGGGCTTGCTCGCGAAAGCGGTGTATCAGACACACATCCGGTGACTGACACTCCGCATTCGCGAACAAGCCCGCTCCCACATTTCGATCCACCGTGGTCAGTTAACTTTTAGAATCAACTTCCCAAAGTTTTCGCCGTTAAACAGTTTCATCAGCGTTTCCGGGAACGTCTCCAGCCCCTCGACAATATCCTCCTTGCTCTTGAGCTTGCCCTGCGCCATCCAGCCGGCCATTTCCTGCCCGGCTGCGGCAAAGTTCGCCGCATGGTCCATCACCACAAAGCCTTCCATTCGCGCGCGATTGACCAGCAACGATAAGTAGTTGGCGGGGCCTTTCACGGCTTCTTTATTGTTGTACTGGCTGATGGCACCACAAATCACCACCCGCGCCTTTAATGCGAGGCGGCTGAGCACCGCGTCGAGGATGTCGCCGCCGACGTTATCGAAATACACGTCCACGCCTTTAGGACATTCGCGCTTGAGGGCGGCTGGCACGTCTTCGCTTTTGTAGTCGATGGCTGCGTCGAAGCCCAATTCATCCACGAGGAATTTGCACTTGTCGGCGCCGCCGGCGATGCCCACCACGCGGCAGCCTTTGATCTTGGCAATTTGCCCGGCAATGCTGCCCACCGCACCGGCGGCGCCGGAGATCACCACGGTTTCGCCGGCCTTGGGCGCGCCCGTTTCGAGCAGGGCGAAGTAGGCGGTCATGCCCGTCATGCCGAGCGCCGACAGGTAGCGCGGCAGCGGCGCGAGTTTGGGGTCCACCTTATAGAAGCCGCGCGGTTCGCCGAGGAAGTAATCCTGCACGCCCAGCGCGCCATTGACGTAATCACCCACTGCAAATTTCGGGTTGTTCGACGCAATCACCTTGCCCACACCCAGTGCGCGCATCACTTCACCAATGCCGACGGGCGGAATGTAAGACTTGCCCTCGTTCATCCAGCCACGCATGGCCGGGTCCAGGGACAGGTATTCGTTGTGCACCAGCACTTGCCCATCCCCTGGCGTGCCCACCGGCACTTCCTGATAGGTGAAGGTCTCCCGTGTCGCCGCGCCGACCGGGCGTTTGGCGAGCAGGAACTGGCGGTTGGTCTGGGCAGTCATGGCAAAGGACTCTTTAGAAGTGAACCCCAAGTGATAGACCCCTAACGGCCTGAGAGCAAGGTTGTCCGAGAGGCGCGAATGCCCGCCGATAGGCCTGGCTGATAGTGAGACGGGAGGCCTTATCACTGCGATTCATACACCGCCAACTGGCCTTCTGATAGTGCTGACGCACCCGTCCTACGCTTGGCTAGACTCGGCCCACGGCTATTTTCCCCACAGGACATTCCCATGAGCATGACGTTTTCCGGCCAGGTCGCCCTGGTCACCGGCGCCGCCGCCGGTATTGGCCGCGCCACCGCGCTGGCATTTGCCGCCGAAGGCTTGAAAGTGGTGGTTGCCGACCTGGACGTGGCGGGCGGCGAGGGCACCGTCGCGCTGATTCAACAGGCGGGCGGCGAGGCGTTGTTCGTGCGCTGCAACGTCACGCTGGAAGCGGACGTGCAGCAGTTGATGGCGCAGACCGTCGCCGCCTATGGTCGGCTGGACTACGCCTTCAACAATGCCGGGATCGAGATCGAGAAGGGCAGGCTGGCCGACGGCAGCCTGGATGAGTTCGACGCGATCATGGGCGTTAACGTCAAGGGCGTGTGGCTGTGCATGAAGCACCAGTTGCCGCTGCTGCTGGCCCAAGGCGGCGGGGCGATCGTCAACACCGCCTCGGTGGCGGGGTTGGGGGCGGCGCCGAAGATGAGCATTTATGCCGCGTCCAAACATGCCGTGATCGGCTTGACCAAATCGGCGGCCATCGAGTACGCGAAAAAGAAAATCCGCGTGAATGCGGTGTGCCCAGCGGTGATCGACACCGACATGTTCCGGCGTGCCTATGAAGCCGACCCGCGCAAGGCAGAGTTTGCCGCCGCCATGCACCCGGTCGGGCGCATCGGCAAAGTCGAGGAAATCGCCAGTGCGGTGTTGTACCTGTGCAGCGACGGTGCCGCGTTCACCACGGGCCAGGCGTTGGCGGTGGACGGTGGCGCGACGGCGATCTAGGACTCGGCGCCACTGCATATTCGAAAAGGCGAGGGGCGCTGTGGGGCGTTTCCAGGGCTGGCACAAGGCCTCGTCAGAATGTGTATCAGTAGGTAAATAATCCAATAAAATCAATACTTTAATAAATTTCGGCGGCAGGTCGAACCCGGCTTCTGTGCTTAACTGTTTGGGGTTGAATAACAGACAGTTGAAGTGAGGGGCTCATGGATTTAGGCATCGATCGACAGGCCCTTGTACCGGTGGTGCAGCAAATCGTCAGCGCGGTGGCGCAATGGATTCGCACAAGCGGGGCAAGCCCGGGCACGCGCTTGCCGTCCATCCGGCAATTGGCCCTCGACAACCTGCTCAGTCAATCCAGCGTCATCGAAGCCTTTGAGCGAATGGTGGCGCAGGGGGTGTTGGTGGCAAAACAGGGCTCGGGGTTTGTAGTGGCCCAACCGCCGGTTTCCCTTGAAAGCCACTGGCATGAAGGCGCCGAGCTGGGCTGGGGCGCCTACGTCGATGGCCCTTTGGGCGAGTTGAAACTGGGCTGCGGCTGGCTGCCGGACGCCTGGCGCGAAAGCGATGATATTTGTTACGCCATACGCGAGGTCAGCCGCACCGACACCGCCGGGCTGTTCAGCTACAGCACGCCGCTGGGGTTGCCGGTACTGCGTGAGCAACTGCTCAAGCGCCTGACGCAGATGAAAGTGCCCAGCAGTCTCGACTGCATTCTCACCACCCATGGCGCCAGCCATGCACAAGACCTGCTCATACGGACGTTGCTCAAGGCCGGCGATACGGTGGTGGTCGAGACGCCCGGGTATGCCAACCTCTACCGTCAGTTGGAGCGCCATGGCGTCAAGCTGCTGCACGTCCCGCGCACGCTGGGTGGCCCGGATATCCCGGTGTTGGAGACGCTGCTGAAAAGCCATCGGCCCAAATGCCTGTTCATCAACTGCCTGTATCACAACCCCACCGGCACCAGCCTTTGCCGTGCCGTGGCCGAGCGCCTGCTGCAATTGGCGAGCAGCGAGAACTTCCTGATTGTCGAAGAGGACGTCTACGGCGACTTGCAGCACGCCAGTTGCACACGGCTGTCCGCGCTGCCCCATGACGGTCGGGTGATCTATATTTCGAGTTTTTCCAAGACCCTCAGCAGTGCCTTGCGCGTGGGGTACCTCAGCGCCAGCGCGGCGATTATTGCGCCCATGGTGACGCTCAAAACGCTGACAGGCATCGGCACTTCGCGGTTTGCCGAGGCGGTGCTGGCCACGCTGCTGGCCAATGGCACCTACCGTAAGTGGGTGCAGCGCCTGCGCAAGCGCTTGAACACGCAAATGGCCGCAACCCTGCAGGTGCTGGAGGATGAGGAGTGGGAGGTGTTCGCCGTGCCCGCCGGGGGCATGTTTGTGTGGGCCCGGCCCGGCAGGGACGATCATTCACGGTTGCAGGTCTGTGCCCGACGGCTCGGTGTGTTGTTGTCGCCGGGGGCGCTGTTCAATCCCAAGGGTGAGCACAGCGACTGGCTGCGCATCAACGTGGCCTATGCTGCTGATCAGCGGGCGCTGGCGTTGTTCCGTTCCATGGGGCCTGCCAGATCGACCTCGACCATTCTGAAAACGACGGGCATGTAGCTTTTTGCCATTATTGTGGCGCCAACGTCTTGTGCCGTTGGCTCGTCGTTGCGAATCTCGCTGCATGGAAACCAGGCTCGATGGCATCTGCCGTTGCAAGAGGATTCAAGTGCAATGATTTCAGGCGTGCAACGACGTTTCGCCAACCTCGGTATGGCGAAGAAACTGGGCTTGGGTTTCGCCCTGGTGCTGCTGTTGACGGCGCTGGTGGCGGCCATTGGCGTGTGGTCCCTGCAAACCGTTGGCCAGCGTTTTGAAGGCCTCAAGGCCATGTCATCGCTCAACAGCGGTTTGCTCAAGGTGCGTCTGATCGAGCAGGACTACGCGCTGCACGCCGACCCCAAGTCTGTCGATGCCCTGCATGAAAGTGTCGATGCACTGGCGGCGATGGCCGCCAGCCTCAAGGCCCGGTCAGCCACGAATGTGCCAGTGATGGGCGATGTCGAGCAGGCGTTGGCGGCGTATCGCAAGGCATTCGACGAGTTTGTCGAACTGACCCAGACCAAGGACCTGGCGCTGGAAATGGCCAGTTGGTCGGTGTCCAGTGTGGCCAATAACCTCGATGTGTTGCAGGCCGGCCTGGCCGACGACGGCGCCTATGGCCTGAAGGAAAGCCAGGGTAAGGATGGCGCCGAGTTTATCGAGCAGGCCGGGCAGGTCAGCCAGGTCTCGCGGTTGATGTTGCAAGCCATGAATGAAGCGCGCGTGCGCCTGGATCAGAGCCGCAAGGCCGATGCCGACAACGCCGATGCCGACAACGCCGAGCAAGGCAAGATCGAACAGGCCGATCAGGCCCTGGCGCAAGTCGAACAGCTGAAAACCTCGGTCAAGGATGCGGGTTACCAGACCGTGCTCAATGAAGTCTCCGGGCATATCGCCGCATTCAGCGAAAAACTCGGCGAGTACACCGGGCTGCTGGCCCAGGAAAAAATCGTCTACAAGCAGTTGCATGACCGCGCCGACCAAGTGGTCAGCCGGGTCAACCAGGCGTACGACGCCGAAGACCAGTCCATGCAGGCGCAATTGAAGAAAAGCGCGGTGTTGATCATCGGTTCCTCGGCCCTCGCGCTGCTGGTGGGCTTGATCGCGGCGTGGGTGATCACCCGGTTGATCGTGGCGCCGCTGCGCACTGTGATCGCCGTGGCCCAGCAGATTGCGTCCGGCGACCTGAGCGGGCGGATGGAAGTCAGCCGCCGCGATGAAATCGGCCAGTTGATGCAGGCGATGCAGCAAATGGGCAGCGGCCTGAGCCAGATGGTCAGTGGGCTGCAAGCGGGCATCGAGCAATTGGCCAGTTCGGCGCATTCACTGTCCAGCGTCACTGAGCAGACCAATGTTGAAGTCAGCAGCCAAAAAGAAGAAACCGAACAGGTTGCCACGGCAATGAACCAGATGACCGCCACGGTGCACGACGTGGCGCGTAACGCCGAAGAGGCCGCGCAAGCCGCGCAGACCGCCGACGACAAGGTCGACAGCGGTCAGCAAGTGGTGCGCCAGAGCCTGCAACGGATTGAATTGCTCGCGTCCTCCAGCACCAGTGCCAGCGCGAGTATCGAAAGCCTGAGCGCGGAAATCCAGAATATCGGCACGGTACTGGGCGTGATCAAAAGCGTGGCCGAGCAAACCAATCTGCTGGCCCTTAACGCCGCTATCGAAGCGGCCCGCGCCGGCGAGCAGGGCCGAGGGTTTGCAGTGGTGGCCGACGAAGTGCGGGCGTTGGCCAAGCGCACGCAGCAATCGACCGAGGAAATCGAGCGTCTGGTCAGTACGTTGCGCAGCGCGGCGCAGTCGTCGGTGCAGCAGATTCAGCAGAGCGGCGAGCTGGTGAAGTTGGCGGTCAGCGATGCGCTGGAAACGAAGAACGCGTTGGGCAGCATTGCCGCGGCGGTGTCATTGATCCAGCAAATGAATCAGCAGATTGCCGCGGCGGCCGAGGAGCAAAGCTCGGTGGCCGAAGAGATCAATCGCAGTGTGACCAGCATTCGTGCGAGCGCCGATCAGTCGGCGTTGAGCATGCAGGGCAATGCCGCGTCGAGTATCCAGCTGGCGCAGTTGGGCGCGGAGCTCAAGGGCATGGTGGGGCACTTCCGCCTTTGATCGCGGCGGGTCAGCCGCGAACAAAGGGCAGGGCGCCAATCAGGCGTGGTTGGCGAGGAAGGTCAGCAGCGCTTCATTGACGAAGTCCGGGTTTTCCCGGGCCGAGATATGCCCCGCGTCGGGAATCAGCGTGAGGCTGCAGCCAATCAGTTCAGCCATTTCCTGTGATTCTGCGGGCGGCCGCGGCTTGTCCTGCTCGCCGCACATCACCAGCGTGGTGTCCGAGTCCAGGCGGGGCAACTGGTCCAGAATGTTCTCGCGACTGAAGATCAGGCGCCCCAGTGGCACGATGCTGTTCAGCAGGCGCTCTTTGGGTAAGGCCTGCAACGCCTTGCGAAAATCCTGGTACAGGGCCGACTCGCGGTCGATGCCGGGGCGGAAGAAAATCGGTGCAACCACATCCAGCAACGGCTCGGGGATGGCGCCGGCGTCCTCGATCATCTTGAACAGCGAGAAGTAATACTGGCGCGTGGCGTCGGGCTCGGCGCCCAGGTAGGTGTCCATCAGCACCACGCTGTTGATGCGCGCCGGTGCCAGCAACGCCAGGCGCGCGCCCCACATGCCGCCGACCGACAGGCCGACCAGATTGATTTGCGCGATATCCAGCTGATCCAGCAGCGCCAGGGCCTGGCGCGCGAGGTCGTCGAGGGAGCGGGTTTGCGTCGGCAGCGGGCCGGACTCACCGTGGCCCCACAGTTCCGGCACGATCACGCGGTACTGTTGCGACAGGGCTTCAATTTGCGGGGCCCACATGTCGCGGTCCCACAGGTAACTCGAACCCAGCAGGACGACCGGGCCGGTGCCCTGGTCGACATAGTGCAGCGGTTGTCCATCAATCACGGCAACAGGCATAGCAGGCCTCTAACTTCACGGAGTGAGGGGCACTTTTTTACGCTAGTCGGGGGCGGGGGGATAGGTGCAAAGTGATGGCATGTGGCGACCCGGGGTCGCCACATGGGGCAGGCGATCAGTCGTAGATGACTTTCTTCTTCCATTCGGCGTCGGCGTCGACGACTTTCAGGCCTTCGGTCAGTTCGTTGACTTCGTCTTCGGCCGGCTTGCTGTTGGTCAGCACCGTGGAGTTGGCGCGGGCCAGTTGCGATTCCAGCAATTGCAGTTGTGCACTGTAGAGCACCGGCTCCGGCTGTTTGCGCAAGTACTGCACGCCACGTTCGAACGCCAGGCGTGCCTGGCCAGGCTGGCCTTGTTGCAGGGCGTGCTGGCCCAGGTTGTTGAAGAACTCAATGTGCAGCAACACCAGGATATGGCGAATTTCCTTGATCCAGTGCTTGGCTTCGTTGGTCGGCAGAAAACCGTCCTGGGCCGCGCGGGTCACTTGACCGTGCAGCGCCTCGAGCAGGAAACGCACGTCCTTGGCCTTGGCTTCGGTCTGGATCGGCGCGGGTGGGTTGGCCACCGGGATCGATTCGCCCTGGCCGATCAGCGCGTTCAGCTCAGCGATACGTGCCTTGAGCGGTGCGCTGGATTTTTTGAGGTGCAACAGGCGCTGGGTGACGTTGAGTTCCAGGCGAGTCAGCAACAGTTTGAGTTTCGGGGTCATCAACTGGCCGGGGAACGTCTCGGTGATCTCACCGCATCGACGCAGCCGATCGTTAAGCTCGATTTCGGTGCGCTGCTTTTCCAGTTTGTTGTTTTCCACCACGTGGTTCATGTAGCCAATGGCGATCAGTATTACGATCCCGGCTATTACCAGCAGGGTGATCATGAGTGGTGTCACCGGTGTGACCTCTTTATAGGGTTTGCTGTGGAGTGTAGTGACTGGTCTATCCGACGGATAGGATTGTTCGACCAGTTGCCCAGGTAGTTTCTGCTATATAGGTAAGCGTTCCCTGCGTGGATGCACATTGCCATCATTTGCCTGGGCGAACTATAGCGCCTTGTCGGGCGCCAGAATATAGGCGTCAAAGCCCGCACGGGCACAATGCCCGCAAAGCCCTGGAAAGCAGGGCGAAGTCATTGATTTAAATAAATTTATCCTTGGGGGTTGACGACCTTTCAATCCATCCATAGAATGCGCGCCACTTACAGCGTAAAGCACACAGCGAAACGCGGTAGGGAGTGAATGTTGTACGTGTGTCCCCTTCGTCTAGTGGCCTAGGACACCGCCCTTTCACGGCGGTAACAGGGGTTCGAGTCCCCTAGGGGACGCCATATGCGGGAATAGCTCAGTTGGTAGAGCACGACCTTGCCAAGGTCGGGGTCGCGAGTTCGAGTCTCGTTTCCCGCTCCAATTTTTAAGCAGTGTTGCCCTAGGGCGGCATTGAGTGAAACCAGGACCAAGTCTTCGGATGAGGCCTCTGGGCACTGAAATACACACCATGTGTTTCAGTAGCGTGTCCCCTTCGTCTAGTGGCCTAGGACACCGCCCTTTCACGGCGGTAACAGGGGTTCGAGTCCCCTAGGGGACGCCATTTGCGGGAATAGCTCAGTTGGTAGAGCACGACCTTGCCAAGGTCGGGGTCGCGAGTTCGAGTCTCGTTTCCCGCTCCATATTTAACGAAAACGCCGATCAGTGATGATCGGCGTTTTTGTTCGTGTCGCTTTTTTGCCGGCAAAACACACCACGCATGTAGGCCATGTGCTGATGTGCGTAGGAATAGTCTGTAATCAATGTCGGGTAGCTGTGTACCTGTTCCGCTGTCTCTACTCTGGCCAGCCCCTTTTCCTTGTTTACTTCAAAGGACTGTCCAGATGCTTCAGCTCGATTTCTATTCAACCCTGGTCGCTGCCTCCCTGGTGCTTTTATTGGGCCGTTGGCTGGTGGCCCGGATTGGCTTTCTACGTGTCTACAGCATTCCGGAGCCGGTAGCCGGCGGCCTGTTGGTTGCCGCATTGCTGCTGGCGTTGCGTGCGCTGGCGGATGTCGAGGTTCGCTTCGACACCTCCTTACAAACCCCATTGATGCTGGCGTTTTTCGCCACGATTGGCCTGAACGCAGATTTCGCCAGCCTGAAGCGAGGCGGGCGCGTGCTGGGTATTTTCCTGCTGGTCGTGACGGCCCTGTTGGTGGTGCAAAACGCCATGGGGATCGCGTTGGCCAAGGCGCTGGGGCTTGATCCATTGATGGGCTTGCTGGCGGGCTCCATCACCCTGTCGGGTGGGCACGGCACGGGCGCCGCATGGGGCGCGGTGTTCAGTGAGAAATACGGCGTGGCCTCCGCGTCTGAACTGGCAATTGCTTCGGCGACCTTTGGTTTGGTGCTGGGGGGCTTGATTGGCGGCCCGGTCGCGCGCCTGCTGATCAAGCGTGTCCAGGTGCCTGGCGTTGAACACTCGCAGCCGCGGCGGCCCAAAGGCTTTGAGCGCCCCGATCAGGAGCGCATGATCACCTCGTTTTCATTTATCGAAACCCTGGCCCTGTTGGCGATCAGCTTGCAGGTTGGCACGTGCCTGAGTGGTGTTATCCAAGGCACCGCCTTCGAGTTGCCCACCTTTGTCTGCGTGCTGTTTGTCGGCGTGGTGCTGCGCAATGGCTTGTCGGCGCTGGGTTGGCATCAGGTGTTTGAGCGGGAAGTGTCGCTGCTGGGTAATGTCAGCCTGTCGTTGTTCCTCGCGATTGCCTTGATGTCGCTCAAGCTGTGGGACCTGGCGGCGCTGGCGTTGCCGATCGTCATCCTGCTGGCGGCACAGGCGCTGTTGATGGCCCTGTTCGCGATTTTCGTAACGTTTCGAGTGATGGGCAGCAACTACGATGCGGCGGTGCTGGCGGCCGGGCATTGCGGTTTCGGATTGGGCGCGACACCCACCGCCATTGCCAATATGCAGGCGGTGACACAGCGCTTCGGTCCCTCGCAGATTGCCTTTCTGGTGGTGCCGATGGTGGGGGCGTTTTTCATCGACATCACCAATGCGGTGGTGATCAAGCTGTTCCTCGCGCTGCCGTTTCTCGGCGCGGCGGGCTAAGCGCCGCGCCTTCAGTTCACCGCGTAGACGTCCTGTTTTGGCATGAAGAAACGCGCAAAGAGTTCGGACTGGGACTTGATGTTCAGCTTGGTGTAAATATTGCGCCGGTGCACTTTCACCGTTTCTGTCGACAGGGACAGTTTGCCGGCGATTTCTTTGTTGGAGAATCCGCTCAACAGCAACTTGAGCACGTCCTTTTCACGCGTTGTGATCTGGCTGCCCAGTTGAACAATTGCCTGCGACCAGGGCGGTGTCTCATTGAGGTTTTTTTCAACGTCGATCTCAAAGCACATACGCTGGTGCATCAATGCCAAAACCCAAGGCTTGATGATATCCAGTGTGGTGATCTGTTCCGGGCTGTAGCGCACGTTACTGCCGAATGAAATACACAACGTCCTGTCCTCATCGAGCTGAACGTTGTACTGCACCTCATCCACCGAGACGTACTGGGCGAAATACTGACGGTAATACTCGGTGGTCAGAAAGTGCTCGGGCGCTATGTCTGACAAGTGAAAAAAGCCACTCTGCGGGTTTTCCCGGTTGGCAATGTAGAACGGGTCCAGCAGGTACAGCCCTTTGAGGTAGCGCTGAGTCAGGGCATCCACCTCCTCGGCATCGGCCACTTCAGTAAAGCTGATGACGTTGACCTGTTGATCGCTGAAAACCAGGACAACCCAGTTGTCGATCTGCACATATTCATTCAACACGCGAACCAGCGAGCTCCAGAAAGCCGGGCGATTGAGCTCCATAATCAGCTTGCCGGCCGATCGGTGCCAGGCCAGGTTATGAAGGTCGAGTGACATGTTCTACCCCTTTAGGGTTAGGCGTTCATAGGCGCGAGCTAAGTACTTGTAGGTATTTACTATTAGACGACGCCGGGTATATTCACCTCCCAGCGGATGCAGGCCATGAAGGCCTGTCGTTTTGACAAGGATAGTTATATGAGTCAATCACATTTGCGAGCCATTTTTTTGGCCTCGCTTGTCTGTGTAGGTATCAGTGCGCCTGCTGCGGGGGCGCAACCTCAGGTGAATCTGTACAACTGGTTCGGGTTGATCGCGCCAGAGACGCCCAAGGAATTCGAGCAAAAAACCGGCGCGCGCATGCACGTGGATGCCTTCGACAGCGCCGAGATCATGCAGAGCAAGGTCATGGCCGGGCGCACGGGCTATGACGTGGTTGTCGCCACCTCCAATGTCCTGCCAAGCCTGATCAAGGCGGGCGTGCTTGCACCGCTGGACCGCGACCAACTGAGCAACTTTTCCCATATCGACCCAGAGATGTTGGCGCTGCTTTCGGTGAATGATCCGGGCAACCGCTACGCCGTGCCTTACCTGTGGGGCACCACCGGGATTGGCTATGACGTTGATAAAGTCAAAGCCGCGTTGGGTGACAACGCCCCGGTGGACAGCTGGGACCTGATCTTTAAAGAAGAAAACATCAGCAAGCTCAAGTCCTGCGGCGTGGCGATGCTCGACTCGCCCAGCGAGGTCATTTCGATCGCGTTGCATTACCTCGGCCTGCCGAGCAACAGCCAGAACCCTGAGGATTACCAGAAGGCTCAGGCGCTGCTGTTGAAAATCCGTCCCTATATTCTCTACTTCGACTCCTCCAGAACCGACGCCGACTTTGCCGATGGCAATATTTGTGTGGTCGTGGGCTGGGCGAGCGGGGCGCTGACGGCGCAGGCCATCAATGAGAAAAACAACACCGGGCGCAAAATTGCCTACAGCCTGCCTCGTGAGGGCGGGTTGGTGTGGTCGGAAAACTTTGTGCTGCTCAAAGATGCGCCCCATGCCAAGGAAGGTCTGGCGTTCATCAATTACATGCTTGAACCGCAAGTGATTGCCAAGAGCTCGAACCACACGCTGTACCCGAACGCTAACAAGGACGCCACTGAGTTCGTCGAGCAGAAGCTGCGCGACAACCCTTGGATTTATCCTGACAAGCATACGGTTGCCACACTTGTTCCGCTTGAACCACTACCGTTGAAGTTGGAGCGAATCCGCACGCGCGTGTGGACCAAGGTCAAGAGCGGTACATAACCCCGCGTGGCATTCATCTTTATTGGCAGAGGGCTTACATGGCTATTTGCAAAGAAACCAAAGCCGACACTCATCAATTAGTGACGCTGATAAAGATGGTTGAGGCCTATGAGGCGCAAAGCACCCACGGCCTCACGTCACTGGGTAATGAAAAACAACTGCTGAACCGCATCAAGGCATTGCTCCATAAACATGATGGGGGAGTCGCTCGACGAAAGTCGATCAGCGCCGGCGTATGAACGGGGCCATAGCGTCCCAGCGTTAGCCGTCGGCAGACCAAGGGGCTGTCGCAGCGTTTTCAGGGAGGAGAAAAATCATGCGCCAAGCGGCTAACCCATACGTTTTGAAGCCGGACGAATACCAGGCTTACAAGGACATCGAAGAACAGATCGGCCACTGCACGCCCGAACAAGCCTGGGCGATGTATTACGTCTCGAGCGGGATGGTGCGCGAGTTCATCACGCTGGCGGTGATGGAGCATATCGGTCGCGGCAATCGGGCGCTGTTGCTCGAGTTTCCCGACCTTGCCCGGCTTCAAAACAGCGGCCAAGGCGCGCTCTAACGGGTGTCGATGCATGCGTGATCAACGCTTGCTCATCACCCGCGCCAACCGCAGCGTGGCTTCCCGGAGCTCATCCCGATCAAGCGAGGCAAACCCCAGGCGCAGGGCATTTTCCGGCACATTCAGCGGTGAAAACTGACGCGCACTGCGCACCACCACGCCCTGGCCCCGGGCTGTGGCGAGCAACTGATCGACGTCGGTTTCATCCTGGAAGCGAACCCAGAGGGCCAGGCCGCCTTCAGGCTCGCGCACCTTGATTCGATCGCCAAATGCGCTGTGCAAACAGCTCTGCAGCACCTCTCGACGCGCTACGTATTCTTTCGAAACACGGCGCAGGTGCTTCTTCAATTCCCCCTGATTGATCAGGTCCGCGAGCATTTTTTGTGCAACCGCGTCGGTGTCGCCTACCACCAGTGCCGCGCTGTTCTGCAGCACCTCAATCACGCTGGCCGGAGCCACCACATAACTGCAACGAAACGTCGACCCCAACGCCTTGGATAGCGAGCCGATGTAGATCACATGGCGTTGCGCGCCATCACTGGCCAGCGGCAGATAGGGGCGTCCGTTGAAGTGATATTCGTGGTCGTAGTCTTCTTCGATCACGCAGAAATTGTGCTGCGCCGCCAACGCCAGCAGGTGTTGCCGACGGGCCGCATGCAGGCTCACCGTGGTAGGAAACTGGTGGTGCGGCGTGAGGTAAATCATCCTTACATCATGTGCGTGGCATAACTGCTCGATGTGGTCCGTGCGACAGCCTTCATCGTCCATGTCGACGGTGATCAAATGTGCGCCGAGCTTGCGGAAAATTTCCCACGCCGGCGGGTAACTCAGACGCTCCACCAACACCACATCACCGGGTTTGATCAGCAGGCTGGCCGTCAGGTACAGCGACACCTGAGTGCCGGGCGTGAGGCAGATATTCTCGGCGCTGACTGCCAGCCCGCGATTGTTGCGCAGCATCTCTGCCAGCGCGCAACGCAATTCATAGCCGGTGCCCTCGCTGCCGTAGCGCACCGAGTTGGACGCAAAACTGCTGCGCAGGGCATTGCGGTAATAGCGGTGTAAAACGGCCTGGGGCAGCAAGCGGTGGTCGCAGGCACCGTTATCGAAAAACAGCGCGTCATGCCGATGCTGCAGGGCGATGACTTGCGCATTCTGCTCGAAATACGGCACCACTGGCTGCGCCAGCAGTGGCGGGGCAAAAGAGTGCTGCGCGCGGTTGGACGCGGGCGTTGGCGCCAATTGCGCATTGACGAACGTGCCCCGGCGCGGCTCGCTGATCAGCCAGCCTTTGGTCGACGCTTCCTCGTAAGCCAGGATCACCGTCTTGCGGTTGACGTCGAGCATCTGCGCCATTTCCCGTGTGCCCGGCAGCAGCGTGCCGGGCGGCAGCCTTCCTTCGAGGATGGCCTGCACCAGGCCTTCGGCAATCTTGCGATAGGACGCCTGGGTGGTGCTCTCATCGAGCTTGAGGAGCGGGCGCCATTTACGCATCTGGACCATCTTAAGTATCCAAAACTGGAGGTTTTAATGGGCCTAGTCTAGCGCAACAATCAAGCCTCACTTACCCCTGAGGTTGTTATGAACACACGCCATGTCATCGAACTCGCCCCCTCGGGGAAAACCTTTGAAGCCGGCGATGAGCTGTTGCTCGACGCGATGCTCGCCAGCGGCCTGTCTGTGCCGTTCTCGTGCCGGCGCGGGGCGTGTGGTTCGTGCAAGGTGGTGGTCAAGCAAGGCCACTACCGCGCCAAGCAGCTGGCGCCCGGCGCGCCCGCGCCGTGCTACCCGCTGGCAGCGAATGAAATGCTCTTGTGTCAAAGCCACGCCTGCGCCGACATGCGCCTGGAGATTCCCGGGTGGTCGCTGGACACCCCCGCGCTGGTGGTCGAGGCGACGGTGCTGAGCAAGCGTGACCTCAGCCCCGACATCATTGAGTTGGTGGTGATGCCGGACACGCCGCTGGCCGTAAGGCCGGGCCAGTACCTCAAGTTCCGCCTGGTCGATGGCGACTCGCGCTGTTTCTCGATCGCCAACCTGCCGGCCGACGGCGATGGGCGCCTGGTGTTTCAGATTCGTCGGGTGCGCGGCGGGCTTTTTTCCGAGACCCTCCTGGACAGCCTTGAGGCTGGCGATCTGTTGACGCTGGAGGGGCCTTTTGGTGCCTGCACCTGGCAGGACGATGACGATGCGCCTGTGGTGCTGTTCGCCACAGGCACCGGCTACGCGGGTATCAAGCCGATCCTGCTGAGCGCGTTGAAGCAGGATGTGGAGGTGACGTTTTACTGGGGCGGCGCGCAGGCGGCAGACTTTTACGACCGCGTATTTCTGGACCAGGCGGTCATCGACCACCCGCGTTTTCACTGGCACCCGGTATTGGCAGCGCAGGGTAGGGTGCAGGAAGTGGCGCTGAGTCATGGGCACCGTTGGGCGTCGACTCAGGTGTATGCCTGCGGTAACGGCGGCATGATCAGCCAGGCGCGTGCCGATTGCCTCGAAGCGGGTTTGCCGAGCCATCGTTTTGTCGCCGAAGCGTTTGTACCCAGTGGCCGGTCGAGCGCCGACACGCTGCTCAATGGACTGGATCAAACCTGGGAAAAAGTCGGCCCGCGGTACTCGCTGGACGGTATGCTCGCCGCGCGTGAAAAAACCATCCGCGCCCTGGCGGCGATTGCCAGCCAGCTCACAGTCGGCATGACCACCGGGCAAGCCCTCGACATGGCCGCCGCGCAATTGCAGGCCATGGGCGCCTCGCACACCTGGCACCCGACTTACATTCGTTTTGGCGACGACACGGTTCGCCCGCCCAGAGAAGGCATTGACCCACTGCGCACGCTGCGTGCCACCGATATCGTGGTGGTCGACCTCGGCCCGGTGTGGGACGGCTACGAGGGCGACTATGGCGACACCTTCGTCTTCGGCGAGTCAGCGCTGTACCGCGATTGCTTCAAGGTCTTGCATGAAGTGTTCGATGAAACCCGCGAGGCCTGGATGCGCGGCCTGACCGGCTGTGAGCTCTATGACTTTGCCGAGGAACGGGCCGTTGCCAAGGGCTGGCGGTTGTCGCGCAACCTGGCCGGCCACCGTATTGCGGATTTCCCCCACGCCTTGTTCGGCAATCAGGAATTGGCCGCGCTTGAGATCACGCCGAGTGAAATGGTGTGGGTGCTGGAGATCCAGCTCTGCCACCCCACCGAGCCGGTCGGCGGTTTCTTTGAAGATATCCTGATGCTTGAGGTTTGAAGGGTTAACCGCAGCCCGCCGCTGCGCGGGTTGCAACTGCCGGTGCTGGCCGCAACGGCCTGAGCTGGAGCGGGCGCTGCTAAAAAACAGCGGATGGCCGGTAAAGTAATCAGTATTTTGTAGGATGTTTCACCAGCCCTGTCGAACGGGCGAACCTGGTCCTCGAGGATGAGGTCCATAACGACGACGCACAGCTGTTACATCTATCGCCGGCAGTCCTGCACACCTTAATGGCCCAAGGGTCGACCCGTGCGGGTGCCGGTGATTGCGCGTAAATAAGGAGATTGATCATGTGGCTTAAACACCTGGCGTTAGGTGTGTTGATTGCACCTTTTGTCACTGCTTGCTTTAGCCAGCCATTCCAGCCCCCCACGGCCGATGCCGACTTATGGGAGAAACCCGGCGCCAGCCACCAGGATGTGGTTGCGTCCATGTTGGCGTGTGGTGAAAAGAATGGTTCCGGCATCGATCCCAATGCGAGCTTCCAGGAGCGGGCGCAGCGCTTTGTGTGTATGAAGCGTGCTGGCTACACGCGGCGTGACGGTTTCGACCTCTGTGCATTGCACCCCAAGGCGCCGTTGAGGGCCTGTGAGTCGGCGCAATGAAACCACAAAAACAACGCTCTGTTTTTAAGGGCTCGGCATTCAACGCGATAGGGACATCACCTGTGAAATATGCCATCTGCGCCACCTTGCTGCTGTCGCTGAGCGGCTGCCTGACCATGTCGGGTGAATACACTGTCACGGCTCACGACGCCTCCGGCGCCCAGATAACCAGGCTCGGCACCTTCACCGCCGAGGGCCATAACATTTACCCCATACGCAATGCGTTCTGCCTCAATGCGCCGGGGGCGACGGTCATCATTCGCGATGCCCGGACCGGCGAGGAACTGCGCAGCGAAAGCCCTTATCACTGCCGTTAAGCCTCAAAAAAAAGGATTTCCATGAGAGTGTTTCTGATAGCAGGCCTGGCCGTGGCCGTGAGTGGCTGCGGCAATATTTCCAATATCCGTGCTTACAACACGCCCTATGTTGAACCCACAGCAGGGGATACCGCACGCTTGCGCGTGATCACCAATGGCATGGCGCGCGGTGTGCCGGGCCGTGACTGCATCGACTGGCGTGTGCCTGGCGCCGGGGTGATGGCCGTGTCCGAATCCGGCTTTGCGGGTAGGAATAATGGCCGCAGCCTGGGCATGCCCGAGAGCAACCGCCGGGTGGAGGCGCAAGGCTCGGCGCGTAGCGAACTGAAGGTGCCGGCGAACAAGCCCTTTGCCATGAACTTCCAGAGTGAGGGCTATGTTTCTGGCGGCAATGCCTACAGCTGCAGGCAGAGCTTTCACTTCACCCCCAAGGCCGGGCAAGATTACGAACTGATCCTGCTGGACGGTGGCCAGTGCCTGATTGCGTTGCAGCGCCTGAACCCGACGGGGAAACCGCAGAACGTGCCGGTAGAGAAGGCCAAGCTGTGCAATGCGATGGATATGTTTTAGGCCGCAAGCCAGGCCTGTTTAACCACAACGCCGATCAATCTTGATCGGCGTTGTGGTGTTTACCTTGGCTTATCAGAGCTTCGGCAGTTGCCCCACACGGCCCATCATTTCCGTGACGATCTGCAGGTCCAGCAAGAACTGCTCGACGGTCTTGAACTCACCGTCGGTGTGCCCGGTGTACTTCACGTCCGGCTTCGCCAGGCCGAATTGCACGCCATTGGGCAGATCATGCACGGAGGTCGCGCCGGCCGAGGTGCCGAACGTGTGCTCCATGCCGAGGTTTTCGCTGGCCACGGACAGCAGGGCTTTGACCCACTCACCTTCAGGGTTGCGGTACATCGGCTCGGCCACCGAGTAGGTGACGTTCATCGCCACTTTGGTGCGCGTGTCCCAGGCGCTGATTTTCTCTTCGATTTCAGTTTTGAGCACCTCCGGCGATTTGCCTTTGGGGATGCGCAGGTTCACCGCCAGCTTGAAGGCTTTGTCATCCTGGCCGACAAACGTCAGCGAGGTGGTCAGTGGTCCCATGAACGCATCGGAGAAGCCCACACCCAACTTGCCGCCCAGGTAATCCAGGCCCCAGTTGTCAGCTGCATAGTGTGCAGCGTCGGTGATGTGGTTGTGCTTCAGCGCGATTTTGCCGTCAATGCTGTGGATCAGTTCCAGCATGCGTGCGACCGGGTTGACGCCCGCTTCCGGCTCGGAGGAGTGAGCCGACACACCGGTGAGCGTCAACTTGACCTCTTTGCCGACCACCTTGGCCGTTACGTCGAAATTGCCACCGTTTTGCTTGACGTAGTCAGCGCCGGCTTTCTGCAGGCTGGCGGCCAGTTCAGCAGGCTTGTCGCTGAGCAGGGTGGCGACCGAGACCGACGGAATCTGGTTGGTGGCCATGCCGCCGGTCATCGAGATAATTTCCGCGCCTTTGCCAGTGCCTTTGCGCACCGGGAAGCTCGCCATGACGGTGCCGTAGCCTTTCTCGGCAATCACGACCGGGTAGCCGCCATCCAGCGCCAGGTTGTATTGCGGCACCGGGTTGTGTTCGAAGTAATAGGGGATCGCGTCGCCCATGGTTTCTTCAGTGGTGTCCACCAACAGTTTGAAGTTGCGCGCCAGCGGCAGCTTCTCTTCCTTGATCACCTTCATGGCATACAGGGCTACCACGATGCCGTTTTTGTCATCCTCGGTGCCGCGGCCATACATGCGATCGCCAATCAGCGTGACCTTGAACGGGTCGAGCTTGGTGCCGTCCTTGAGCACCCAGTTTTCCGGCGTCACCGGCACCACGTCGGCGTGCGCGTGAATGCCGACGACTTCATCGCCGCTGCCTTCCAGCGAAATTTCGTAAACGCGGTTGTCGATGTTGCGGAAGTTCAGGTTGAAGGCTTTGGCCAGGCTCTGGATCTTGTCGGCGATCTTGAGGAATTCCGGGTTCTTGTACTGCGGCAGGCCGTCGACGTTGAAGGTCGGAATTTCCACCAGCTCGCGCAGGGTTTCGAGCGCGGCTTTGCCGTATTTAACGCGGGTGTAAATACCCAGCAGGCGGTTGATTTCGTTCTGCTGGTCGGCGGTCAGGGTTTTGTTGTCCAGGAAGGCGTCGATGGCCGGGCCGACGTCATCGGTTTTCGCCAGGTCGCTCTTGGCCAGAGTGCCGAGGAAACCACGGAAATCGCTGGCTGGGGTTTCGCTGAAATGTTTGATAATGGTCGCGCTTTGTTCGGCGCTGATGTTGGCGAAGGCGGGGGTGGCAATGGCCGAAAAGCTGGCCGCGAACAGGGTGGCAGCCACCAGTTTTTTCAGTGGAAAATGCATGACTAGAGGCATTCCTTTGCAAAAGAGGAGTGGGAAAATTTCTGATCGAAATGTCAGAAACAATTTCACACACTACCATCACGAAGGAGTGGTAGGGGAGACCCGGATGAGGGAAATGTCCTACCTCGGTATTTGAGCCACCAAGCATCAACTGTGGGAGCGGGCTTGCCCGCGAAGGCGGTGTGTCAGTCAGCGCCTAGGTTGGCTGACACTCCGCTATCGCGGGCAAGCCCGCTCCCACATTGTTTTTTTGCGTAGGAAGAACCGAGTTCAGCTCACGGCTTGCCAGGATGCGGGTCCGGGACTGCGCCGCTACATCCAGCGCTCTGGCATATGGCCCATTCCACATGAGCCACCAAGCATCAACTGTGGGAGCGGGCTTGCCCGCGAAGGCGGTGTGTCAGTCAGCGCCTAGGTTGGCTGACACTCCGCTATCGCGGGCAAGCCCGCTCCCACATTGTTTTTTTGCGTAGGAAGAACCGAGTTCAGCTCACGGCTTGCCAGGGTGCGGGTTCGGGTACTGCGCCGCTACATCCAGCGCTTTGGCATACGGCCCATCCCACAATTGCGCGTGCAGCTCGCCCACCCGCTTGGCCATCGCCGCGTCATGCATCACCACTTCCAATGTGAGCCACCAAGCATCAACTGTGGGAGCGGGCTTGCCCGCGAAGGCGGTGTGTCAGTCAGCGCCTACATTGGCTGACACTCCGCTATCGCGGGCAAGCCCGCTCCCACTTTTTTTTTGCGTAGGAAGAACCGAGTTCAGCTCACGGCTTGCCAGGATGCGGGTCCGGGTACTGCGCCGCTACATCCAGCGCTTTGGCATAGGGTCCCTCCCACAATTGCGCATGCAGCTCGCCCACCCGCTTGGCCATCGCCGCGTCATGCCTCACCACTTCCATTTGAGCCACCAAGCATCAACGGTGGGAGCGGGCTTGCCCGCGAAGGCGGTGTGTCAGTCAGCGCCTACGTTAACTGACACTCCGCTATCGCGGGCAAGCCCGCTTCCACTTTGTTTTTTTGCGTAGGAAGAGCCGAGTTCAGCTCACGGCTTGCCAGGATGCGGGTCGGGGTACTGCGCCGCTACATCCAGCGCTTTGGCATACGGCCCATCCCACATGAGCCACCAGGCATCAACGGTGGGAGCGGGCTTGCCCGCGAAGGCGGTGTGTCAGTCAGCGCCTAGGTTGGCTGACACTCCGCTATCGCGGGCAAGCCCGCTCCCACATTGTTTTTTTGCGTAGGAAGAGCCGAGTTCAGCTCACGGCTTGCCAGGATGCGGGTCGGGGTACTGCGCCGCTACATCCAGCGCTTTGGCATATGGCCCATCCCACAATTGCGCATGCAGCTCGCCCACCCGCTTGGCCATCGCCGCGTCATGCATCACCA
The DNA here is from genome assembly GCF_003852315.1 of Pseudomonas sp. LBUM920. Classification (NCBI taxonomy): domain Bacteria; kingdom Pseudomonadati; phylum Pseudomonadota; class Gammaproteobacteria; order Pseudomonadales; family Pseudomonadaceae; genus Pseudomonas; species Pseudomonas edsoni (SeqCode). The sequence goes on from NZ_CP027762.1 coordinate 2,081,710, forward strand.
CTTCCAGGTTGCGCGAGTTATCCAGGTACCCGCCCAGCCAGTTGCTGGTGCCGACCCATGCTACTTGCCCGTCAATTTCCATGGTCTTGCTGTGGATCACCCGCGCGTAAGGGATAAACCCCTGCTTGGCCTGCGGCAGCGTGACGATTTTGACCTCTACGTTCGGCAGCACGGCGAGGCTTTTGAGGTAGGGCAGTTCCAGCGAGTCGGTGTTCCAGTTGGACACCATCAGCTTGATCGACACCCCACGCGCGGCGGCGGCGCGCACGGCGTTGTCGATCACCGCGTAGTACGGCCGGGTTCGGTCCGGCCCGTAGGACAGCGGCGCGTAGTCGAGCAGTTGCACGCGCACTTCTTTTCTGGCCTCGCTCAACAGGCGCGGCAGTTCCAGCTGTGAATCGCCTACGCCGGGCGGGTTGTAGCGTTGCGGGCTGGCCACCAGATAGTTGCCGGTGCGTGCCGGCTCCTGGCCCGCAGCCGGCAGCGGCACGGGTTGCTTATCTGCAAGCGCGGCCTGGGCCTGCCAGTCCTGATTGAAGATCGCCTGCACCTGGCTGACCACGGTGGCATCGCTGATGCGCAAACCGGTCTCGTGGATATGTTCCAGCGAACGCCAATCGAAGTTCTGGCTGCCGACAAACGCCTGCTTGCCGTCCACCACCATGTACTTGGCGTGGATAATCCCGCCGCTCAACTGCCCATAGGCCAGCACACGGAAGGTCAGGTTGGGAATCGCGCGCAGGCGTTCCAGGGTAGAAGCCTCCGACAGCCGAATGCCTTTTTCCTCAAGCAAAAAGCGAATCTTCACACCACGTTTGCCGGCAGCTTCCAGATGCTCAATCACCGTGTCCATCACCGAGCCAGGATGGTCGGCCGCGTAGAACTGGCCGATATCAATGCTGTTTTTTGCGCCATCAAACAAGGCGATCCACACCGGCCCCGGCTGGCGCAAATCGGCCGTGCCCAGCGCGGCGTCCACTGGCACGGTGTGCACCAGTTCAAAGCCTGGAATTGAAAAGTCCGCCTGGGCCAGCGGACTGAGGAGCAAGCCGGTGAGGCCGGCAATACGCAACTTCATCGAAAGGGACATAGGCGTCTCATCGGGCAAAAAAACGGCGGGCGCAGGTTGCGCCCGCCGTGGGAGGGTCACGCCGTGCGGCTGTGCAACGGCGTCGGCACCAGGTGCGGCACTTCACTCTGCACGCGGGCACCGGTGGCAGCACGAATCAGCAGGATTTTCAGCTGGTCGTTGATGCGCTCCAGGCTGTCCTGGAAGAAGTTGTGGAACACCACGCAGAACAGCGCGATGGCGATGCCCAACCCGGTGGCGAACAACGCCGTCCCGATGCCACCGGAGATCTGGCCTGGGTCGGACACGCCGGCACTGGCCAGCGCCTTGAAGGTGTCGATGATGCCCAGGATGGTGCCCAGCAGGCCGAGCAGCGGCGCGGCGGTGGTGATGGTCTCGATGATCCACAGGCTGCGCGACAGCGGTGCGCGGGTCTTCAGGTACTGAGTTTCGATTTCGTCGTCCAGGTCCTTGCGCGAACCCTGAGAAGCCTTTTGCGCCAGCACCGGCAGCACCATGTTCAGTGGCAGGCTGTCGCGACGGGTCAGGCCTTGCGGCAAGTCGCGCTCGCTGTGCACGTTGGCGCCCAGCACCTCGGTCAAGGCCCGCGCCTGGCGACGCACGTAGGCGAAGTAAATGCCGCGTTCGATGGTGATGAAAATCGCAATCGCCATGGCGGCGTACATCACATAAAAGGTGATGTCGTGAAGCAGGTTCATGTCCATGATCTATAGCCTCGCAGTTAGAAATTCGCTTCCAGAGAAACAGTGACGGTACGGTCCAGGCCAACGATGTAGGCCGGGTCGCCATCGCGGAAACCGCTGTAGCTCGCCGCGTTGGTTTTGGTGGTGTACACGCCGTCCAGGTACTTCTTGTCGAACAGGTTGTCGACGTTCAGGCGCAGGGTCGCGTCCTTGACGACTTTTTTATCCACGGGCAGGTAAATACCGGCGCCGAGGTTGAAAATGGTGCGCGCAGAGATGGCTTCGTCGTTGGTCAGGTCGCCATAAAGCTTGCTGGTGAACTTGCCGCCGAAGGTGCCGTAGAAACGCCCGTCGTCGTAGCCGACGTTGGCCGCCAGCATGTTGGTCGGTACGTTGGCGAACTGCTTGCCACTGGTGGGCAGCACGATGGGTTTGCCGGCGCTGAAGACGGTCAGGTCGTCCTGCTGCTTGGAGCTGGTGTAGGTGTAGGAGGTGTAGTAATTGAAGTTGTGGGGCAGCTTGCCGCTCCACTCCAGTTCCAGGCCTTTGTTGATCACGGTGCCGGCGTTGATGTCGGCCGAATCCCCGTTGCTGTCCAGGGACGTGAGCTGGCGGTTCTTGAACTGCATGTAGAACAAGGTGGCGGCGAGGGTCATGTCTTCGCCGGTGTAGCGCCAGCCCAGTTCCTGGTTCCAGCTCAGTTCCGGTTTGGAGTCCAGCGAGCCGACGCCTTTGTCGTACAGCACGTAGTTCTGCGGAATTCGCATGTTGCGCGACAGGCTGTAGAACAGTTGGTCACGCTCGTCGAGCTGGTACTTCAGGCCGGCATTGGGCAGCAATTTGTTGTAGGTCTGGTCGGCTTTGCCTGGTTGCTCGGTGAGGCTGCCGTGGTTGGTGCCTTCACGCTCGACATTCATGTAGGCAAGGCCGGCGATCAGGGTCCAGTCCGAATTGATGTACCAGGTGTCCTGGGCCCAGACTTTTTGCGCAGGCGTCACGGTGTAGCGGTCGCGGCCTTGTACGGTGTTGCCGTTGGCATCGACCACCGAGTCGCCATCCGGCCAGGTGTCGCTGGGCTTGCCGCTGTTTTTGAGGGCAATGAACGGCTGGGTCTGGCTTTGGCGCGCGCGTTCGTACCAGTAGCCGAACTGCAGGCTGTGGTCGCTCAGGTCCCAGTTGAGTTTGGTGGTGATGCCCGGGCGCCAGGTCTGTGTGCGCGAAGGGCGGTAGTAAACGCCCGTGGTGGACGAACCGTCGGCGTTGTACTGGGCCGCCGTCGGCAGGTTGCCGAGGTCGAAAACGCCGCCCTTGTTCGAGCCGCTGTTGAGCGCATAGGCAGAGGAGCCCACGCCGCTGCCGTTGCCGTAGTAGTAATACGGGATCACCGACAGCGCCAGGTTGTCGCTCAGCTTGTACTGGGTGTTGAGCACGGCGGTAAAGGTCTGGAACGGGTTCTGCGCGAGGTCGTAGTAGCTGCTGATCTTGCCATTGGCGCCCAGCGCCGGCTTGGCCGGGTAGGGGTCATACTTGCGGCCGAACTGCTGGAACTGCGCCTTAGTCAGCTGGCTGTAACTGTTGTTGTCCTGCTCGTGGTACTTGAGGATCAGGTTGGCGGTGTTGCCGTTGCCAGCGTCGAAAAAGCTGTTCCACTCCACCTTGTCCGCCCGCACGGCCCCCGAGCCACGCCACATCTGGCCTTCGGTGTGGGACGCCGACAACCAGTTGCTCAGGCCGTTGACCTCACCGGTGTTGAGGCGCGCAAAGGTCTTGCGCGTGGCGTTGCTGCCGACCACTTGTTTAACGAAGGCCCCGGTTTCCTTGGTCGGGCGAATGGTCACGATGCCGATGTTGCCGCCGCTGGAACCGATATGCGGGCCATCCGCTTCCGACGAACCCTGGGTGACAAAAATCTGCTCGATGTTTTCCGGGTCGCCCAACAGGTTGGAATACAGCGCGTAGTTGCCGGAGTCGTTGATCGGCATGCCGTCGACCGACATACCGACCTGGTCGGAGTTCATGCCGCGCATGGTGAAGCGAAAGCCCGACAGGCCGGTATTGTCCTCGCTGGAAATGTTCAGGCCCGGCGTGTACTTGAGCTTGTCGATGGCGTTGCCGGTGGCGGTTTGCTTGTCCAACGCTTCCTTGGTGACGGTCGAGCGGCCCTTGGCGCTCTCTTCCTGGACCATGTAACCGCCCCCCGCGGTTGCCTTGCCCCCCTGTACCCCAATAGTCCCGACGTCACTGTCACTGGTATCTGCCATGACCACTCCGTGGCTCATGCTAGTCGCGGCAACGAGTGCCAGATGAATACGGGTGAACCTCATCACTGTCGTCCTGGTGTCGGGTGCTTATTGCACGCTGTAGTTGAAGGTGGCGGTGAAGCGTTGCTCGTTACGTCCACCGAAGGCTTGTTCGGGGAACGGCTTGACCTGCTTGATGCGACGCAGGCTATTGGTGGCGGCCCGATTGAGCAGCATGCTCGGCGCAGGGGTCTGGATCCCGGCATCGAGCACGCGACCTTGTCGGTCCACCATCAACCAGACCACCACCTCGCCACTGGGGCGTTCGAGAGATGCCTGGCGGCCGGTGGGGTATTGCTTGTACGTATCCAGTTCGTTGCGCAGGCCTTTGAGGTAGCCGCCTTCCAGTGCCTGGCCATCGACTTTGGGCGGCGCCGGCGGGGCGGGTGGCGCAGGTGTCGGCGCTACGGCGGCCTGTACCGGCTTGGCGGCAACCGGCGCCACTGGCGCTGGCGTTGGGGTCGGTTTGGCGGCGACCACCGGCTTGGGCTTGGGCACCGGCTTGGGTTTGGGTTCAGGTTTTGGCAATGGTTTGGGCGGTGGCGGCGGCGGGGCCGGTTCGGCCTCTTCATCCTCGATCACCGGCGGCGGTGGCTCCTGCTCCACCACGGGCTCGGGCACCACTTCTGGCTCGGGCTCGACCAGGGCAAGTTCAACCGCCGACTCGTCATACTGCGGCTGGATTTTCAGGGGTTGGGACTGGATACCCAGTGCAATCAGCACCAGGGCGATCAGGGCCGGGACACTGCCCAGCAGCCGACGCGCACGAAACAGGGCATACATGATCAGGACTTACGCGTGGCGATGGACACGGAGGTAAAGCCACCCAGGCGCAGGGTGTCCATGACTTCCACCAGGCGCGCAACTTCCACGCCTTTGTCGCTGTTGACGATGATGGTCGAATTGGTATCCGGCTTTTCAGCGGCCTTCAGCGCAGGGACCAGGGCGTCGACCGTGAGGTCCTTGCCATCGAGTTGCAGCTGGCCTTGCAGGCCCAGCGTGAGGATGAATTTGTTCTGCGGCTTGAGTTGCTGCGCGCTGCTGGCGCTGGGCAGTTGAGTCTTCATGCCGAGTGCCGGAATCACGTTCAAACTCACCAGTACGAAAAACACCAGGAGGAACATCATCACGTCGATCATCGGGATCAGCTCGATGTGTGCCTTGCGTTTCTTGGGTTCATCCCAGGTTCTCATTCTGTTGCCCCGTCATTGAATTAGGGGCGACACGCTAACAACCAAAAATGACCGAATGGTTAACTTTAATTGACGTTTTGAAGGCTCTAGGACGCGTCTTGCAGGGGATTTGCCTTGCAGTTTTATGACGTAATGCAATTGACATGAAGGCCATACATTCTTGAAGAATTTATCTCCAGAGCCTGCTCGTATGCCCACTGCATTGCCGCATTTACCCACCTCGCGACTACTATTGCGCGCGCTGCAAATGGACCAGGCCGAGGTGCTTTACAGACTCGCCAATGGGCCGAAAATTGCTGACAACACGGCCAATATTCCGTCGCCCTATACCTTGCAGACCGCCCAGGACTTTATTGCCGGGATCGCCGAAAAATACCGTGCGGGTGAGGTGCTGAACCTGGGGATGCATGTGCGAGCAACCGGCGAGCTGATCGGCATGGTCAGCCTGCGTCTGAATGCCCGTCATCACGCCGGGCATTTGGGTGGCTGGGTGGCGGCGCACGCTCGCAACCAGGGGTATGCGGCGGAAGCGGCGAGTGCGGTGATGGACTTCGGGTTTGCCACGCTGGGGCTGCAGCGTGTCGGTAGCCAGTGTTTTGGTCGCAACAAGGAGTCGGCGCGGGTCATGCAGAAAATTGGCCTGCACTATGAAGGCTGCCTGCGCGAAGCGTTTTTCAAGAACGGTGTGTACGAGGATTTGCTGACATTCGCCAGCGTGCGCAGCGACTGGGAGCGAGCGTTGTGAGTGGCGCAGTGGATCATGATCGGCGCCGGCTGCTCGCCGGGCTGGCGGTTGCCACCGCGTTTTCGATCCTCAGCCCGTTTGCGCGCAGCGCCGGTGTGGATTACCCGTTCACCCTCGGCGTGGCCTCCGGCGACCCGTTGCCGGATGGCTTTGTGATCTGGACGCGCTTGGCGCCGCTGTTCGATGCTGCGGACGGGCGCGGCGGGTTGAGCCGCGCCGTGCCGGTGCGTTGGCGCGTGGCCAAGGATGCGGCGATGACGCGTATCGTCAAGCAAGGCGAGGTGATGGCAACGCAGCATTTTGCTCACTCGGTGCATGTCGAGGTGGCGGGGCTGGAGGCTGGCAGGCCTTACTGGTACCAATTCGACGGCCTCGGCGCACAGAGCCCGGTGGGCCAGGCACGTACCGCGCCGCCGCTGCACGCGATGGCGGCGGCCACCGTGGGGTTTGTCTCCTGCTCGCACTGGGAGCGCGGTTATTTCAGTGCCTATCGCCACCTGGCGGCGGAGCAACCCGACTTGGTGTTTTTCCTCGGCGACTACATCTACGACAGCTCGTACGCAGCGGACTCAGGCAAGATCATCCGCCCGCACGGCAGCGGCAATGCCGTGAGCCTGAGTGATTACCGCAACCGCTACGCGCTGTATAAAACCGACCCGGACCTGCAGGCTTTGCACGCGGCAGCACCCAGCGTGGCCACGTGGGACGACCATGAGGTGCAGAATGACTACGCCAACCGCTGGTCCCAGGACCCGAAGATTCCGGTTGAGCAGTTTTTAAGGCAACGGGCAGTGGCGTACCAGGCGTTTTACGAACATATGCCACTGCGTGTCAGCAGTGTGCCGAAAGGGCCGGATATGCGTATTTACCGGCGCCTCGATTATGGCCGGCTGGCGCGTTTTCATGTGCTTGATGGCCGCCAATACCGCTCCGAGCAGCCGTGTATTCAGGCTAACGGCAGTCACCAGGGGCATATCGCCGCCAACACCTGCAAGGACCTGCGCGACCCCGGCCGCACGATGCTTGGCTGGCAACAGGAAGCCTGGCTCGACCAGGGTTTTGCCCAGTCGAAAGCGCAGTGGAATGTGATCGCCCAGGACTTGCTGGTGGCGCCGCTGATCCAGCGTGACCTGGCCAGCCATCAGGTCGGGCATTGGACGGATGGCTGGGACGGCTACATGGCCAACCGTACTCGGATGCTGGCGTCCATCACGCACAATCAGGTCAAGAACCCGGTGTTCTGGGGCGGTGATATCCATTCGTTCTGGACCACCGACCTGCATGCCGATGGCAACAACCCGGACTCTCCCATCGTCGCAACCGAATTTGTCGGCAGCTCGGTGACCTCCGACGGCCCGCCCTTTGACGCCTTCAGTCAGATCTTGCCGCTCAATCCGCACGTGAAGTTCTTCGACAGTCGCCAGCGTGGGTACGTGTCGGTGAAGCTTGAGGCGTCAAAGATGCTGACGAACTTCCGGGTGATCACTGACCCACGTGACCCGGCGGCGACGGTGTCGACGCTCAAGTCGTTTGTGGTGGAGCCGGGGAGGGCGGGGGCGATTGCGGTTTGATGCACAGTGGGGTGTGTGCAGGTTGGGGTATGGCGAGCGGGCTCGCCACAGGAGGCCCTGTCGCTGGGGTTTTAGTCGAGGCTGTAACGCACCGACAGCGCGCCCTTTTTCTCCGACAAGGCCAGGATGGTCACCTGGCCCAGCTCGCTCAACGCTTGCACGTGCGTGCCGCCACAGGCGTAGGCCGGCAATGCGCCGAAACCCACTTCGCGGGTGCCGTCTTCCAGTCTCATGTGGCGCGGGTAGTCGGCGGCGATCCATTGGTCGATTCGGGTTTGAAACGCCTCGGCGTCCACGGCTTGCGCCGCTTGCCCGCGGATAAAGGTGATTTTGCATTCGCCCGGCCAGTGATGGGCTTTGATCGGCATCCAGCCCAAGCTTTCCCCGGCATTGCCAATCAGATGCCCGGCCGAATGCAGGCGCGTGTACAGGGCGCGGCGCTGTTCATCGACCCGTGCGGTGATCGGGCCGGGCGCCACGGGGCGGTCAACATAGTGCACGACGCGATCGGCCTCCTGGGTGACGCGCACCACCTGGCTGTCGCCGAGCCAGCCGGTGTCGAACGGTTGCCCGCCGCCCTGCGGGTGGAAGAGGGTTGACTGCAGCGTGACGGCAAACTGGTCCTCGTGCGGCGTACAGGTCAGCACTTCAAGCTCGGCGGTCAGGTGGTCATGGGTAAAAAACAGGCGCTCGGTCATCATCTACATCCGCATCAGGGTTCTACGGGCAGTATAAATAGTGCGTAGATGGGTGATAATCCGTTCAATTATCAATGGACCTGTGCGTCATGAGCATCAATCTTCCTTTGCCCCTACTGGGTGAAATGGCGATTTTCGTCAAAGTCGTGGAAACCGGCAGCTTCTCTGAAGCCGCGCGGCAACTGAGCGTTTCACCCTCGGCGGTGAGCCGCAGTATTTCGCGTCTCGAACAGGCCCTGGCCACGCGGTTGCTGCAACGCACTACGCGCAAACTGCGCCTGAGCGAGGGGGGCGAAGAGGTGTTCAAGCGTTGCCAGGAAATGGTTAACGCGGCGCGTTCGGTGATGGAAATCAGCGGCCAGTTTACCCATGAAGCCGAAGGGCTGGTGCGGGTCAGCGTGCCCAAGGCGGTCGGGCGATTCGTGGTGCATCCGCACATGCCGGAGTTCTTGCGCCGCTATCCCAAAGTCGATGTGCAGCTGATTCTTGAAGACCGCCACGTGGACTTGATCGATGACAATGTCGACCTGAGTATCCGCATCACCGACAGCCCACCGCCTGGGTTGGTCGGCCGACAATTGTTGCCCATTGAGCATTTGCTGTGCGCGACGCCGCAGTACCTGGCCGAGCACGGCACACCGGGCCATCCGCATGATTTACTCGAGCACAGCTGCATTTACCTGGGTGAAACCCCAGGCGATTCGCGCTGGAAATTCCGCCAGGGCGCCAAGGCGGTGACGGTCGGCGTGCGCGGGCGGTATGCGGCGAATCACACCGGGGTCCGGCTGGATGCGGTGTTGCAGCATGTGGGCATTGGCAGCTTGCCGTACTTCACTGCGCGGCATGCGTTGGAGGAGGGGCGTTTGGTGCAGGTGTTGCCGGCGTGGGATTTTATTGCCTCTTATCATGGCGAGGCGTGGTTGCTGCATTCGCCGACGCGGTATCTGCCGCCGAAGTTGCGGGTGTTTATTGATTATCTGGTCGCGTGTATGGCACGCGAACCGACACTGCGTCGAAGGTAGGCAACGCGTTAGAAAGGTGGGAGCGGGCTTGCCCGCGATGGCGGCGTGTCAGTCAACGTTTTCAGCGACTGATCCGTAGCCTTCGCGAGCAAGCCCGCTCCCACATTCAGAGGGGCAGCGGTCTGAAAAAAATCAGTGCTTGCTCTGGTCTTGCGGCATGGCCAGCAGCTGCTTTTCCTGGTTCCAGTCGAACGGTTCGTCGTTCTGTTCGGCCTCGAAGCGCCGCTCTTCCAGGGCCTGGTACAGGTCCAGTTCTTCATCCGGCATGAAATGCAGGCAATCACCGCCAAAAAACCACAGCAGGTCGCGCGGCACCAGGTGGGCGATCTGCGGGTAGCGCAGGATGACTTGGCTCATCAGGTCCTGGCCCAGGTACTGGCTCTCGATCGGGTCGATCGGCAGCAGGGCGCGCAATTCGTCGAAGCGCTCCAGAAACAGGGTGTGGCTTTCCTCGGGCACCTGTTCGGCTTCGCCGACGGCAACCAGGATGCTGCGCAAGTGGTCGAGCAAGACGAGATGATCGGCAACGACGTTGGACACGAGATAAGTCCTCTAAAGCAAAAACGGGCGCGAGAGTATATAGCTCAAGCGCCCGTTTTTATATGACCGCTGGTATCAGCGGACTTTACCCTCAGCCTGGGTCAGCTCTTCCTTGCTGAAATCGTCCACGTCGATCACCTTGCGCCGTGCAGCTTCGGCGTCGCGCAGGGTTTGCGCTTCGCCCGGTTGCAGCACGCCGGCCTGCAGGGCGGCGTCGATGACGTGTTCGCCAGCGGTGGGTTTGACCTGACCGCTTTTGAGCGCCGCGTGGAGTTTTTTCTGCAGCGGATGGCTGGCACCGAGCAGGTCGTAAGCGTGTTGCAGGGCGCCGACCGGGTCTTCTGCCGATTGCGGGCGGTAGCAGCCCGCCAGCAGCTCTTCGAGGGTCGGGTCGCCTTTGGCACGCCCAATCACCGCGGCCACCTCGGCGTCCAGTGCATCGGACGGTCCGGTGTGGCGGCGCCCGAACGGGAACACAATGACCCGCAGCAGGCAACCGAGCAGCCGGTTCGGGAAGTTGCTCAGCAGCTCATCCAGCGCACGCTCCGACTCGCCAAGGCTTTCCTCCATGGCCCAGGCGAACAGCGGTTCCAGATGGTCCGGCGAATCCAGGTCGTGGTAACGCTTGAGCGCCGCCGACGCCAGGTACATATGGCTCAACACATCGCCCAGGCGTGCCGACAGGCGTTCGCGACGTTTCAACTCGCCGCCCAGCAGCATCATGCTCAAGTCAGCGAGCAGGGCGAACGCGGCAGCCTGGCGGTTCAGTGCGCGGAAGTAACCCTGGCTCAGGCGGTTGCCCGGCGCTTTTTCGAAGTGACCTACGCCCAGGTTCAGCACCAGCGTACTGGCGGCGTTGCTCACGGCAAAGCCGATGTGTTGCATCAGCAGGCCGTCGAATTCCTTTAATGCCTGATCGCGGTCTTCGCGGCCGGCCAGGGCCATTTCCTTGAGAACGAACGGATGGCAGCGAATCGCGCCCTGGCCGAAGATCATCAGGTTGCGCGAAAGAATATTCGCGCCTTCCACGGTGATGAAGATCGGTGCGCCCTGCCAGTTACGGCCCAGGTAGTTGTTGGGGCCCATGATGATGCCCTTGCCGCCGTGCACGTCCATGGCGTGGCTGATGCATTCGCGGCCGCGCTCGGTGAGGTGGTACTTGAGAATGGCCGACAGCACCGAGGGTTTCTCCCCCAGGTCGACTGCATTGGCGGTGAGAATGCGTGCGCTGTCCATCAGCCAGGCGTTGCCGCCAATGCGCGCCAGGGCTTCCTGGATACCTTCGAACGCCGACAGCGGCACGTTGAACTGCTCACGCACCTGGGCGTATTGGCCCGTTACCAGGCTGGTGAACTTGGCCGCGCCGGTGCCGACCGCAGGCAGGGAGATCGAGCGGCCCACCGACAGGCAGTTCATCAGCATCATCCAGCCCTTGCCGAGCATTTCCTGGCCACCGATGAGGAACTCCAGGGGGATGAACACGTCTTTGCCGGAGTTGGGGCCGTTCATGAAAGCAGCGCCCAGCGGCAAGTGACGACGGCCGATTTCCACGCCGGGGGTATCGGTCGGGATCAGCGCCAGGCTGATGCCCAAGTCTTCCTTGTCGCCCAGCAGGTGGTCCGGGTCATGCGCCTTGAATGCCAGCCCCAGCAGGGTCGCGACCGGGCCGAGGGTGATGTAGCGTTTCTCCCAGTTCAGGCGCAGGCCAAGGGTTTCCTTGCCTTCCCATTCACCTTTGCAGATCACGCCGGTGTCGGGCATGGCGCCGGCGTCGGAGCCAGCCAGCGGGCCTGTCAGCGCAAAGCATGGGATGTCATCGCCACGCGCCAGGCGCGGCAGGTAGTGGTTGCGTTGCTCGTCGGTGCCGTAATGCAGCAGCAGCTCGGCCGGGCCGAGGGAGTTGGGCACCATCACGGTGGACGCCAGGTCGCCGCTGCGGGTCGCGAGTTTCATCGCGACCTGGGAGTGGGCATAGGCGGAGAAGCCCTTGCCGCCGTATTCCTTGGGAATGATCAGGGCGAAGAAGCCGTGGGTCTTGATGTGCTCCCAGGCGGCGGGCGGCAGGTCCATGGCCTGGCCGATTTCCCAGTCGCTGACCATCGCGCAGAGTTCTTCGGTGGGGCCGTCGATGAAGGCCTGTTCTTCTTCGGTCAGTTGCGCCTTGGGGTAGGCCAGCAACTTGTCCCAATCAGGGCGGCCGCTGAACAGTTCGCCATCCCACCACACGGTGCCGGCGTCAATCGCGTCGCGCTCGGTCTGGGACATCGGCGGCAGGACTTTCTGGAACCAGCTGAACAGCGGCTTGGTGAAATATTGGCGGCGCAGGTCGGGCAGCAGCAAGGGCAGGGCCACGGCCGCGATCAACACCCAGAAGACCAGCAGCAGCCAACCCGGTGCGTGGCTCCAGGCGCCCATCGCCAGCAGGTAAACGGCGACCACGCCCAGGGCGGGCAGGGGCGCAGTGCGGCGGTGTGCCAGGTAGGCAATGCCGACCACCAGAACCAGTATCCACAACAACAGCATATTCAATCCTCCGTGAAACCAGGGGCGAAACCACCATGGAGCTTAGTCGGCATCCGAAAAAGCGCGGTGATCAGGGTGTAACGAGTTGTACGCGAAGCACCGACCACCAGGCGCCGACATTTGGCCGAATCGTCGTTATCTCTGCGCCAAACCAGTCGTTAGACTCAAGGCTTCCTTCGGAGATAACGCGCATGGATACGTACCTGAGTCCCAGCCGCTTCATCGATAGTGACCACCCTGCGGTGGTGGAGTTCGCCGAAAAACATCGCGGCCCGAGCGCGGATTTACGTGACCAGGCAGTCAGTCTTTATTACGCCGTGCGTGAGGCGATTCGCTACAACCCTTACACCTTCAGCCGCGACCCAGGCACTTTGAGCGCCAGCTTCGCCCTCGCCGCCGGTGAGAGCTACTGCGTGCCCAAGGCCACCCTGCTGGCCGCGTGTGCCCGCCACTGCGGCATCCCGGCACGCATCGGCCTGGCGGATGTGCGCAATCACCTCTCGACACCGCGCCTGATCGCCCTGCTCAAAAGCGATGTGTTCGCCATGCACGGCTACACCGAGTTGTACCTGCGTGGCCGTTGGGTCAAGGCCACGCCGGCGTTCAACCAGCAGCTGTGCGAGGTGTTTGATGTACCGCCGCTGGAATTCGATGGGATCAACGACAGCGTGTTTCATGCCTTCAACCGCCAGGGCCGGCGCTCGATGGAGTACGTGCGGGACCATGGGCAGTTTTCCGACGTGCCGGAGGGTTTTTTCTTCGCGCATATTCAGCAGTGTTACCCGCACCTGTTTGCCGAGGACATGCCGACCCTGCTGGGGGACATGCAGAGCGATTTAAGCCGCGCCTGAACCGGCGTATGCTGCTGCGTTCATCAAGCCATGTTCATCAACGATAAGGCGCGGTCATGCTGAAAATCTGGGGTCGTAAAAATTCATCAAACGTCAGGAAAGCACTGTGGTGCGCCGAGGAACTCGGCCTGGACTATGAAGCAATTGATGCGGGCGGGGCATTTGGTGTGGTCGATACACCGCAATACCGCGCGCTGAACCCCAATGGCCGGGTGCCGATGATCGAAGATGGCGACTTCGTGCTGTGGGAGTCCAACACCATCGTGCGTTATCTCTGCGCCAAGCAGGCGTCGAGCTGGTACCCAAGCGACCTGCAAGCCCGGGCGAATGCCGAAAAGTGGATGGACTGGACCACCTCAACCCTCGCCGAACCGTTCAAGGCGGTGTTCTGGGGCATCCTGCGCACCCCGGCTGAAAAACAGAACTGGGACAGCATCAATGCCGGGCGCCAGGCCTGTATCGACGCATTAGGCACCGTGGATAAAGCCCTGGCAGAGCAACCTTACCTGTCGGGCAACGAAATCGGCATGGGTGATATCCCACTCGGCAGCTTTATCTATGCCTGGTTCGAAATGCCTATCGAACGGCCTTCGATGCCCCATCTAGAGGCCTGGTATCACCGTCTGCAGCAACGGCCGGCATACCGCAAAGCGGTCATGACCGCGTTGACTTAATACCCACTATTAATACGGGTGACTGTACTTGTGCGGCGCAGGCAAGCACCATGCCTGTCATGCGCCGCCGTTGAACTACCTGGGCTGCGCCCTCATCTATTGTTTCTATTCCCTTCTTTGGTGCGTATTCCGATATGAGTTCCGCTCTGTCCATCCGGCAGCTAACCAAAACCTACGGCAACGGTTTCCAGGCCCTGAGTGGTATCGATCTGGATGTTGCCGAAGGTGACTTCTTCGCCTTGCTCGGCCCTAACGGCGCCGGCAAATCCACCACCATCGGTATCCTCTCGACATTGGTCAACAAGACCAGCGGCACGGTGAATATCTTTGGTCATGACCTGGACAAATCCCCGGCGGCGCTCAAGCGTTCCATCGGCGTGGTGCCCCAGGAATTCAACTTCAACCAGTTTGAAAAGACCTTCGACATCGTCGTGACCCAGGCTGGCTACTACGGCATCCCGGCGAAAATCGCCAAGGAGCGCGCCGAGCAGTACCTGACCCAGCTGGGCCTGTGGGACAAGCGCGACGTGCCTTCGCGTTCGCTGTCCGGCGGCATGAAGCGCCGCCTGATGATTGCCCGCGCGCTGGTGCACGAACCGCGCCTGCTGATCCTCGACGAACCCACCGCAGGTGTGGACATTGAGTTGCGTCGCTCGATGTGGACCTTCCTCACCGAGCTGAACGAGAAGGGCATCACCATCATCCTCACCACCCATTACCTGGAAGAGGCTGAGCAGCTGTGCCGCAACATCGGCATCATCGACCACGGCACCATCGTCGAGAACACCAGCATGCGTAACCTGCTGGGCCAGCTGCATGTGGAAACCTTCCTGCTCGACCTGAAAAACAACCTGTCGGTGGCGCCGCAGCTGCTTGGCTACCCAAGCCGACTGGTCGATGGTCATACCCTGGAAGTCCAGGTGGACAAGGCCATGGGCATCACCGCGCTGTTCACCCAATTGGCCGCCCAGAACATCGAAGTGCTGAGCCTGCGTAATAAAACCAATCGCCTTGAGGAGTTGTTCGTGTCCCTGGTGGAGAAAAATCTGGCTAAGGTGGCGGTATGAGTTCCGAACTGCAACCCAACATTGTCGCGCTGCAGACCATCGTCTACCGCGAAGTGAAGCGCTTTACCCGGATCTGGCCGCAGACGCTGCTGCCGCCGGCGATCACCATGGTCCTGTACTTCGTGATCTTCGGTAACCTGATCGGCCGCCAGATCGGCGACATGGGTGGCTTCACCTACATGGAGTACATCGTGCCGGGCCTGATCATGATGTCGGTGATCACCAACTCCTACGGCAACGTGGTCTCCAGCTTTTTCGGCAGCAAGTTCCAGCGTTCCATCGAAGAGTTGATGGTGTCGCCGGTGTCGCCGCACACCATCCTGATCGGCTACACCCTCGGCGGCGTGCTGCGGGGCTTGATGGTGGGGGTGATTGTGACCTTGCTGTCGCTGTTCTTCACTCATCTGCAAGTGCATCACCTGGGCGTCACCATTTTGGTGGTGGTGCTGACGGCGACGATCTTTTCGCTGCTGGGCTTTATCAACGCGGTGTTTGCACGCAATTTCGATGATATTTCGATCATCCCGACCTTCGTGCTGACGCCGCTGACGTACTTGGGCGGGGTGTTCTACTCCATCACCTTGCTGCCGCCGTTTTGGCAGACCGTGTCGCTGGCCAACCCGGTGCTGCACATGGTCAATGCCTTCCGCTACGGCATCCTGGGCGTGTCGGATATCAAGATCAGCGTGGCGATCACCTTCATGCTGGTGGCCACCGTGGTGCTGTATGTCGGCTGCGCGCGGTTGCTGGTGAGCGGGCGCGGGATGCGAACGTAAGCAGTCAGTTGCAATAAAAAAAGGCCTCTTTATGAGGCCTTTTTTATGGCGTGCAGAAAAGCCCTGTGGGCGCTGGCTTGCCTGCGTTCGGCCACTGGGGTTGACGGGGCCTATCAGATCAAAAGCAAGATCAAAAGCAGAGCACGGCGGCCTGGTAGCCGACCTGAGTGGTAGAAGCGAAAGCAGCACAACACCACATCAACCTGATACACAGAGATCCAAATGTGGGAACGGGCTTGCCCGCGAATACGCTGTGTCAGCTACACATGAGCTGACCGACCCACCGCCTTCGCGCGCAAGCCCGCTCCCACAATTTAATCGAGTCAGCGCTCAAGATCAGGGGGCTGTCAGGCTGCCGAGCTCTGCTTTTCTGTAGGCGCTGGGCCCTTAGTCTTTCAGTGCCAGCTCGATCAGTTCATGCAGTTCTTCAACCGGTAGCGGTGCACTGGCAAACAGGCTGCGGTAAACCGTGGGCGCGGCGATCAGGTTGAGCAACCGGTCCAGGCTCGGCAGTGCGTCGTGGGTGCTCTGGTAGCGGTCGAGAATGACCTGCATCTGGCCCATCAGGATGTTGCTGCAGTAGTCCCGGGGATGGCTGCACTGCACGTCGCGCATCATGTTGCGCCCAAGCTCGGAACTCATTTCGTCCAGGTATTGCTCGCCCCACGCACGCAAATCGCCGCGCAGGCTGCCGGTGTTGGCGGGTTCACTGTCTGGGCGCAGGCGTTCCAGCGCCACGTCGGCGAGCAGCGCAGACAAGTCGCCCCAGCGGCGGTAGATGGTCGACGGCGTGACGCCCGCGCGCGCAGCGATCATCGGCACGGTGACGCTGGAACGCTCATGGGCTTCCAGCAGTTCGCGCGCGGCGTTATGCACTGATTCTTGAACCCGGGCACTGCGGCCCCCCGGGCGAAGGCCTTCTTTAATCGCCATGCGTAAAACCTTAACACAAAGAATTTGCTTTAAGCGCTTGCGGGTAGCACACTCTGCAAAAGCAAAATATTAGCTTTAGCGGAGTGTGCACATGTCTAGCGTCATTTCTCAACGTTCCAGCCTGGCGTTCCTGGTCATCACGATGTTGACCTTTCTGGCTGCGTCCAGCGCGCCGACGCCGTTGTATCAGGTGTATCAGGACAACCTGCATTTCTCCGCAGCAATGCTCACGGTGATCTTCGGCGTGTACGCCGTGAGCTTGCTGGCGGCGCTGTTGACCGTCGGTTCGCTGTCGGACCACGTGGGGCGCAAGCCGGTGATTTTCGCCGCATTGCTGCTGAATATTGTGGCGATGCTGCTGTTTATCAATGCTGACAGCACCGCCTGCCTGATTGCCGCTCGGGCGCTGCAAGGTTTCGCCACCGGCACGGCAACTGCAGTGTTGGCGGCAACGCTGCTGGACACCGACCGCCTGCGCGGGCCGATGCTCAATAGCCTCGCGCCGCTGTTGGGCATGGCCAGCGGCGCCTTGGGCAGTGGCTTGCTGGTGGAATACGCGCCACGCCCGACCCAATTGATCTACTTCACGCTGCTGGGCCTGATGGTGCTGCAGGCGCTTTACGTGTGGCGCATGCCTGAAACCGTCAGCCGCATTCCGGGTGCCTTGAGGTCGTTGGCGCCCACCCTGCATGTGCCTGCGCAGGCGCGCCGGGCCCTGTGGCTGGCGATGCCGCTGAATGTGGCGGTGTGGGCGCTGGGCGGGTTCTTTTCATCGCTGGCGCCTTCGCTGGTGCGGGCGGCGACGGGCTCGACCTCGCATTTGATCGGCGGCGGCCTGGTTGCAGTCGTGACCTTGAGTGGTGCGGTGATGATTTACAGCCTGCGCGATCACCCGGCACACAAGGTCATGCGTCTGTCGGCGGTCCTGCTGGCGGTGGGCGTGGCGTTGTTACTGGTCGCGGTGCAGAGCGCCAGCCTGTGGCTGTTCTTTGTTGCCAGTGTGATAGCAGGCTTTGGCTTCGGCGGTGGGTTCATGGGCAGTGTGCGCAGCATCGTCAGCTTGGCGTTGCCCCATGAGCGGGCCGGGTTGATGTCGGCTTTTTATGTGCTGAGCTACCTGGCGTTCTGCGTGCCGTCACTGCTGGCGGGCAACCTGAGCCGCGTGTTTGGCCTGATCGCCACCACCGATGGTTATGGCGCAGTGCTCATCGTGTTGGCGCTCGGCGCGCTGGCAGGCTTGATGATGCAAGGGGCGGCGCGGGCCAAGGCTACGGTTTAGGCGACATGCCTATATTGGCAAAGTAGATAACAGATAGAGATATTACCCGTTATATAGATATTCAATCCGGTTCTATGATGGTCCCAACCTCATGCGAGGAAGAGGATTACCATCATGACCTGCTCAACTGCCATTACTTACAAACCTTTCAGTCACCTGGCCCGTCCACGGGAAGTGATTCGCCAGTTCACGCCCAACTGGTTTGCCGCCACCATGGGCACCGGCGTGCTGGCCCTTGCGCTGGCCCAAGTGCCGGCCCACTTGCCCGGCCTGCACACCATTGCCGAAGGGCTGTGGATGTTCACCGTCGGCCTGTTCGTGCTGTTCAGCGTATTGTACGCGGCCCGTTGGCTGATGTTTTTCCACGAGGCGCGGCGGATTTTCGGGCACTCCACCGTCTCGATGTTCTTTGGCACCATCCCCATGGGCCTGGCGACGATTATCAATGGTTTGCTGTTGTTTGGGCTGCCGCGCTGGGGCGCCGATGTGGTGCCGTTGGCCGAAGCCTTATGGTGGCTGGACGTGGCGATGGCCCTGGCCTGCGGCGTGCTGATCCCATTCATGATGTTCACGCGTCAGCAGCACAGCATCGATCAGATGACCGCCGTGTGGCTGTTGCCGGTGGTCGCCGCTGAGGTCGCTGCCGCCAGCGGTGGCCTGCTGGCGCCGCACCTGGCCGACGCTCACTCGCAACTGGTGATGCTGGTGACCAGCTATGTGCTGTGGGCGTTTTCCCTGCCGGTAGCCTTCAGCATCCTGACCATCCTGATGCTGCGCATGGCCTTGCACAAGCTGCCTCACGCCAACATGGCCGCGTCCAGCTGGCTGGCCCTCGGCCCTATCGGCACCGGTGCATTGGGTATGTTGTTGCTGGGCGGCGACGCACCGGCGATCTTCGCGGCCAACGGTTTGCCAGGCGTAGGGGAGATGGCCAACGGCCTCGGCCTGGTGGCCGGCATTACCCTGTGGGGCTTTGGCCTGTGGTGGATGCTGATCGCGGTGTTGATCACCCTGCGTTACCTGCGCGCCGGCATTCCGTTCAACCTGGGCTGGTGGGGTTTTACGTTCCCGCTGGGGGTTTATGCATTGGCCACACTGAAGCTTGCGAGCCTGCTGCACCTGGGGTTCTTCAGTGTGTTCGGGTGCGTGCTGGTGGTGGCGTTGGCGCTGATGTGGCTGATCGTTGCCACGCGCACTGTGCAGGGCGCCTACAAAGGTGAGCTTTTTGTATCGCCCTGCATTGCAGGACTAGGGAATAAGTAAGCGGGATTAGGTAAAGTCGTGGCCTGTCTTTTTATAAAAACCGGCAATCAAGCCTACCAGGCCACGCAGGAACACGGACGATGAGCCACCCCTCACAATTTACCTTGCTGCGCACACGGCGTTTCCTGCCGTTTTTCATCACCCAGTTGCTGGGCGCCTTCAACGACAACATCTTCAAGCAATCGCTGATCCTGGCCATTCTCTACAAGCTCACCATCGACGGTGACCGCTCGATCTGGGTCAACCTGTGCGCATTGTTGTTTATCCTGCCGTTCTTCCTGTTCTCGGCGCTGGCGGGGCAATTCGGCGAGAAATTCAACAAGGACGCACTGATCCGCGCGATCAAGATCGGTGAGATCGTGATCATGAGCGTCGGCGCCACCGGGTTCCTGTTCAACCACCTGGAGCTGATGCTGCTGGCGCTGTTTGCCATGGGCACGCATTCAGCGCTGTTCGGGCCGGTGAAGTATTCGATCATGCCCCAGGCCCTGCACGACGATGAATTGGTGGGCGGTAACGGCCTGGTGGAAATGGGCACGTTTCTGGCGATCCTGGCCGGCACCATTGGCGCCGGGATCATGATGTCTTCGACCCATTACGCACCGATCGTGGCCGTGGCAATTGTCGGTGTGGCAGTGCTGGGTTATTTGGCCAGCCGCAGCATTCCGCGCGCGGCGGCGTCTACTCCAGGGCTGCGCCTGAACTGGAACATATTCAGCGAATCGTGGGCCACCTTGCGCCTGGGCCTGGGGCAGACCCCGGCGGTGTCGCGTTCGATTGTCGGCAACTCGTGGTTCTGGTTTGTCGGCGCGATTTACCTGACGCAAATCCCGGCCTACGCCAAGGAGTGGTTGTACGGCGATGAAACTGTAGTGACCTTGATCCTCACGGTGTTCTCGGTCGGTATCGCCCTGGGCTCGATGCTCTGTGAAAAGCTCTCCGGGCGTAAGGTGGAAATCGGCCTGGTGCCCTTTGGCTCATTTGGCCTGACAGTGTTCGGGCTGCTGCTGTGGTGGCACTCCGGCGGCTTCCCGCAAAGTGCTCAGGAACATGACTGGCTCGGCGTACTCGGCTACGGCCAGGCCTGGTGGGTGTTGTTCGATATCCTCGGGCTGGGCGTGTTCGGCGGTTTCTATATCGTGCCGCTGTATGCGCTGATCCAGTCGCGCACCGCTGAAAACGAGCGTGCGCGGGTGATCGCGGCCAACAACATTCTCAATGCGCTGTTCATGGTGGTGTCGGCCATCGTGTCGATCCTGCTGCTGAGCGTGGCCAAGCTGTCGATTCCTGAACTGTTCCTGGTGGTGTCGCTGCTCAATATCGCGGTCAACACCTACATCTTCAGGATCGTCCCCGAGTTCACCATGCGTTTCATGATCTGGCTGCTCAGCCATTCCATGTACCGCGTGGAGCACCGCAACCTTGAGCTGATTCCGGACGAGGGCGCGGCGTTGCTGGTGTGCAACCACGTGTCGTTTGTCGATGCGCTGTTGATCGGCGGAGCAGTGCGTCGGCCGATTCGCTTTGTCATGTACTACAAAATCTACCGTTTGCCGGTGCTCAATTTTATCTTCCGCACTGCGGGGGCGATTCCGATTGCCGGGCGTCACGAGGATATCCAGATCTACGAAAAGGCCTTCGCGCGAATTGCCCAGTACTTGAAGGAAGGCGAGTTGGTGTGCATTTTTCCGGAAGGCAAGCTCACCGGGGACGGTGAGATGAATGAGTTCCGCGGGGGCGTGACGCGCATTCTGGAAGAAACGCCGGTG
This sequence comes from Pseudomonas sp. LBUM920, assembly GCF_003852315.1. Lineage (NCBI taxonomy): Bacteria > Pseudomonadati > Pseudomonadota > Gammaproteobacteria > Pseudomonadales > Pseudomonadaceae > Pseudomonas > Pseudomonas edsoni (SeqCode). The sequence goes on from NZ_CP027762.1 coordinate 2,102,687, forward strand.
CCGGTGATTCCAATGGCGTTGCAGGGCTTGTGGGGGAGTTTTTTCAGTCGCGATCCGAACAAGGGGTTCTTTCACCGGATCTGGTCGCGGGTGGTGCTGGTGGCGGGTGAGCCGGTGACGGTCGAGGCGGCGACGCCTGCGCAGTTGCAGGAACGGGTGGGGGCATTGCGGGGGAGTGTCAGGTAGTTTTTTACTGACTGTTCGGGCCTCTTCGCGAGCAAGCTCGCTCCCACCGTTGACCGAGTTGTTCAAGCGAACGCGGTTTACTGTGGGAGCTGGCTTGCCTGCGATAGCGATAGTGAATTAGGCGCTGATCTTAAGGCCAATCAGCCCGCAGATAATCAACGCCACACTGGCCAACCGGAACAACGCCATGGACTCGCCAAACAGAATGATCCCGGCGATCACCGTGCCCACCGCGCCGACACCGGTCCAGATGGCATAGGCGGTGCCCAGCGGCAGTTCTTTCATGGCAAGGCCCAGCAGGCCGAGGCTGATGGCCATGGCGGCAATCGTCAGGGCGGTGGGCAATGGCTTGCTGAAACCATCGGTGTACTTCAAACCGACCGCCCAGCCCACTTCAAACAGCCCGGCAAAAAACAGGATGATCCAGGACATGATGACCTCTCTTCTAAAAGTGGGGTCGTCCCCTGGAATAGCGCTCGACAGCGTCGCGGGGTCGTCCCCGCGAAGCTCGGTAGAGTGCCGAATATCGATCAGACGATCAAGTTTTCGGCGTGTTTTCCAATACCCGGCGGTCTTCCTTTTCGCTCATGCGGCGGAAGTAGGTCGACAGCAACGCCCCGGAAATATTGTGCCAGACGCTGAACAGCGCACTGGGTACCGCCGCCAATGGCGAAAAATGCGCACTGGCCAACGCGGCGCCCAGCCCGGAGTTCTGCATGCCGACTTCCAGCGCCAGCGACTTGCGCTGGGCCAGTGGCAGTTTGAACAACCGGCCGGTGAAGTAACCCAGTAAGTAGCCGAAGCTGTTGTGCAGCATCACCACGGCCATGATCAACAGGCCCGATTCGGCGATCTTGGCCTGACTCGCCGCCACCACGGCCGCAACGATGATCACGATGCTCACCACCGATACCAGCGGCAGTACTTGCACCGCATGGCGCACGCGCTCGCCGAGCACACGTTGCGCGATCACGCCGAGCACAATTGGTAGCAGCACCACTTGCAGGATCGACCAGAACAACTCCATGAACGACACCGGCAGCCAGGCCGACGCCAGCAGCCAGATCAGCGCCGGCGTGAGCAGCGGGGCGAGGAGGGTGGTAACGGCGGCAATCGCCACCGACAACGCCAGGTCACCACGGGCAAGCCAGGTCATCACGTTGGACGAGGTGCCGCTTGGGCAGCACCCGACAAGGATCACGCCGACGGCAATTTCCGGCGGCAGGTGGAAGGCCTGGCACAGCAACCACGCCATGCCCGGCATGATCACAAAGTGCGCGACCACGCCCAGGGCCACGCGCCACGGATGGCGGGCAACCTCGGCGAAGTCTTCAAGTTTCAAGGTCAGCCCCATGCCGAACATCACCAGGCCCAGCAGCGGCACAATGGCGCCTTTCAGGCCAATGAACCAGCCGGGCTCAAGGAAGGCGAGCACCGCGAAAATCAACACCCAGTAGGCGAAGGTATTGCCGACGAAACGGCTCAAGGCGGCGAGTGCGCGCATGGGGATGTCCTTGTTATTAGTTAAGTTCGGTAACGCGGATGTCTGCTTGGAAACCCAATCAAATGTGGGAGCGGGCTTGCTCGCGAATGTTGTGGATCAGTCAACCTATCCAGTGACTGACCCACCGCATTCGCGAGCAAGCCCGCTCCCACATTTTTTGACCTTGAGTCGACTTAGATGCCCTGTGGGGTTTCTTCGCCGCCCAGTGCCTCAACCAGCGCCGGCAGAAATTCGCCGAACGTCAGCATCATCAGGGTAAAGCTGGCGTCCAGTTGGCCCAGGGCTTCGTCGCCGCCGTCCTGTTCGGCCTGGTCTTGCAGCAGGTCTTCGAACTTCAGGCGCTTGACGGTCATTTTGTCGTCGAGCATGAAGGACAACTTGTCCTGCCAGGCCAGTGACAGTTGGGTCACGACTTTGCCCGTGGTCAAGTGCAGCTGGATTTCTTCACCGGTCAGGTCCTGGCGCTTGCAGCGCACAATGCCGCCGTCTTCATGGGTGTCGCGCAGTTCGCATTCGTCGAGGACGGAGAAGTCATCGGCCGGTTTCTGCGTGGTGACCCAATCGGTCATGATCGCGGTTGGCGCGGTTTTTACCGTGAGTGGGCGAACCGGCAGGGTGCCGATCACTTCACGCAGGGTCGACAGCAGGTCTTCGGCGCGCTTGGGGCTTGCCGAGTTGACCAGGATCAGGCCCTGTTTCGGCGCAATGGCGGCGAAGGTCGACGAGCGACGGATAAAGGCGCGCGGCAGGAAGGCCTGGATGATTTCATCCTTGATCTGGTCGCGTTCCTTTTTATAGACCTTGCGCATTTGCTCGGCTTCGATCTCTTCGACTTTCTCTTTGACTGCGTCGCGCACCACGCTACCCGGCAGGATACGTTCTTCCTTGCGCGCGGCGATCAGCAGGAAGTCACCGCTGACGTGAACCAGGGGAGCGTCTTCACCCTTACCAAAAGGGGCGACGAAACCGTAAGTGGTCAACTCCTGGCTTGCACAAGGGCGCGCCAGTTTGGTGGCCATGGCCGCTTCCAACGCCTCGGCATCAACGGGCAGATCTTGGGTCAGGCGATAGATAAGCAGGTTCTTGAACCACATGGGGTGAGTCTCTCCTTTATACAAAGGGGGGCATTATTCTCTTGATAGCGCTCGAGGCCAACCCTGCCTAAGCCATTGGAAGGGCTGAAAAAAAAGATTTAAGAAAGTGCTTGCCAGACCTAGGGTCGCTCCGTAGAATGCGCGCCACACCGAAACGAAGGGTGATTAGCTCAGCTGGGAGAGCATCTGCCTTACAAGCAGAGGGTCGGCGGTTCGATCCCGTCATCACCCACCATTCGCTTCATGTGTTACGCGCAGCGGTAGTTCAGTCGGTTAGAATACCGGCCTGTCACGCCGGGGGTCGCGGGTTCGAGTCCCGTCCGCTGCGCCATATTCGGTCACCTGGAACGCTGAACGCCAGGTCACCACAGGAAGCCCGCTCATCGAGCGGGCTTTTTGCTGTCTGGGGTGTGCGAAACCTCAAAAAACGCCGCCGATCATTTCCGATGATCGGCGGCGTTTTTTATTGGCCGGTTAGCAATCTCAGCGCGTGGTAACCATGACATTGCGTGGTTCGCCATACCCGGCGCAGTTATAGAAACCGATGTTGGTGCAGTAGGACTTGTCGAAGCTGTGGTTGACGTTCAGCGTCGCCGAAATGTCTTCGGTGATCTGGTAGCGCGTCATCAGGTTCACCGGCCAGTAAGCGTCCTGGGAAAACGCTTCATAGTTGCCGTGGGGGCTGTTGTGGATGTCCTGCCAGCCCGGCGCCAGTTTGCCGGTCATTTGCAGTTCATAACCCTTGCTCACCGCCTTGGTGCCTTTGCAGGCATAGCGGGTTGGGGTCGGCGTCTGGTTGTTGTAATCGTCGTCGGACACCGAGCGATTGTTTTCGTGGATTTCAAAATAGGCCGCGCTGGCGTTCAGGCGTCCGTCGAAGAATCTGCCTTGAGGCCCAGCTCGTAGTTCTGGCGCAATTTGTTTCGCGGTCGTGGTTGTAGCTTCTCTGGGGCCTGAAGAGGTCGGTGTAGCTGGCGTACACCGAGTAGGTTTCGTTGCGGTCGTGGATCGCGCCAATGTACGGTACGAAGCGCCCGGTAACCGCAATAGACTCGCGTTTGCGGGCCAGAGGCCCGGTTTTCCGGGGGCGTGCGCTGCGCTTATGAAAATATTTCAAATAAAGTGCATTTAAATCAAGACATTGCAGATTTTTGGTGTATGATGCCGCCCACACCGAAAGTGAAGGGTGATTAGCTCAGCTGGGAGAGCATCTGCCTTACAAGCAGAGGGTCGGCGGTTCGATCCCGTCATCACCCACCATTCGCTTCAACGTGTTACGCGCAGCGGTAGTTCAGTCGGTTAGAATACCGGCCTGTCACGCCGGGGGTCGCGGGTTCGAGTCCCGTCCGCTGCGCCATATTCGGTCACCTGGAACGCTGAACGCCAGGTCACCACAGGAAGCCCGCTCATTGAGCGGGCTTTTTTTTGCCTGCGATTCAGCTCGGTGATTCAACGGCGGGCGCCGTGGGGATCGGCGCGACTTCGCGTCGGCTCAGAAACGCGAACACCACCGCCGCCGTGAGCAGGGTGAGCCCCGCCAACCCTTGCAGCAAGGTGTTGAAGCCTGCGAGGTAGGCCGTGCGCAGCCCCGCCAGTGGCAGGGTCGCACTGGCGTGTCGGGCATCGCCCATGACCAACTGCTGGGCAATCACCGACACGTCCTGCGCCGTGCCGGCTTGCAGATGACGCGCGACCAACGCACTCAATACCGCCAGGGTGATTGCCAGAGCCACACCTTCACTGGCGACGCGGGTGGTATTGAAAATCCCTGCCGCCATCCCCGCGCGTTCTTTGGGCACCACGCTGATCGCCAGGCCGTCCATCAACCCCCAGGGCAATCCGGTGCCGATGCCGATAACCAGCATCGCGGCGACGGTCTGCACGGGGTGGCCGACGTTGACCAGGCTCAACCCGTACAGGCCTGCCGCCGCAATCAGCAGGCCGATAGCGCACAGCAGTCCCGCCGACAGCCAGCGCGTGAGGCTTGCCGCGATAATCGGCACCACCAGCATCGGCGCCGACAACGCCAGCATCATCAACCCCGCGTCAAATGCGCTGGCACCCTCCACACCGATAAACCGCAGCGGCAGTAGCACGATCAACACGATGTAGCAGTAACAGGTGCCGATCGGCAGCAACTGCACGCCGATAAAGCGGGGAAAACGAAACAACTCCAGCGCCAGCATCGGTTGGCTGGCGCGATGTTCCACGAGGATAAACACCAGCAAAAACACGGCTGCTGACGCGAGCAGGGCATGGATCGTCGATGAGGCCCAACCGTGTTCGGGGGCCAGGATGACCGCCGTCGTCAAGGTCACCAGCATGGCCGAAAACGTCAGTACGCCGGCCAGGTCCAGGCGCAGCGCCTGCGGGTCGCGGCTCTCGCGCATTTTGGGGGCGGCGAACAACAGCGACAGGCCCGCCAGCAACGCCGTGGTGAGGAATACCGCGCGCCAACCCCACTGTTCAATCAACAGCCCCGACACCAGGGGGCCGAATGCCAACCCCGCGCCAAACGTGCTGCCCAGCAGGCTGAAGGCTCGGGTGCGCGCATGCCCGTCAAACTCCTGCGCCAGTGCCGCGCAGCCGCTGGCCAGCGCAGTGGCTGCCGCAACCCCTTGCACGCCGCGCAATATATCCAGCCACACAATGCCCGGGGCCACGGCCAGCAGCAGTGACACCAGGGTAAACAGCAGCATGCCCGACAAAAACAACCGCTTGCGCCCATAGCGGTCGGCCAGGGTGCCAGCGGCCATCAACAGGCTGCCGAAACTGAGCATGAACGCGTTGGTAATCCAGGCCAATTGCGCAGGATGGGCCGCAAATGCCTCACCGATAAACGGCGTGGCCACGGCGCCGCCGGTGAAACTCATGGGTAATACCAGCGCCGCGAGGCAAATCGCCGCCAGAATGACATAGCTGCCAGGCGCGGATTCAGTGGTTGCGTTCATGGGCGTTCCCGTCGGTCTATAAAGATAAAGACTCTAATCAGGATGTAATCGTGGATAAACAGGTCTACATTCCGCTCAAAGCGGACTAAAAGGATGCAATGACGTGACGGACAATCTCAGCGGTGTGATCGCCTTCGTGAAAACCGCAGAAGCCCTGAGCTTTGTAGCCGCGGCGCGTACGCTGGGGATTTCCGCTTCGGCGGTGGGCAAAAATGTTGCCAGGCTTGAGGCCGAGCTTAATGTGCGGCTGCTGCACCGCAGTACCCGCAAGGTCAGTCTCACGGCTGAAGGGCAGATGTTCTACGAGCGCAGCCGCAAGATCCTCGATGACCTGCACGACGCCCGCGCGATGCTTTCGCATGCCATGCAGGCACCGCGCGGCAAGCTGCGCGTGAGCCTGCCCACCATCGGCTATCGCTTTCTGTTTCCGCACATGCTCGCCTTCAGAAAAGCCTACCCGGAGATCGAGCTGGAACTGGACTTCAACGACCACCTGGTGGATGTGATCGAGGAGGGGTTCGACGTCGTGATCCGCAGCGGTGGGTTGGCCGATTCGACACTGATGGCGCGCAAGCTTGGGCCTTTTCGCTTTGTGCTGTGTGCGTCGCCCAAGTACCTGCAGGCCAATGGCCGACCCCAAACCCTCAGTGATCTTGAACACCACCAGTGCCTGCGTTATCGGTTTGCGACCACCGGCAAAATCATGGATTGGACCTTGTCCGCCAACCCCGCGATGACCCAGTTGCGCCTGCCCACGGCGCTGACCTTGAACAACATGGAAGCCATGCTCAGGGCCGCCGTCGATGGCCATGGCATTGCCTATGTGCCGGACTTCCTGGCCCGTGAGGCGCTGGCCCAGGCACAGCTGGACACCGTGTTGGACGGGCACTCCGATGACCAGGGCCAATTCTGGGCGCTGTGGCCTTCCAGCCGGCACCTCTCGCCCAAGATCCGCGTGTTCGTGGACTTTGCCGCTGAGCGTCTGTTTACAAACCCATCAACCGGTACCCCACTTGCAACTCGGTAATAAAGTGCTGCGGCTGCGCCGGGTCCGCCTCCAGTTTTTGCCGCAAATGCGCCATGTGCACGCGCAAATAATGGGGACGGTCGATGTAATCCAGGCCCCACACTTCCAGCAATAATTGCCGATGCGTCAACACCCGGCTTTGGCCACGAAGCATTGCACAGAGCAGGCGGTATTCGATGGGCGTGAGGTGCACCGGTTGCCCCTGGCGCCACACTTCATGCGTCGACAGGTCCACGGCAATGTCGCCAAACGCCACTTTGCTGGTGGCCGCCGCGGTACCCGTTTGCCCGTGCCGGCGCAGCTGTGCGCGGATGCGTGCGAGCAGCTCGGGCACGCCAAAGGGCTTGGTCAGGTAGTCATCGGCACCGGCGTCCAGGGCGGCGACTTTTTCTTCCTCGCGATCACGTGCCGACAGCACCAGAATCGGCACCGCCAGCCAGCCGCGCAATTCGCTGATCAGCTGTTTGCCGTCTCCATCCGGCAGGCCGAGGTCGACGATCACCAGGTCCGGCTGTCGGCTGGCGGCATGGATCAGCGCGCGTTTGACGCTGTCGGCCTCGAACACCTGAAACCCTTCGTCTTGCAGGGCGATCCCGACGAAGCGGCGGATGTTGGCCTCGTCTTCCACAATCAAAATGCGTGCAGTGCTCATAGGGTTTCCATAAGCGGCGGGGTACCCGCCGGTAACGTGATAGTGAAGTGCATGCCGCCCACCTGACCGGGGTTGGCTTCGATGCGCCCGCCATGGGCCTCGACGATGCGTTTGGCCAGCGCCAGGCCCAGGCCGATGCCGGCGACGGACGACTCCTGCTGGCCGCGCGCGAAGGGTTCGAACAGATTGGCTGGTGCTTTGCCTGGGCCGTTGTCGCTGACGTGCAGCACGATGCTGCCCGCGGTCGAGCAGGCTGCAACGGTGATGACCGTGCCCGGCGGCGTGTACTTGGCAGCGTTGTCGAGCAGGTTGACCAGCACCCGCTCGATCAACAGTGCGTCGATTTCCACCAGTGGCAAGTGCGGGTCCAGCGCGGTGAGCACGCGGTGGTGCGCGAGCGGCTCACGCAGCTGGCGCAACGCGCTGCCGACGACTTCTTCCAGCGAATGCCATTGCCGGTTCAGGCGCACGCCGCGTTCCTGCATGCGGGCCATGTCCAGCAGGTTTTCGATCAGGCGCTGCATCGAGGTGGCCTGTTCATGAATGCCATTGAGCAACTCGGTCAGCGGCCCCGGTGGGGCGTGGGGCAGGGCGGTGTCGGCGGCGCCGATCAGTGTGGTCAGGGGCGTGCGCAGGTCGTGGGAAATGGCCGCGAGCAAGGTGTTGCGCATTTTCTCGCCTTCCATCTGCACCAGCGTGCTTTGCGCCACTTCGACGAAGTGCACGCGTTCCAGTGCAATTGCCAGTTGGCTCATGCAGGCTTCCAGCAGGCGGCGTTCCTGCGGATCGCTCAGGCGTTCGCTCTGGGCCAGTTCCAGCACCAGCACACCGCGCACGCGCATCGGGGCCTTGAGCGGCAAATAGCAGCCGTTGGCCGCCGACAACGTGTCGGTGCCATGGCCGGCCGCCTGGCCGTGGTCATAAGTCCATTGGGCGATGCTGTCGTCAATCGGCAGCCCGCTCGCGCTGACGCTGTGCACGCCATCGGCGGCGTCCGGCAGCGCCAGGCCGACCCGCGCTTCAAACACGCCACTGAACGTGCGCAGGGCCACTTCGCTGATTTGCTCCACCGTCAACGCGGCCGACAGGTCGCGGGCCAGCCGCGCCAGGGAGGTGGCGCGTCGCTCGCGGGCGGCGGCGGTGCGGGCTTCGTGGCGCAAGCGCGCGGTGAGTTGCCCGGTGATCAGGGCGATGCCGAGCATCAGCGCAAAGGTGAAGAAATACTGGGTGTCATTGACGGTGAACGAGTAACGCGGCTGCACAAAAAAGAAGTCAAAGCACAGCACCGCGAGCATCGCCGCCCACACACCGGGGCCGCGCCCAAACCGCAGAGCCACCAGCACCACCGTCAGCAAAAACAGCATGACCACGTTGGCCAGGTCAAACACCTGCAGCAGCAGGGCGGCGACCGCAGTGGCGGCGAAACACGCCAGGCTTGCCCACAGATACGCCAGCCGGGTGCCCGCCGCCGGCACGGTTTTTTCGACGACCGGCGGCTTGCCCGGCAGCAGCCCGTGGGCAATCACGATCTGATCGATTTGCGGGTGGTGCCGGCTGATCCGGTCGCTGACCGATTGATGCCAGAACCGCCAGGCCCGGCGCGGATGATGGCCCAGCACCAGGCGATTCGCGTTGTGCTCGCGGGCGCAGGCGGCCAGCGCCTCGGCCACGTCCATGCCCGGCAGTGTGGCGGTGTCGGCACCGAATTCGGCCGCCAGCGCCAGGGTTTTCATCGCCGTCAGGTAGCGCCTGGCGCCACGCCCTTGATGCGCGGCCACGTGCACCACGATCCAGTCGGCTTCGAGTTTTTGCGCCAGCCGCGCAGCTTCGCGCACCAGGCGCTCGTCGCCAGCATCGCCCGCCACGCCGACCAGCAGGCGCTCGCGGGCGGGCCACACGGTACTGATCGAACGCTCGCGGCGGTACACGCGCATTTGTGTGTCGACCCGATCCGCCGTGCGCCGCAGCGCCAGTTCGCGCAACGCCAGCAGGTTGCCCTTGCGGAAAAAATGCCGCGACGCGCGCTCGGCCTGCGGACCCAGGTACACCTTGCCGTCCTTGAGGCGTTGCAGCAGATCGTCGGGCGGCAGGTCGATCACCACCACTTCGTGGGCGTTATCGAACACGTGATCCGGCACGGTTTCGCGCACGCGAATGCCGATGATGCCGCTGACCAAATCATTCAGGCTTTCCAGGTGCTGGACGTTCAGCGTGGTCCACACGTCGATACCGGCGCTGAGCAACTCTTCAATGTCTTGCCAGCGTTTGGGGTGGCGCGAACCGGGTACGTTGCTGTGGGCCAATTCGTCCACCAGTACCACGGCGGGGTGCCGGCGCAGGGCGGCGTCGAGGTCGAATTCGCTGAGCGCGAACTCGCGGTGCAACAAGGCGGCGCGGGGCAGTTGTTCCAAGCCTTGGAGCCACTGGGCGGTCTCCGCGCGACCGTGGGTTTCTATCACGCCAGCGAGCAGGTCGCGGCCCAGCGCAACTTCGCGTTGCGCCGCCGCGAGCATCGCGCAGGTTTTGCCCACGCCGGCATTGGAGCCAAAGTAGATACGCAATTTGCCGCGCAAGGCGGCCTGTTCTTCCAGCTGTACCCGGGCCAATAAGGCGTCGGGGTCGGGGCGGTCGTCGTTTAATGCGGGCATATTCTTCCTGGTGAATACAGTGCTGTTACCTGTGGGAGCGGGCTTGCTCGCGAATGCGGTGGGTCAGTCACACATGCACTGACTGACCCTCCGCTTTCGCGAGCAAGCCCGCTCCCACATTGGTTTGGCGGTGCTACACGAGACCCAACCCGCTAAGCAGCATGTCGATCAACTTGATCCCGGCAAACGGCACCAGCACACCGCCCAGCCCGTAGATCAGCAAGTTGCGGTTAAGCAGCGCCGCCGCACCAATCGCCCGGTAAGTCACCCCGCGCAAGGCCAAGGGAATCAGCGCGACAATGATCAACGCGTTAAAAATCACCGCGCTGAGAATCGCCGAGTTGGGGCTGCTCAGGTGCATCACGTTCAATGCGCCGAGCTGTGGGTAGGTGGCGACAAACGCCGCCGGGATGATTGCGAAGTACTTCGCCACGTCATTCGCCACGCTGAAGGTGGTGAGGGCGCCGCGGGTCATCAGCATCTGTTTGCCCACCTCGACCACTTCGATCAGCTTGGTCGGGTTGCTGTCGAGGTCGACCATGTTGCCGGCCTCTTTGGCGGCCTGGGTGCCGCTGTTCATCGCCACCGCCACGTCGGCCTGGGCCAGTGCCGGCGCGTCGTTGGTGCCGTCGCCGGTCATGGCCACGAGCTTGCCCTGGGCCTGGTAGTCGCGGATCAATTGCAGCTTGTCTTCCGGGCGCGCCTCGGCGAGGAAGTCATCCACGCCGGCTTCCACCGCAATCGCGGCGGCGGTCAGGCGGTTGTCGCCGGTGATCATCACGGTCTTGATGCCCATGCGCCGCAGCTCGGCGAAGCGCTCCTTGATGCCGCCTTTGACCACGTCTTTAAGCTCCACCACGCCCAGCGCCTTGGCGCCGTCGCACACCACCAACGGCGTGCTGCCGCGTCGCGACACTTCATCGACCTTGGTCTGCAATGCTGCCGGGAAACTCCCGCCCAGCGCTTCGATATGGCTGCGAATCGCATCCGCCGCGCCCTTGCGAATCGCACGGCCTTCGGGCAAGTCCACGCCGCTCATGCGCGTTTGCGCCGTGAAGTGCACAAAGCTTGCGCCCAGGGCGTTGATGTCGCGCGCGCGGATGTCGAATTTCTGCTTGGCCAGCACCACGATGCTGCGGCCTTCCGGGGTTTCGTCGGCCAGGGACGCCAGTTGCGCAGCGTCCGCCAGCTCGGCTTCCTTCACACCCGGCGCCGGCAAGAAGCTGCTGGCCTGGCGGTTGCCCAGGGTGATGGTGCCGGTCTTGTCCAGCAGCAACACGTCGACATCGCCCGCGGCTTCGACCGCCCGGCCCGAGGTGGCGATGACGTTCGCCGACATCATCCGGCTCATGCCCGCCACGCCGATGGCCGAAAGCAGGCCGCCGATGGTGGTGGGGATCAGGCACACCAGCAAGGCCACCAGCACCGTGGCGCTGATCACACTGCCGCTGCCGCTCATGGCCACGGCGAAGATCGAGTAAGGGCTCAGCGTGGCGATCACCAGCAGGAACAACAGGGTCAGGCCGACCAGCAAAATCGTCAGCGCAACTTCGTTGGGCGTCTTCTGGCGCTTGGCCGATTCAACCATCGAGATCATGCGGTCCAGGAACGATTCGCCGGGGTTGACGCTGATGCGCACCACCAGCCAATCCGACAGCACCCGCGTGCCGCCGGTGACCGAGGAAAAGTCGCCACCGGCCTCGCGAATCACCGGTGCCGATTCGCCGGTGATCGCGCTTTCATCCACCGAGGCCACGCCTTCGATCACCACGCCGTCCAGCGGCACCAGGTCGCCGGCTTCGATCAGCACCACGTTGTCTTTGCGCAGCAGGCCGGCTTCCAGCGGTAGCCAGGCGGCGCCGTGGCGCGGTTGCTGCAACAACTTGGCCAGGGTCTGGCGTTTCATGCCGCGCAGGCTGGCGGCCTGGGCGCGGCTGCGGCCTTCGGCCAAGGCTTCGGCGAAGTTGGCGAACAGCACGGTGAACCACAGCCACAAGGTGATGCTGAGGATGAAACCGCTGGGCGCTTCACCCTTGCCGCCCAGGGACTGGAACCACAGCAGGGTGGTGAGAATGCTGCCCAGGTACACCACAAACATCACCGGGTTTTTCCATTGCGCCTGAGGCAGCAATTTCTTCAACGCGTCGACGCCGGCAGTGAGCACGATGCGTCGATCAAACAGAGGTAAACGAGCATTTTTCATGAGGGCAATCTCTTACTCACTGACCGCAATAGAGGGCTGATGTGCATCCAGCGCCAAGTTGAGTTGCAGCACATTCACCCGTGGCTCGCCGAGCAGGCCGAGGGTGCGTGCGGCGGTGTGGTCGTTGAGCAGTTGCAGCAGGTCGGCCTCGGGGATATGGCGCAACCGCGCTACCCGTGCCAGTTGCAGCCGGGCGTTGGCCACCGAGATATGCGGGTCGAGGCCCGAGGCGGAAGCCGTGACCGCGTCCACCGGCACCGGGGCGTCGGCCGGCAGGCCGTTGTCCTGGCGATAGGCCTTGGCGCGTGCGGCGACCTGATCCAGCAGTTTCTGGCTGGTCGGGCCCAGGTTGCTCGCGCCACTGGAACCGGCGTTGTAGGGCTGCGACACGCTTTTACTCGGGTCTTGCGGGTCGGCGCCGAGGGTCATGCTCGGGCGGCCCTGGAAGTACTCAGGCTTGGTGAAGTTTTGGCCGATCAACGCTGAGCCGATCACCAGGCCGTCGCGTTCAATCAGCGAGCCACTGGCCTGATACGGGAACAACAGTTGCGCGGCCACGGTGGTGAAAGCGGGGTACGCCAGGCCGGTCAGCAGCATGAAAAACACTGCCGACACCAGCACCGGACGCAGCAGCCCTTTGAATATCGATTGAGTCGTCATCAACATGTCCTTAGTTGTACGTCTGGCCGGACAGCAACTGCAGTTGCTCCACCAGCGGGCCGAGCGCGAGCGCCGGCAAGAAGGTCAGGCCACCGACCACCAGCACCACGAACACCACCAGCAGCATGAACAGCGGGGTCGCGGTGGGGATGGTCCCGGCACCGGCCGGCACGGTCTTTTTCATCGCCAGCGAACCGGCCACGGCGAGCATCGGCAGCATGGTGAAGAAGCGCCCGATCAACATCGCAAGCCCAATGGTGGTATTGAAAAAGGGTGTGTTGGCGTTCAGCCCGGCAAACGCCGAACCGTTGTTGGCGGTGCCCGAGGTGTAGGCGTAGAGCACCTCGCTGAACCCGTGCGGGCCGAGGTTGTTGAGGCTGGCCATGGTGTCCGGCCACAGGGCGGCGAGGGCGGTGAAACCAAGAATGCTGATGGGGTGCGCGAGCACCGAGAGCATCACCAGTTTCATCTCGCGGGCCTCGATTTTCTTGCCGAGGAATTCCGGGCTGCGCCCAATCATCATGCCCACCAGAAACACCGTCAGCAGCGCGTACTGGATCAGGTTGATAAAGCCCACGCCGTCGCCGCCGAACACACAGTTGAGCATCATCTGCGCCAACGGCACGAAGCCGCCCATGGGCGTCAGCGAGTCGTGCATGGCATTGACCGAACCCGTGGTGGCTGCGGTGGTGGTGGCAATAAACAGGCTGCTGTCGGCGATGCCGAAACGCAGCTCCTTGCCTTCCATGTTGCCGCCGCTTTGCTCAATCGACAGCGTCTGGTTGGCGCCGGCCTGGGTCAGCAACGGGTTGCCGGTTTGCTCGGCGCCGTACACCAGCGCGAGGAAGCCGATGAACATCACCAGGAAGGTGCCGAAAAACACCCAGCCCTGACGGCGTTGCAGCAGCATGCTGCCAAAGGTGTAGGTCAGTGCCGACGGGATCAGCAGCATGCTGAGGATGTGCAGGATGTTGGTCAGCGGCGTCGGGTTCTCGAACGGGTGCGCGGCATTCATGCTGAAGAAGCCGCCGCCGTTGGTGCCGATGTGCTTGATCGATTCAAAGCTGGCGACCGCGCCGACGATCAGCTGTTGCTGCGCGCCTTCCAAGGTTGTCGCCAAGGCTTGTGAGGCGAAGGTTTGTGGCATGCCCTGCCACACATACACCAGCGCCATGGCCACGCACAGCGGCAGCATCACCCGGTACAGGGTGCGAGTGAAGTCGACCCAGAAGTTGCCGATGTCGGCCGAGCTTGAGCGGCTCAATCCGCGAATAAACCCTGCGGCCGCGACCACGCCGGACGTGGCGCCGACAAACATCAGAAAGGTGATGACGGCCATCTGGCTGAAGTTCGACAGGCTTGTTTCACCCGAGTACGCCTGCCAGTTGGTGTTGGTAATAAAGGACGCGGCGGTGTTGAACGCCAGGTCCGGGGTTTGCGCGGCCAGGCCCAGCGGGTTGATCGGCATTAGCGCCTGCAAGCGCAGGACGATATAGCCGAGCAGCATCATCGCCGCGTTCGACAGCAGCAGCGCTGAGCCATAGCGGGCCCAGCCCATGGTCTCCAGCGGGTTGATGCCCAGCAGGCGATAGGTAAAACGTTCCGGCAGGGCGTGGCCGGTCCCGGTAAACACCCGGGTCAGCCACTTGCCCATCAGCACGGCGAGCCCGGTCATCAACCCCAGGACCAGCGCAAATTCCAGCAGAGTGCTTAGCATGTCGTGGCTCCGTTCAAAGCTTGCCCATGGCGACAATGGCCATGGCAGTCGCAACAAAAAACATCAGGGAGAGGCCGATAAACATCACGTCGTACATGGCGGACTCCCTAGAACTTTTCAGCGCGGATGAGGGCGTAGCCCAGGTAAGCGAACAGGCCCACGGCACATAAGCCGCTGGCGACATAAATGAAGGTCAGTGTGAGCACGGTGTAACTCCCCTTGTTGAAGAAGCGGGGGAGGTTATGCGCTTGGGTATCAAGCCCGGGCACTGATTACAGGGGGCGGTATTAAGACGGTATATAGATGGGTTTTGGCTGGACGAACGAAAACAAGGGATAGCCCGGTGCCGGGGTATCCCTTGAAAAACTGGGGTTCTGCTGATTTCAGTGATCAGCTTATTTGGCTTTCTTTTTCTTTTCGCCGCGGGTGGCGAGATGCTCGAAGCAAAACGCGGCGGTGCCGAAGAGCGCAATCATTGACAGGACGACCATGCCTAAAGTTGAACTTTCCACGATGACTTCCTACGGGTTTTGGGGGTAGGACGTGACGGTAGAGCGTGGGGGGTTAGTTGCTCAATAGGGACGACGTAATCGTTATGGGGAAGTTGGAATTTATACGGGTTCTTTACGGGCTGGTGGGGGGGGGAGTACATATCCGTTGCTGCGGTAACGGCGGCTTAGGGTTCCGCTCTTACAGCGGGTCACTTTTGGCAAACGCCCCAAAAGTAACCAAAAGGTCTTTGCCCCACCACTCGGTGCCTCGCCTAGGCTCGGCATGCCCTCACTCCGGCTTGAATCCGTGGGCCGCCGCGACGGGCCATCCATGGCCCAACACGGCTAACCCGGCGTCCTGCCGGGTTACCCACGGATTCAAGCCTGCGTTCGGCCAGCGTGGTTGACGGGGCCTGTCAGATCAAGATCAAAAGCAGAGCACGGCGGCCTGAAAGCCGACCTGAGTGGTTGAAGCAAAAGCGGATCAAGAGCACAGCAACACACTTCTATCTGATGCACAGAGATCCAAATGTGGGAGCGGGCTTGCTCGCGAAGGCGGCGTGTCAGCTACACATGAGCTGGCTGACCCACCGCCTTCGCGAGCAAGCCCGCTCCCACAAGTTGACCGAGTTCAGCCTCCACCACCGCACTGCTTGGCTTTTCTGTGGGAGCTGGCTTGCCTGCGATGCAAACAACTCGGTCTATCAGGCACAACCAGTTGATGCCATCGCAGGCAAGCCAGCTCCCACCTTTGATTGAGTTCAGCCTTCAAGATCAGGCCGGCTGTCAGGCCGCCTCGCCTTCGCTTTTGATCTAACCACTCAGGTCGGCTACTAGGCCGCCGTGCTCTGTTTTTGATCTTGATCTGCTTTTGACTTTGACCTTAGGCGCCCCGTTAAACCACGCTGGCCGAACGCAGGTAGTACGGAGCGGGTAAACCGGCAGGACGCCGGTTTAGCCGCGACGGGGCAGGGACGCCCCGTCGCGGCGGCCCGCTCCGTAGTACCGGAGTGAGGGCACACCGAGCCTAAGCGAGGTGCCGAGTGGTGGGGCAAGAGCCCTTTGGTTACTTTGGGGCTTTTCCAAAGTGACCCGCCGTAAGGGCGGAACCCATACCCGCCATCACCCAAAAACCGGATATGTACCCACCCCCGACACCTCACAAATTACGACTATGCCGATAGTCGCTCACAGCCTCATACACCGCCTTGCGCAACCGATTAATCCCCCCAATCGGTCGATGCGCCTCAAGCCCAAACCACGGATTAAACGACTGGTTATCACAAGCGAGATTCAACGCCGGCGTATCAAAATCCTGCGCCTCAACCCGTACGGTTGCCACGGTCTCATACGGCGCATCGCTCTCCTTCCATTCAATGCTGGTGTCTTCGATCGGCATGAATTTCTGCGGATTCTGCCGCTGAACCTGCAACACAAAACACGCCGGCACACGGTCGGTCGACAGCTGCTGGCTCAAGGCACTGCGCAGAAAGTTCGGCAGGTCCTGGTTCTGCTTGGGCAACACATACTCAGGGCAACTGAGCGGGTCAGGCGCTACGCGAAACTTGGCATTGGCTGCGCCGAACTTGTAGGGCGACACCGAAAAGTAAGTCGTCTGCGTCGGGCTGGCCGGCGCAGGCGACAGTGTGGCCAGCGCGATAAACAAATGGCGCACCTGCCAACTACGCGGGTCTGCCTTGGGAAAGAACGCCAGGACCTTCTTGCCGTCGGCCTGGGCGCCGATGTTTTGCGCATACTCCGCCACATCGCTGACGAAGAAATTCGGATGACTGAACATCACGAAATCCTGTTCAGTGCGCGCCTGCTGATCCGCCATCAACTGTTTGCCCGGAACATCCAGCAGCTTGAGCGCCATGCCCCGCGCATCGCGGATGCTGTCGAATTGCGGGTAGGCATTGCCATTGGACAGACGCATCAACGCCTGCCAGGTTTTGCCCGGCTCGGCGAACACGCCTTGGCGCAACGCCGGGTCAAGATCCGCCACTACGCTGACGTGCGCCTTCACGCAGCCGTGAGCCTTGGCATGCGCGTCGCGCAGGTAACGCGTGCCTTCGCGGTGCTGATCGACAATGCGCACGGCTGTCTGAATGATGCCCTGGGTCATGGCCGCTTCACCGGGCGGGATCTGCTCGTCCGGCGACACCGGGCCGCTGTGCTGCCAGGCAAACCAGGCGGCAGCGATCAGCCAGCCCAGCAGCCCCAGGCCCACCAGCCATAACAGGGTTTTACCCAAAAACGCGCCGAGGCGCAGCCACAGACGCGCGAGCATCGAAGATTCCTTGTAGTCAGATCCAATAGTCATGGCAACTGTTGCTCCAGCGGGCCGCCCAGTACTTTGAGGTATTCCAGCAGCGCCCAGCGTTCCTGCGGCTGCAGGCCGCGGCCGATCACGCCATTGCCACGTTGGCCGGCGCGAAATTCGTGGCCGCTGTTGTGGTTGCCGGTGACGTTGGTATCGAACCGGAAGCCATTCTTGAACGCCTGTGTTTCAAAGCCCAGGTGGCGCGGGTCGTAGGCAAACGTGCCTTTATAGAAGGTGGTGCTGCGCTCGTCCTGAGGCGAGAGCAATTGGTAGATCGTCGGCACCGAGCCGTTATGCAGGAATGGCGGCGTGGCCCACACGCCGGCCAGTGGCCGCGCTTTGTAGGCGCGTACCTCGCGCACACCGATAGGCAGGCCGAAACCGTCCAGGCTTGGCCGCTCGGCCGGGGTCACGCCGGCGGCGCGGTAGGCGTGGTCTTCGACAAAGGCGGTGACGTAGGCCAGGCCTTGCGCCACCGACAGGTTGTGCAGGTCCAGCGGCGCAGTCGGCGTTGGGTGCAGTTCGACGTTGAGCGTGGCCAGTTCCGCCGGGTCCCATTGCAGCGCGCTGAGGTCGTAGCGCTGGTCGGCGATGTTGCTGGCGGTGCCGGGGTCGGTGCCGATGTATTCAACGGGGAGCATTTTCAACTGCTGCACCGGGCGGCCATTGACTTGGCTGACAGCGGGCACATGGCAACCGGCGCAGTTCTCGGCGAACAACGCGCGGCCCTGAGCGGCGAGGGGTTTGTCGATGGCGCCGAACAGATCTTCCGGCCAAGTGGGCGGCTTGAGGCGTTGCAGGGTTTCTTCGATCAGGTTGAGGTCACGCACGCGCACGCTGGAAGGGTAGCGCGCTTGGCCTTGAAGGGGCTGGCCGGCGCTGTCGAAGAAGTCCAGGGTCGCACCGACGCCGAGGGCTTCACCGATGTTGCGCGCCATGGGTTGCTGGGCCGAACCGTTCCATTGCACCCAGTCGAAGGTCCAGATATCCCACAGGTGCGGGTAGTCCACCGGGGCATTGGCAACGCGGTAATTGTCCGGCGAGACAGCGTCGCCAAAGCTGGCATTGGCGATGCGGCCAAACGCGTCGGTACGGCCCGGGCCTTCTTCGGTGGGGTAGAGGCCGCGGTGGGTGTCATTCCAGGCGACTTTTAGGAACTGGTTGAGCGACCGTTTGAAGTCTTGACGCAGTTGGCCATGTTCAGCGTCGTATCGATCCCCCAGCACCTGGCGGGCAAAGCGCTCGAATTTCCATGGGTTGTAATAAGTGGCGGCCAGGCTGGCCACCAGTGCCTGGCCGAAGCTGCCGCCGCGCAAGGTGGGCACGCTGGAGGGCAGCACGTGCTGGGCCGAGCCGCCGTCAATGCGCAGGGCCTGGCCTTTGAAGTGCAGCTCGCCGGTGTGGCAGGCGGCGCAGGTGATATCCAGGTATTCAACCGCGCTGCCGGCATTCTGGTGGCGGGCAAAACCGACTGGCAGATTGCCGGGGTTCTGCGCGGTAGGGACCTGCTTGGGGTCTACCAGAAACCCAAAGCGCGCCAGGTACTCGGGCGTGGCAAAACGCTGTTCGGAGAACGGCAGCTCCAGGGCGGTGAACCAGTCGTAGTGCAGGCCTTTAACTTGAGTGCCCTGAGGCGTGAAATAGTAGGTCTGGCGATCGGCGGCACTCCATTGATCCTGGTAGCGCACCTGCTGCACAGGCACGTAGTCGGGCAGCTTGGGGTTGATGGTGTAATAGAGCACGACGGCCAGCAGCAGGCCGAGTGCGAGCAATATCAGAAGCAAAACACGGGAAAAAATGCGCAAGATAACTATCCTTGTCGAGTTGTCGCGTTGTTATGCCACTACGCCATAGGTGCGGCAAGTGGCCATGAGCCTGGTTGCAGGCAGTCCCGCGATCCGTCGCGGGCCTCCATCATGAATGAAAATGCTTTTAAACACGTGAACTTATCGGAAGTTTCCTGCTCACATGCCGGTAGCCATTGGTCGTGGCCGCCTGATAAGCTCGCGACTTTACTCGAATGCCCTTTTGGCGCACGAACAAGGAAATAGCATGAAACAGCATCGGTTGGCGGCGGCGGTGGCCCTGGTTAGCCTGGTACTTGCGGGTTGTGATTCGCAGACCAGCGTAGAGCTGAAAACCCCGGCGCAGAAAGCTTCCTACGGTATCGGCCTGAACATGGGCAAAAGTCTTGCCCAGGAAGGCATGGATGACCTGGACTCCAAAGCGGTAGCCCAAGGCATCGAAGATGCCGTCGGCAAGAAAGAACAGAAGCTGAAAGACGACGAACTGGTTGAAGCGTTTGCCGCACTGCAGAAGCGTGCAGAAGAACGTATGACTAAAATGAGCGAAGAGTCGGCAGCCGCCGGCAAGAAATTCCTCGAAGAAAACGCCAAGAAAGACGGCGTAGTGACCACTGCTTCCGGTCTGCAGTACAAGATCGTGAAGAAGGCTGATGGCGCTCAGCCTAAGCCAACCGACGTGGTAACTGTGCACTACACCGGCAAGCTCACCAACGGCACGACCTTTGACAGCTCCGTTGATCGCGGTAGCCCGATTGACCTGCCGGTCAGCGGCGTGATCCCGGGTTGGGTCGAAGGCCTGCAACTGATGCACGTTGGCGAGAAGGTCGAGTTGTACATCCCGTCTGACCTGGCCTACGGCGCTCAGAGCCCGAGCCCGGCGATTCCAGCCAACTCCGTGCTGGTATTCGACCTGGAACTGCTGGCCATCAAGGACCCAGCCAAGGCTGAAGCCCCTGACGCACCTGCTGCTCCAGCCGCCAAGAAGTAATCGGCGCCTGAACAGACAACGCCCCGTTTCGACGGGGCGTTGTCGTATCTGCGGCCCGGTAAATCCGCCTGATTCACACCCGACGTAAATTCAAACGAACCCCTGCAAGCTGAAACAGTCTGATATAAGACTCGAGCACGGGTAGCCGCACATCAACGCCAAGTCAATGAAATCTTGGGTTTTTTTTATGTGCGCAAAAAACGCCCGATCTGACTGAAAGCCTTGTAGTCCGTGGCTTTCAGCCGATAAAACAGGCTCTGTTCACAAGGTTATCCACAATTTGTGTGGATAACCTTTTATGTCGCCTGGAACTGGAGTGACAGATGAAACCACCGTTCAATTTCACCCGTTTCCTGCCCATGGCCGCGCGTCTGCTTGGCCGTGGGCGTTTGCCAACCCTGCTGTTTGCCGTCGCCGCAAAAGGCTCCAGCCAGGGCAACCGCCTGGGTAAGCTCAAGGATGATCTCAAATTGCTTCAGGCCCTGTGCCTGGCCTACTGGCGCGGCGAATACCGGGCGATCAGCCCCAAGGCGCTGATTTCGGTAGTGGCGGGCTTGATGTACTTCCTCAGCCCGATTGACGCGATCCCGGACTTTATTCCGGTATTTGGCATGCTCGATGACATCGCCGTGCTGGCATGGGTCATGAAGACCCTGGACGGCGAACTGAGCGCCTTTCGCGCCTGGCGCGACGCCCAGCGCCCGGAAAAGCTCGCGGTGGTTGAGCGCCTGCCTGCGACGCCTGCGCTGCTGGCTGAGGAAAACCCGCAAAAAAACTGATCACACGGATATCCCCCTGCGACCTTTGTGGCTGTTAGGATTACACTCCTAAGGAAAGAGCTTACTTAGTGAGTGTTGTTATCCTACGGGGCAGTCATGGATATTCAGATAATTTCACGCAATGGCGAACCCGAGTACGCGGTGTTGCCATGGGACCAGTACCAGGCGCTACTAAAAGCCGCCGGTCAGCAACAACCAGCACTCCCTCCTTCTTCTGACGCTCAGGTCGCTCCCGATCAGGCTTTGCGCCCGCTCGCGGACCTGCGCGGCCTGCGTGAAACCCGGGGACTGGCCATCGAAACCCTGGCCCGCACCGTGGGCATCAGCCCCTCGTATCTCGGATTGATTGAAAGTGGTGAACGCCAGCCGGATGCCGCCATTCGCCGCAGCCTGGCCTGGGAATTGGGCGTTGCAGGTTGGAGGGATGAATCTTGAGCCTACGTATCAGCCGTCAACACTGGGATGGATTACTCAACGAACTGGATCAAGCGCGCCGCCAGCGTCACCTGCTGACCTACCGCGCGCTGCTGGAGCGCCTGCAATTTCCCACGCCGGCGATGCAGACCCTGGCCGCCGCCCTCGAGCACCTGGCCGCGCTGGACGCCAAGGCCGAGCAGCCGTTGCGCAGCTCACTGGTGATCAGCCAGGGTGCCAGTCGCCTGCCGCGTACCGGTTTCTTCGAATGTGTGGAGCGCCTGGGGCGTTTCAGCGGGCCGTCCGATGGCGTGGCCGCCGCATCCTGGCACGCCTCGGAAGTGGTGCGCGTGTTCGAATACGATTATCCGGAATCTGCCGAGGCTTAAAGCGTCTGGGCCAGCATGTCCATGCTGTCGATCACATGAATGCTGTAGCCCGCCACATCCTTGGCGTGGTGCTTGGCCTGCGAGGCCAGCTCCGCCAACTGGCTGGCGTCGAGTTGCCCACAGGCCTGTGGATATAAATGCACCACGCCGATCGACAGCGACAACAAGGCGAATTCCTGACGCGCGCCCTGGCGGTTCAACGCCACAAAGCAGCCGGCGTCGAGGTGTTCGGCGCGGTAGAAGCGTCGGCACTGGGTGTGAAAATCATCCAGCAACTGGTTAAGCCGCTTGCGCCAATCCTGTGGGCCGAGCACCAGCAAAAAATCATCGCCGCCTATATGCCCGACAAAGTCGCGGCTGGGGTCAACCCGGTCGTTGAGGCACTGCGCCAGGCACAGCAAGACCTCATCCCCGCGCCCGTAACCGTAGATATCGTTGAACGGTTTGAAGCTGTCGATATCCACGTAGCAGATCACTGACTCTCGTTGTTGCTGCAACAGCCGCGTCAGGCATTGCTGGATCGGCACGTTGCCCGGCAGCAGCGTTAGCGGGTTGGCGTAACGCGCCTGCTGGATCTTCAGTTCGGTGATCAGCTTGAGCACATCGATCACCCGCCCCAGGCCCAGGTAATCGCCATTGAGCGTGATGATGAAATCCTCTTCAATCCGTTGCCGCGCGCGGCTGGTCAGCAGGCGGCTGACTTGCTGCAGCGATTGGCTCAATTCAACTGCCAAAAAGTCATCGCTCATCAAACGGCTGATGGGCTTGCGCGCGAACAGGTCGGTGGCGAAGGGCTTGAGCAGCGCGTCGGATAACGAATGCCGGTGCACGATGCCTACCGGGTGGCCACGCCCGTCCAGCACCGCCAGCGAATTGAGATTGGCCTGGCGGCGGAACGACTCCAGCACCTGGGCGGTGGCAGTGTCCTGATCCACCGCCGGCTGCTCGTTAAGCAGGGCACTGAGGTCGCTGCCTTCTTCGCTGAGGGCGAGGTTGGCATTATCCTGCTTGGGCAGCATCAGGCGTGCTTCCTGGGGCGGCTGCTCCTGCGGGCGGCAAAGCAGGTAGCCCTGGACCAGGTCCACGCCCATCTCGGTCAACACCGCCAATTCTTCGGGTAGCTCAATACCTTCGGCAATGACCTGTGCCCGCGACGCCCTGGCGATTTGCAGGATGGAGCCGACGAACTCACGCTTGAGCGCGTCCTGATGGATGCCGTCGATAAAATGCCGATCAATCTTCACGTAGTCTGGGCGCAGCTCCGACCACAACCGCAGGCTGGAATAGCCGGCGCCCAGGTCATCCAGGGCGATGGCGAAGCCCATGTCGCGGTAATGGTGCAGTGCGGTTTGCAGCAGATCGAAGTCGTCGGTGGGGGTCTGCTCGGTGAGTTCGATCACCACTTGGCTGGGGGGAATGCCGAAGTCGCGCAGCAATTGCAAGGTGCGCCCCGGTTGATGCGCGGTCTCCATCAAGGATTCCGGCGAGATATTCAGGAACAGCTTGCCTGGCAGTTTCTGTTCGCTGAACCGTCGACACGCGCTTTCGCGGCAGGCCATCTCCAGCTCACTGAGGCGCCCGGCATGCCCGGCCACTGAGAACAGCGCGACCGGGGAGTGCAATGGACTATTGGAAGGGCCACGGCTGAGGGCTTCGTAGCCGAGGATGCGCCGTTCGGACAGGCAAATGATCGGTTGGAACAGGCTGTGCAAACTGCCTTGAGCCAGGATAGAGCCCAATGCATTCAGCTGTTCGGTCATGGTCATGGCGATCTCGATCGAAAAAAAAGGACCGCAGGCTTGGCGCCTGCGGTCCTTCATTTCACGACAGAATGATGTCTATATGATGACACTCCGAGGAGCGATCACATTAAATTGCCATCATTTACTGCTTGGCCACCTGTTTGCTGATTTTCAGGTAGTCGAGCAGGATCCGGCCTGTTTCAGACAGGTAGGCGTCGTCTTCCGGCTTGGTTTTTTCCGGCTCGGTCGGCAGCGCATCTTCATCTTCTTTCTTCAGTTCCTTGAGCGGGTCTTCGCCTTTGGCCTTGCGGCGGGCGTTTTCCAGTACCAGTTGCTGATTTTCGATGCTGGTGTGCTGCGCACGGCGATCGGCTTCGTTGAGGCTGACGGTTTTCTCTTCCATCAGCTTCTTGGCCAGGGCCAGTTTGTCGCGGATGAACACAAACTCGGCATCCTTGGCGGAGCGCGCGTCATGGTCAGCCTTCAACTGCGTCAGGAACGGTTTGAACGGGTCCGACGCCGGCTTGATCGCAGGGCGGATGGTGTCCCACGGCATGGCTTCAGGCAGGGCGCTCTCGCCGATTTCCTTGGTGTCGATGATCGACGGGAAGTCGACATCCGGCAGCACGCCCTGATGCTGGGTGCTCTGCCCGGAAACCCGGTAGAACTTGGCCAGGGTCAGTTTCAGCTCGCCATGGTTAAGCGGCTGAATGGTCTGCACGGTGCCTTTACCGAAGGTCTGGCCGCCGACGATCAGCGCACGGTGGTAGTCCTGCATCGCGCCGGCGAAAATTTCCGAGGCCGAAGCCGAGAGGCGGTTGACCAGCAACGCCATCGGCCCTTTGTAGAAGGCACCCGGGTTCTCGTCCTCAAGCACATCGACACGGCCGTCAGCGTTGCGTACCAACACGGTCGGGCCTTTGTCGATAAACAGGCTGGTCAGCTCGGTGGCTTCCTGCAGGGAACCGCCGCCGTTGTTGCGCAGATCGATCACTACGCCGTCGACTTTGTCCTTCTGCAGTTCGGTCAGGATTTTCTTCACGTCGCGGGTGGTGGACTTGTAGTCCGGATCACCGGCACGGAACGCTTTGAAATCCAGGTAGAAGGCCGGGATCACAATCACGCCCAGCTTGTAATCCTTGCCATCCTGCTTGAGGTTCAGGATCTGCTTCTGCACGGCCTGGTCTTCAAGCTTCACCGCTTCACGGGTGATGGACACGATCTTGCTGGTCTGGTCGTTCGGTGCATTGGTGTGCGGAATCACTTCCAGACGCACCACGCTGCCTTTTGGCCCGCGGATCAGCTTGACCACTTCGTCCAGACGCCAGCCGACCACGTCGACCATCTCTTTGTCGGCCTGGGCCACGCCGATGATCTTGTCGGCCGGAGCGACCTGCTTGGTTTTGTCTGCCGGACCTGCCGGCACCAGACGCACGATCTTGACCTGGTCATTGTCGCTTTGCAGGACGGCACCGATGCCCTCCAGCGACAGACTCATGTTGATATCAAAGTTTTCCGCGTTATCTGGCGACAGATAATTGGTGTGCGGGTCGTAGGACATCGCGAAGGTGTTGATGTAGGCCTGGAAGATATCTTCGGCACGGGTCTGGTCCAGACGTGCCAGCTGATTCTTGTAGCGCTTGGTCAACAGCTCTTGAATGGCCTTGGGCTCTTTGCCGGCGATCTTCAAGCGCAGCACTTCGTCCTTGACGCGTTTGCGCCACAGGTCGTCAAGGGCGGCGCTGCTGGTCAGCCAAGGCGCGTCCTTGCGATCCACCAGAAGGGTTTCTTTCTGGGTGAAGTCGAGCTTGTCGACGCCTTTGTCCAGCTCACCCAGGGCGAAGTCCAGACGCGCTTTGACGCGGTCCAGGTAACGCTTGTAAATGGTGAAGCCGGGCTGCAGGTCGCCGCTTTTGAGGAAGTCGTCGAACTGGGTCTTCCACTTATCGAACTCAGCGATATCGCTGGCCAGGAAGTAGCTGCGCGACGGATCCAGCAGCTTGAGGTAGCTGTCGTAGATGATCACCGAGCGCGCGTCGTCCAGCGGCGGCTTGCTGTAGTGATGGCGCTTGAGCAACTCGACGACGTTAAGGCTTGCAATCACCTCATCGCGATCAGGCTGAAGGTTGTCCCAGCTGTTGGCTGCGAACGTATTGGTCGACATCGACGCGAAGCCGAGACCAATGAAAAAAGCGAGGGCGGTGCTGGGGAACAGATGCTTCATGCTGATTCGACGCGGGGGCAATTGATAACGCATATTAGGCCGTCTTTGAGGGAGCCGGTTCCATATGATCCGGTCGCATAATGCAAAAAGCCCGGCGCTACAGCTACGGGCTCAGTCCAGACTCACTATGGAGGCACTGTGAAAGCATTGCAAGGCGTTGAAGGTCATGTGGAGTGGCTGACAGAACCCAGCCCTACTTGCGATGTAGGCCAAGTTCGCATTTGTGTGGCGACTGCGGGCCTTAATCGCGCCGATTTATTACAGCGCGCCGGGCTCTATCCACCCCCGCCTGGCGCCAGCCACGTGCTGGGTCTTGAGTGCGCCGGGGTTATCAGTGAGGTCGGGCCGGGGTCGTCCTGGCAGGTCGGTGACCGCGTTTGCGCATTGCTCGCCGGTGGCGGCATGGCCGAAGAAGTGGTGGTGGATGCGCGCCATGTACTGCCGGTACCGGAAGGTTTGTCGCTGACCGAAGCAGCGGCTCTGCCCGAGGTGTACAGCACGGCGTGGCTGAATCTGTTCCAGCTGGCGGGCCTCAAGCCCGGTGAAAAAGTCTTGCTGCATGCCGGCGCCAGTGGTGTGGGCTCGGCGGCGATCCAGCTGTGCAAGGCGTTTGGCAGCCCGTGCTGGGTCAGCGTCGGCTCGGCGCAGCGCCTGGCGTACTGCGAGGCACTCGGTGCCCAGGGCGGCGTGGTACGTAATGACGGCATTGAAGGGCTAAGCGATTTCGGGCCGTTCGATGTGATCCTCGACCCGGTGGGTGGCAACTACGCCGCGCTGGACCTCAAGCTGCTGGCCCTGGACGGCCGCTGGGTATTGATCGGCTTGATGGGCGGGCGCGACGCGCAGCTCGACCTGGCGCAGGTGCTGGGCAAGCGCATTCAGCTGCTCGGCTCGACCCTGCGCAGCCGCAGCGATCAGTTCAAGGCAGACCTGTTCAGTGACTTGAGCCAGCAGGTATGGCCGCTGTTTGCCGAGGGACGCTTGAGCCCGCAACTGGCCAAGACCTTCCCGATCAAGGATGCCGAGGCGGCGTTTGCCGAGTTGGCGAGCAACCAGATTTCCGGGAAATTGGTGTTGGTGATTGACGAGAGTTTGGTCTGACACCCGTCTCCGGCTGAAATGAGATCAAAGTGTGGGAGCGGGCTTGCTCGCGAAGGCGGAGTGTCAGATGAAACATTCTTCACTGACAAACCGCTTTCGCGAGCAAGCCCGCTCCCACAGTGGATTGGATTTCAATTCAAGGAGCGCAGTGTCATACCCAGTGATGAATCGGCCAGCCGGCCTTTTCTGCATGTTCACGCAACACCGGATCCGGATTCACCACCTGCGGGTGATCCACTTTCAGCAGCAGTGGCAAATCATTGCGTGAATCCGAGTAGAAATACGCGCCGTCGAGCGTCTCGCTTTCCTGCTCCAGCCATTCCAGCAACCGCGTGATCTTGCCTTCACGG
The DNA here is from genome assembly GCF_003852315.1 of Pseudomonas sp. LBUM920. Taxonomy (NCBI): domain Bacteria; kingdom Pseudomonadati; phylum Pseudomonadota; class Gammaproteobacteria; order Pseudomonadales; family Pseudomonadaceae; genus Pseudomonas; species Pseudomonas edsoni (SeqCode). The sequence continues at coordinate 2,129,935 of NZ_CP027762.1, forward strand.
TACGTCAGTACACCCACGGTATGGCCGCTGTACACGCCATGGCTGACATCCAGGTCGATGCCCAGCACTTCATCAATACCAATACGTGCCGCAATCGGTTTGACCAGGTGGGTGCCCGACGCGGAAATCACCAGAATCCGGTCGCCGTTCGCGCGGTGGCGAGCGATGGTCTTGGTGGCGTCACTGTAGATCAGCGGCTCGATGACGTCCTCGACCCACGGCTCTACCAGGTGCTCGATCTCTTCCGGCGTGCGGCCGATCATGGGTTCCAGGCTGAAGTCCATGAAGGCTTCCATGCGCAGCTTGCCCTGGCCGTAGGCGTCCATCAATTCGTTGTTCTTGCGCATGAATGACTCAGGGTCGACCCAGCCCAGGCGGCCCATCTGCTCGCTCCACAGGGTGGCGCAGTCGCCGTGGATCAAGGTGTCGTCCAAATCAAAAATTACCAATGCCATCCGTCATGCTCTCTGAAATAAATCGTGGCGTCAGGCTACTTCACACAACGCACTGGGGTCGATGGAAAGTGCCAGGCGCTGGCCATCCGGGTGCAGGTCGTCGGCGGAACGGTTGAGCACATCCACCACCAATTCCACGCCGCGTGCCTCGATGCGGTAGCGAATCACGTTGCCCAGCAGGCTGTGGCTGCGCACCAGTGCGTCGAGTTCGCCGCTGCGGCTCAGTTCGATGGCCTCCGGGCGAATCGCAATGCGCCCACTGATCGGGCGTTGCAGCAATTGGCTGGCCTTGTCGGCGTCGAGCAGGTTGTAGTTGCCGATGAAACCGGCGGCGAACACATCCACCGGCGCGGTGTAGAGCGTCTCGGCATCACCGCTCTGCACGATCTTGCCCTGGTTCATCAGGAAGATGCGGTCGGACATGGTCAGGGCTTCTTCCTGGTCATGGGTGACGAAAATCGTGGTCAGCCCCAATTCGCGCTGAATCTGGCGGATCTGTTCGCGCAGGTGCTTGCGGATCCGCGCGTCCAGCGCCGACAGCGGCTCATCGAGCAGCAACAGGCGTGGGCGGGTCACCAGCGAGCGGGCGAGGGCCACGCGCTGGCACTGGCCACCGGACATCTGATGCGGGTAGCGGCCGGCGAGTTCTTTGAGCTCAACCAGTTGCAGCACTTCCTGCACGCGCTTATGGCTGTCGTCGGCGTTGACCTTTTGCATGCGCAGGCCGAAGGCAACGTTCTGCTCCACGGTCATGTTGGGGAACAGCGCGTAGCTCTGGAACACCATGCCGATGTGGCGTTTCTGCGGGCTGAGGGGAACGATGTCCTGGCCATCCAGCAGAATTTTGCCACTGTCCACCGACGTGAGGCCGGCGATGCAACGCAGCAAGGTCGACTTGCCGCAACCGGACGGGCCGAGCAGGGTGACGAATTCGCCCTTGGCGATCTCGCAATTGATGTCACTGAACACCGGGGTGCCGGCGTAGCCTTTTTGCAGGTGTTGGACGCTGACGAAGCTCATTGGCTTTTGTCCTTGTTCAAGATATTGGCGGCCCAGGTCAGCACCAGCACAAAGAAGAAATAGGAAATGACGACGGCACTGGTGAAGTGGCCGCTGCTGTTGCGCATGTTGTTGAGGTACACCTGCAGGGTTTCGTAGCGGGTGCCCACCAGGATGTTGGCGAACACGAACTCACCGAACAGGAACGAAAACGACAGCAGCAGCGCTACCATCAGGCCCTTGCGCAGGTTCGGCAGCACCACCAGGATTGCCGCCTGCCAGGTGCTCGCGCCGAGCAATTGCGAGGCGTCCATCAAGTCGCGCAGGTTGATCGCTTGCAGGTTGTTGGTGATCGCGCGGTACATGAACGGCAGGGCCACGGTGAAGTAGCAGCCGATCAGAATCCACGGCGTGCCCACCATCGCCAGCGGCCCGGAACCGTAGAGTTGCAGCAGGCCCACCGACGACACCACCGGCGGCACCGCGAAGGGCAGCAGGATGAGGATGTTCATCAGCGCGTCGAGCCGGGGGAAGTGGTAATGCACCACGAACAGCAGCGGCAGAATCAGCACCACTGACAGGATCAGCGCACCCACGCACACCAGCAGCGACTGGCCAAAGGCGGCCAGAAAGCGTGGGTCGCTCCACAGCTGCACATACCATTTCACCGTGAAGCCGGCCGGCAGGATCGTCGCTGACCAGCTGCTGGCAATGGAGTAGACAAAGGTGCCCACCAGCGGCAACACCAAAATCGCAAACAACAGGTACACCACTACGCGATGGTAGAGGGAGGCCGAGCCGGCTTCAGCGCGAGACATGGTAGCTCCTCTTGAGCAGCAATTGATGAACCACGGTGACCACGGTCATCAGCGCCACCAGCACCACGGCCAGGGCACTGGCCATGTTCGGGTCCAGGGAAATATCACCGGAGACCATCGCCGCGATGCGGATCGGCAGCACGTTGAAGTTGCCGGTGGTCAGCGCGTACACCGTGGCATAGGCGCCCAGAGCATTGGCCAGCAGGATCACGAAAGTGCCGAGCAGCGCCGGGGTGAGCACCGGCAAGCCGATGTGCCGCCAGAACTGCCAGCCGCTGGCGCCCAGCAGCGAGGCCGATTCACGCCAGTCTTCACGCAACGCATCGAAGGCCGGGTAGAGCAGCAGCACGCCCAATGGAATCTGGAAGTAGGTGTACAGAATGATCAGGCCGGTTTTGGAATACAGGTTGAAGTCCTGAATGATCCCGGCCTGCTTGAGCATGATCGTGATGCTGCCGTTGAAGCCCAGCAGGATGATGAAGGCGAAGGCCAGCGGCACGCCGGCAAAGTTGCTGGTCATGTTGGCGAAAGCGGTGACGAAATTGCGCAACGGCCCATCGACGCGGCGCAACGAATAGCTGCCGAGCACCGAGATGATGATGCCGAACACGCTGGAGTAGAAGCTGATCTCCAGGCTGTACTGGATGGCTTGCAGGTAGAACTTCGAACTGAAGATCTTGATGAAGTTGGCCACGCCCCAGCCGAACTCCTCCGATTGCAGGCTGTTGACCAACACCCACACCAGCGGGGCGATTTCAAACACGATAAAGAACAGCGCAAAGGGCACCAGGCAGAGGATCGCCAGCCATTTGCCACGGGTTAGGGAATTCACTTCAACAGCTCCCGGCATACAGGTTTGTCGTGGGGCACCCCGAGCAGTTCGCAGACAGTGCCGCACAGTTCGGTTTGCTTGGGTCGGGCAGAAGGGTCGAAGTTGAAGGCCGAGCCCAGCACGAACAGGGGCACTTCACGCTCCTCGGGCAGCAGGCCGTTGTGCGAGCGATCGTTGTTCATGCCGTGGTCGGCGGTCACCAGCACCTGGTAGCCGGCGTCGAGCCAGCCTTGCAGGTAATCGGCGAGGATGATGTCGGCCGAGCGTGCGCTGTTGCGGTATTGCGAGGTATCGAGGCCGTGCTTGTGGCCGGCGTCATCGATGTTCATCGGGTGCACCACGAGGAAATTCGGCGCGTGTTTGCGGCGCAGGCTTTCGGCGTCGGCGAACAGGTGCGAATCCGGGTAGTGGTCATTCCAGTAAAAATGCCCGTGCTGGATCGCCAGCGCCTTGTCGTCGGTATGGCGATCACGCGCGGCAATAAAGGGCGTGCGGTTATACAACTCGCTGACCCAGTGGTAAGCCGCCGCCGCTGTGGTGAGGCCGGCGTCGGTGGCGTAATGGAAAATGCTGCGCTGGTTGGACAGGCGCGAGACATTGTTGTGGACGATGCCGCTGTCGATCGGTGGCACGCCGGTGAGGATGCATTCATACAACGGCCGGGACAGGGCCGGCAGTTCACAGTCCAGTTTGTAAAGCGCTGCGCGTCCTGCGCCGATATAGGCCTGGAGATGCCCCATGGCATGTCGGGCAACCTCGTAGTTCAGGCCGTCGAGCACCACAAGGATGACGTTGTGCTTCATAGGGGCTGGGGCTCCGCGACGGTAGGTTCGACTCAATTTCCCTGGCTGAACGGGATCAAACATGTGGGAGCGGGCTTGCTCGCGAAAGCGGTGTGACAGGCAACACTTCTTTCTCTGAACCATCGCTTTCGCGAGCAAGCCCGCTCCCACACAAGCCCGCTTCCACATTGGATCTCCAGTGGAGAGCCAATGTGGGTTGAAGCCTTACTGCATATTGATGATGACTTCTTCCTGCCATTTTTGCGGCAGTGCCTTGGAGGTCTTCTCCCAAGCGTCGGCATCCTTGATCGGCGTGACTTTCTTGTATTGCTCGTTCGGCAGCAGCTTGGCCTGCACGTCAGCCGGCAAGGTCAAGTGCTCGGCACGGATCGGACGGGCGTTGCCGCGCGCCAGGTTGGTCTGGCCGGCGTCGCTGAAGATGTACTCACGGGTCAGCTTGGCGGCGTTCGGGTGCTTGGCGTATTTGTTGATGATGGTGGTGTAGCCGGAAATCACCGAGCCGTCCGATGGGATCAGCACCACGTAGTCATCCGGGTTGGCCATCTTGGCTTTGTAGCTCAGGCCGTTGAAGTCCCAGACCACGCCCACTTCGACTTCGCCTTTTTCCATGGTGGCGATGGTCGGGTTGGCCAGCGACAGGCGGCCTTGCTTGGCGATGTCGGCGAACATCAGCAGCGCAGGCTGGATGTTCTTCTCGTCGCCACCGTTGGCCAGGGCTGCCGCGAGCACGCCGTTGGCGGCCTGGGCGGCGGTGCTCACGTCACCGATGGAAACTTTGTATTTGCCGGTTTTCAAGTCAGCCCAGCTTGTTGGGGCTTCGGAGCCGTGCAGCAGCTTTTTATTGACGATAAAGGCGATGGTGCCGGTGTAGGCCAGGGCCCAGTTGCCATCTTTATCTTTTGCCCAGTCCGGCACTTGCGCCCAGGTGCTCGGCTTGTACGGTTGGGCCACGCCCTGTTTCACCGCGATCGGGCCGAAGGCGGCACCGACGTCACCGATATCGGCGCTGGCGTTGTCTTTCTCGGCGGCGAACTTGGCGATTTCCTGGGCCGAGCTCATGTCGGTGTCGATGTGCTTGAGGCCGTAGGTTTTGGCCAGGTCTTCCCAGGTGCCTTTCCAGTTGGCCCAGTCATCGGGCATGCCGACGCTGTTGACGGCGCCTTCGGCTTTCGCGGCGGCTTCCAGAGTCTTTAGATCGGTATCAGCAGCCATGGCGGCGGTGCACATGGCAATGGTCGAGCCTAACAGTGATGCCAGGAAAAGCTTTTTCATCCGAAGCTCCTTTGGGCGTTTTCAACGCGGCGTTTTTATGAACGTTTGCGGTGGTGTTGGTCTAGGTCAGAGCAATACCTGAGCCAATCTAGGCTCGGTGCATGACAGTTTCATGTCGATGTCGTTTTTTAATCGCTTTTGTCGCTCATTCCAGACTCAGCGTAGACCATGCCCAAGTGCCCGCAGGCCCTGGACTTGGCCGATGTATTGCAGGGTGTGGTGCAGGGCGTGGACAGGGACTGTCATCTGTCGGTCATCTGTAATGCCTAGGCTGGCACGCAGTAGCAAAAGCCCATTTACGGAGCGGTTTGTGCACCTGAACGGTGCTGGTCTAGTCCAGATAGGTAACGTTGATGCGTGATGAGGCAATCAAGGCGGTGACATCCATCGGCCTGGCGCTGCAAGAGCAGATCGACCACGGCCTGTTGCCGCCCGCGAGTAAATTGCCCGCCGAGCGCAAGCTCAGCGAGTTGTTCGGTACCACTCGCATTACCGTGCGGGAAGCCTTGTTACAGCTGGAAGCCCAAGGCCAGATTTACCGTGAGGAGCGCCGTGGCTGGTTCGTTTCGCCGCCGCGGCTGGCCTACAACCTGATGCAACGCAGCCACTTTCACGCGATGGTTGGGGATCAGGGCCGGGTGGCGTCCACCGAAGTGATTTCTGCGCGGCTGCAACCGGCGTCGGCAGCAGTGTGCGCGTGGTTGCAGTTGCCGGCGCTGTCGAGTGTGATCCAGATCTGCCGAGGCCGGCGGATTGATGGGCGCCTGGTGTTGTATGTGGAGCACTACCTGAACCCGCAGTACTTTCCGGGGATTCTGGGGTGTGATCTGAATCAGTCGATGACCGAACTGTATGCGCGCAAGTACGACCTGCACTATGGCCGTGTGCGCTTTGAAATCGTGCCGACGTCACTGCCGGTGGAGGCCGCCGCCGCGTTGCGCGTGTCGGTGGGCAGCCCGGGGTTGCGCATTGCCCGGGTCAACTATGACCAGCACCAGCGGTTGATCGACTGCGACCTGGAGTTCTGGCGCCATGATGCGATTCACGTCGGCGTGGATGTGGTGTGACCTTCGGGTGCTGGGCTGGCCGACAGTCAGCAGGTGCACCGCGAGCTTAATGGGGGAGCTGGGTTGCCTGCGATGCGGGCGCCTCGGTACATCAGGCAAATAACATTGATGCTATCGCAGGCAAGCCAGCTCCCACACTTGAACCGAGATCGACTTGAAGAATCGCTCGCCTATGGCATCAGTGTCTTGATCACCTGATCCACGTTACCTTCCAACTCCGCCACCGGGTCCGCACCGTCGACGTTCAACACCAATAGCTGCGCACCGGATGCCGTCACTGCTGCTTTCACCGCTTCGCTCGGTTGACGATGGTGCAGCACCACGGCCACGTCGCTGTCCTTCAAGCGGGCGGTTAACCCCTGCAGCGCTTCGGGCGTCCAGTCGGCGTCCGGCCGTGCATCGGTGCTGACCACTTCCAGGTTCAGACTGCTGACCAGGTACGCAAAGTGATCGCTCAGGCTGACCACGCTCAGGTTATCGGCCTGCGCCAGGCGCGCTTCGCTGTCGGCGTTGAGTTTGAGCAGGCGCTGCTTGAGGGCGGCGAGGTTGGCATCAATCGTCGGTTTGGCATTCGGCGCCAGCCGGCTCAGGTCGGCGGCCATCACATCGGCCATGCGCCCCATATTGTTGCTTGACTGCCAGGGCTGGCTGTTCAGCCCGTCGGTGCTGCCTGGTTGCACGGCAATGCCCGGCAGGCCGCCGTCCACCGGGCGCGCAGCGTCGATTTCGACGATGCGGATATTGCTGCGCCGCGCCACCGGATACAGCGGGTCATCCGGCCACAACGAGCGCAGGCCGATGGCGGCGTCGGCGTCCGACGCGAGGGTATTCAGTGTCTGCGCGCCACGGCCGGTGAAGTAGGACACCTGCCGAGAACCTGGCAGGTTGGCAGGGGCGGCGCGTTCAAGCTTCACGTCGGTGCCTTTTAGCAGTACCTCGGCCAAGCCGTAAGTGATGGGCAACGAGGCCACGACTTTGACCGACTTCTTTGCTTTGGTCAGCGCGGCATGGCCGAGACCCTGGTTGACTTTGAAGTCGTTGGGATTAAAACCATCGACGGCGGCCAGCGCCGAAGTGCTGACCAAACAAGCGATGGCCAAGGCCAGTGGGCGAAAAAAAGGGCGCATTATCCAAGATTCCCTTTGAGGCTGGGCACGGTGCCGCGCGCGATGGCGGCGAAGGCGAAAGCGATACCGGCAACCAGAATGATCGCGGCGCCGGACGGAATAGGCAGGTCGAAGATGATCGGCAGCAGAATGCCGCACAGCGTGCTGACGGTGGCGATCACTACCGACACCCAGAAAAAACCTTTGAGCGACTGGCTCAGCAGGCGCGCCGCCGCGGCTGGAATCACCAGCAGGGCGCCCACCAGGATCGCGCCGATGACCTTGACCGCCGCCACGGTGATCAACGTCACCAGAATCACGAACAGGTAGTCCAGGGTTTTTACCGCCACACCGCGCACGGCGGCCAGTTGCGGGTTGAAACTGGCGAGCATGATGCGGTTGTACAGCGGCAACGCCAGCGCCATCACCAGCGAGCCAACCACGGCCAGCACCAGCAAATCATTGCCGTTGACCGTCAGCACCGAACCAAACAGCACGTTTTCCAGAATGTGCACGTTGATCTTGCCCGCCAGAATCAGCAACAGGCTCGCGCCCAACGCCAGCGACACGGAGAGGAACACGCCGATCAAGGTGTCCGGCGCCAGGCCGGTGCGGTTGCGCAGGTAATTGAGCAGGATGCCGAACAGCAGGCAGTAGCCGAACAGCGCACCATATGGCCCGGTATAGGGCTCACCTAACAGAATGCCCACGGCCACGCCGGTCAGCGCGGCATGCCCGACCGCTTCGGAGAAAAACGCGAAGCGCTTGACCACCACCAGTGTGCCCAGGCCGCCCAGTACCGGGCCGATCAGTAAACCGGCGAGCAAGGCATTGACCACAAATCCATAGGCCAGCGCTTCCGGCAGATAGCCGGAAGAGGCCCAGCCCTGGACCATCAGACGAAACGCTTCATAACTCATGGTGCCGGGCTCCGGGGGTGAGTGGAGAACAGGGTCAGCAGGCGGTCCGGGGTCAGCGCTTCTTTTGGCGTGGCGTCGAACAGCACACGACGGTTCAGGCCGGTGACGCGGTCGGCCAGGCGGCCCACAGCTTCAAGGTCGTGCTCGATCCACAGCACGGTGATCCCGGCCAGGCGCCAGTCATTCAGCAGGCGTTCAAAGACCTGGATGCCGGCTTCATCGAGCGCCGACATCGGTTCATCCAGCACCAGCAGGTGCGGAGCCGGAATCAGGCCCTGGGCCAGCAATACGCGCTGACGCTCACCGCCCGACAGCGCGCCCATGCGGCGTTTGCGTTTGTCCTGCATGCCCACCCGTTCGAGCGCCTCGCCGATTGCCCCGGCGTAGTGCCTGGACAGGCCGAGAAACGCCGGGCGCCGTTGACACATGGCGGCCATGAAGTCGTCGACGGTCATCGGCAAGCCACGGTCGAACTCCAGCGCTTGCGGTACATAGCCGATGGTGCCGGGCGTGGCCTGCCAGTGCAGGCGCAAGTGGCCCTGGTGCGGCATTTGCCCCAACAGGGTCTTGATCAGCGAGCTTTTACCGCCGCCGTTGGGGCCCACCAATGCATGGATGCTGCCTGGCTCTACCTGGAAGCTCACACCGTCAAGAATGGTGGTGCGGCCCAGGGTCAGCGACACCGTGTCGAACTCGATTGTCGGACCAATGCTGGCCACCTTCAGCTGTTCCGCCGCCGTCATGCCCCGGACTCCTGAATCGCCCGCACCACGGTGTTGAGGTTGCCGGTCATTTCCACTTCGTACTTCTCAGGGGTGTATTCGCCGTAGGAGATATGCGACAGCGGGTACAGCTTCACGCCGGATTCACGCTGGATGGTCTCGACGTAGGTGGACGGGAAATCCATCTCCGAAAAGATCACCTTCACGTCCAGGGCACGCAGTTCGTCGATGGTCTTCTTCAACTGGCTCGGGCTGGGCTCGATGCCGTGGGCAGGCTCGACCACCGCCGTGACTTCCAGGCCGAACTCACGCAGCAGGTAGTCGTAGGCCGCATGCACGGTGGCCACGCGCAGGTCGGGGTTGGGCGCGCTGGTCAGCTTGGCCAGCGCGTCGGCGCGCATCTGGCGCAGGCGCTTGCCGTACGCACGGGCGTTCTGGGTGTAGGTCTTGGCGTTGTCCGGGTCGAGTTTGCCCAGCTCGCGGGCGATGTTGTTGACCTGGGCAATCGAGGCGCTGATCGACAGGAAGGTGTGCGGGTTGACCACCTTGCCTGCACCGCGCGCGGCATTGCCGGTGGCGGCCAGCAGCGGCACGTTGGCGTTGGCCTCGATCACCGGGATGTCCGGGCGCTCGCTGGTGGCGATCATGCGGTCGGCGAAATCGTCATGGCCGACGCCGTTGAGCACGATCACGTCGAGGGTGCCGATGCGCTTGATGTCTTCGGCGCGCGGCTCGTAGGCGTGTGGGTTGAAACCGGCCGGGATCAACGGCACCACCTCGGCCTTGTCGCCGACGATGTTGGTGACGTAGCTGTAATAAGGGTGCAGCGTAATGCCGATGCGCAGGCGTTTGGCTGCCTCGGCGTTGGCCAAAGGCGCCAGCAACACACTGAACAGACTGATCAGCAACAGGCGCAGCAGGGGAGATGAAATGGACATGGGCACTCGGTCTTCTCGGGTCAGTGACGGTGCTGGCGCGTGACGCCGGCATCGAATTGCGCGACCACCTGTTGCCAGCCGGCCGCGATCAGCGCCTGGTCAGTGAGGTCGGAAGGGGTGGCGAGATTGGCCTGGCGGTTGAGCCAGATATCCGGCTCGGCGCCGTGCACGCGCATCAGCAGCGAGCCGCTGGTGCTTGGCGTCTGGCTCACGCCCAAGTAGGCCGAAGGCTCCAGCATTTGCCATCGATGGTCGCCACGGCTGACCGAACTGGCGTCCTGGGCAAACGGCGCAAACCCTTCTTCGGCCAATTGTTCAGGCGTTGGCAGGGCGCTTTGCTCTTGTTGCAGCAGCTGGATCTCATCCAGAGTCACCCGCAGGTCGGCGTAGATGCCTTGCTCGGAGGCGCTGAGGTCGCGGCGTGCATCCAGCTGGTGGCTGGGCAGCGCTGCAACTTCCTGGGTTTCACCGTGCAGGGCGATCACCGAGCCGGCCACCGCCAGGATGATCAGGCACAGCAACAGCACGTAGAGGGTTTCGTGGCCGGCACCGGCGGGGCGTACAACCTGTGTGGTGCTCATTGAGGCTGGATATCCGCTTGGTCGATTTCCACCACGTGACCGGGGCCTGCATCAAACAGCACATAAAACTCGGCGGCGGGCTTCTTGAAGGTCAGGGTCGAGTCCTGGCCAAGCTTGCCGGGCAGCAGGATGGTTTCGTCGTAGCCGATTACGTCCAGGGTCACGCCCGGGGCGCCGCTGCCGTCGGAAAAACCGCCGGTGCACTGGATCTGCTCGCCGGGGATTTCCTTGCATTCGCACATCGGGTTGTGGGCGAGGGCGGTGGTACTGAAACCGGCGCAGAGCAACAGTGCTGCACCGGCGCGGGTCAGGCGCGTCAACGTCATGGTTTAACTCCTTGCTTGTTCAGCCAGGCAATGGTGGCAGGCGAGGCCTGGCTCAGCGGGATGGAACCCTGGTGCATCGTGCCGTCCCAGCCTTCCATGGTGATCCACAGTTCGGCGTCGGCCGGCGTGCGTTCCGGCACCGGCAGGGCGGCGCCCATGCGGTACGGCGTGCCGAAGAAGATCACTCCGGCGGCGCGCAGGCTGCGGGGCTTGCCGATACGCAAGTAGGTGGCCTTGACCTGCTCGGCGCAGGTGTCGCACAGGGCAGCGTTGAAGAATTTCATCGGGCCGGCCGGGTCTGGGCGCGGGCCTTCATTGCGGAATTCGGCGAGTTTCAGGCTCCAGGGCCCGACCTGTACGTCACCGACCACTCGCTCACCAATGCCGGTATCGCCGCGAAACAACGCGGCATCGGCAAAGTACTTGGGCATGAACCCCAGCGGCACCAGCAACAGCAGGATGTTGATATGGAACCGCCATTTCAGCCAAAAGGCGCGCAGCGGCGAAGGCGGTGTTGCACTGACCTTGCTCATTATTTGGCCTCCGAGGTTTCAGCCTGCAGGGCGGGAGCGGCAGTAGGCGCACGTTGGTTCTTGGCTTCGCGCTTGAGGGCATTGAGGGTGGCCAGCGCGGTGCGCTTGGTCCAGATCAGCAGGCCGCTCAACACCATCATGCTCAGCACCAGGCCGAAGAACGCCCAGATCAGCTTGATCCACAGCCCGCCAAAGTCGCCGGTGTGCAGCGGGCGCATGGATTCGGTGACGAACTCCAGCGTCGAGCGATCGGAGAGCAGGTGCGACACCGCGATTTCACCGCTGTAGGGGTTGAGTTGAGCGGTCTGGAACATCAACGGGTACCAGCCGCGCCCGCCGATTTGCAGGTGGCTGTAGGCGTTGAGCGGCAGGAACACGAATGTGGCGTCCAGCCCTGGAATGCGTTGGGTGGCGATTTCGATGGCTTCGTCCAGCGCGATCATCGGTGCCGGCACGCCGGGCGCAGACATCGGCACTTTCTCGCGAGCAATCACTGGGACGATCGGTTCGCTGGAGATGGAAATCTGGTTGTCCCCCAAAATCGCCTGGATCAAGAACCAGGTACCGGTGATGGAAATCACCGCGATAAACCAGATCGACCAGATACCACTCAGGCGGTGGAAGTCGCCCCAGAAAATTCGCGCGCCGTGGCGGATGCGCAGGGTGGGGCGCAGAAACCCTTTCCAGAAGCGTTTATAGACGACCAGCCCGGTGACCAGCGACGCCAGCAATGGCAGGCCGAGCGCCGAAACCAGGTACCAGCCCCAACTGAAGCCGTTGGTGAACGGCACCAGCCACCAGCCATGCAGCGCGCGGGTAAATTGCTTGAAATCGAACGACGGGCTGATGCCCTGGATCGCCCCGGTGTACGGGTTGACGTAGACCTCCACGGAACGCCCGTCCGGGTAGCTGAGGTCGACACTCAGCGCAAAGTGCGTTTCGTCCGGGCGGATGATCGATTGCACGATCACCTGGGGTTCTTCGCGCTTGATGGCAGCAATCACCTGGTCAAAGCTCAGCATGTGGGCATCATCCGACGGCTTGCTCGCGCGGATATCCGGGTTGGCCAGCCAGACGATTTCCTGGCTGACCACCGCCAGGGTGCCGGTGACGCAGACGATCAGTACAAAAAACCAGATGGGCAATGCCAGCCAGCTGTGTACGAGAAACCAGAGTTTTGAGCGTGACTTCTTCGACATGTGAATGCGGGTCTTGATCGGAGGAGGGCGGAGGAGGCCCGGAAAAGGCCGGTCGTAGCTTTTGCTGACGCGACGGGCTGTATCTAAGTTAAGACGGATGAGGTTTGGAAATCCCTAACCCGGATATGAAAGAAAATGTTTCAGGTTCCCATTCAAGGCGCTGGCAGGCCTTCATCGAACACGAAACATGTTCCAAGCCATCACCCGGTCGCCATTGATAGGGCCCAAGGGCTGCGTAGGATGGATTTATACCGTTGAGCCCGCCTCAAGAAACGTGAGCCCTAAGAAAAATGACCGCCAGAACCCTCTACGACAAACACATCGATTCCCACACGGTGTGCCCCCTGGATGACCAGGGCCATGTCCTGCTTTATATAGACCGCCAGGTGATCAACGAATACACCAGCCCCCAGGCCTTCAGCGGCCTGCGCGACGCCGGCCGCGGGGTGTGGCGCCCCGGCACGGCGCTGGCGGTGGTCGACCATGTAAACCCCACCACGCCCAAGCGCATCGCGGCGATGCCCGACGCAGGCGGGGCGCGGCAAGTCTCGTACCTGGCAGAAAACTGCCGCGATTTCGGCATCGAGCTGCTGGATATCCTCGACAAACGCCAAGGCATCGAGCATGTGATCGCCCCGGAGCAAGGCTTTATCCTGCCGGGCATGGTGATCGCCGCCGGCGACAGCCACACCACCACCTACGGCGCCCTCGGCGCATTTGGATTTGGCATCGGCACTTCGGAAATCGAGCACCTGCTGGCCTCGCAGACGCTGGTCTACAAACGCCTGAAAAGCATGCGCGTGACGGTTGAAGGCGACCTGGCGCGAGGCCTCACGTCCAAGGACGTCATCATGGCCTTGATCGGCAAGATCGGTGCCTCCGGAGCCACCGGCTACGCCATCGAATTTCGCGGCTCCACCATCGACGCGTTGAGCGTCGAGGCACGCATGACCATCTGCAACATGGCGGTCGAAGCCGGTGCGCGCGGCGCCTTCATGGCGCCGGACGAAAAAGTCTTCAGCTACCTCAAGGGCAAGCCCCGCGCGCCGAAGGGCGAGTTATGGGAACAGGCACTGGTGGGCTGGCGCCAATTGCATTCGGACGCCGACGCCGTGTTCGACCAGGAGGTGCTCCTGGATGCCACCACCCTGGAACCCATGGTCACCTGGGGCACCAGCCCCGACCAGGCTGCCCCCATTGGCGCCCGCGTGCCCGACCCGCAGGACATCAGCGACCTGATCCTGCGCCAGGACATGCGCCGTGCCCTCAACTACATGGGCCTGGAAGCCGGCATGCCGCTGAGCGACATCGTCATCAGCCATGCGTTTATCGGCTCCTGCACCAATGCCCGCATCGAAGACCTGCGCGACGCCGCCAGCGTGGTGCGCGGCAAGCACGTGGCCGAGCACGTACGGGCGATGATCGTGCCCGGCTCCACCGAAGTGCGCGACCAGGCCGAGGCCGAAGGGTTGGCGGCGATCTTTATCGACGCCGGGTTCGAGTGGCGCCAGTCCGGCTGCTCGATGTGCCTGGCGATGAACGACGATGTGCTGGCCCCCGGCGACCGCTGTGCGTCCAGCACCAACCGCAACTTTGAAGGCCGCCAGGGCGCCGGCGCACGCACGCACCTGATGAGCCCGGCAATGGTCGCTGCTGCCGCGATCACCGGCCGCCTCACTGATATTCGCCACTTTGGAGACCGTGCATGAGCCTGCAACCTTTTACTGTGGTCACCGGCAAGGCCGCGCCGATGCTGGCCGCCAATATCGACACCGACGTGATCATGCCCAAGCAGTTTCTTAAAGGCATCGACCGCAGCGGCCTGGACCGGGGGCTGTTCTTCGATCTGCGCTTTCTGGCGTCCGGCGAGCCCAACCCCGCGTTCGTGTTGAACCAGCCGGGCTGGCAGGGCGCACGCTTCATGGTCGTCGGGCCCAACTTTGGCTGCGGTTCCAGCCGCGAGCACGCGGTGTGGGGCTTGAAACAAATGGGCATTCGCGCGCTGATCGGCAGCAGTTTTGCCGGGATCTTTTATGACAACTGCCAGCGCAACGGGGTGTTGCTCATCACCCTGGACGACGCGCTGGTGCACACACTCGGACAGGCTGTCAGCCAGGCGGACCAGGCGCAGATCAGTGTCGACCTGGAGGCTCAGCAAATTCGTCTCGCGGATGGCCGGGTCATTGCGTTCCAGATCGACACCTTGCGCAAGACCGCGTTGCTGCTGGGCCTGGATGCCATTGGCAGCACGTTGCAGCGCAGTGAGCAAATCAAAGCATTTGAACGCGAACATTTGGCTGCCAACCCTTGGCTCAGTTGATAAACACGTAGTTATATAAGTAGCCAACACAGCGCCCTCTTTTAATAAAGAGGGCGTTTTTGTGTGCTATTTACTTTTCAAATAACAGCCATTAAATGCCGGCTTCGCCCGCCATTACAGGCGGTGTGGCCAGTTGAAAGAGTAATCCCGGAAAAACCACAAGGGTATTGGGTTGACACCCCGCAGACCATCGGCTTAAGTGGGGGCTGGCTTGGAAGTCAGCACATTATAAGAAAGGGAAGTTAATACTATGGCCGTTGAGTGAGTGGTTATGTCTCCTGGGTGTCGGTGATCACGTTAATAACCTGATTGCGCGCGCTCGCCTGTAAACAGTTGTCTTTGTTGCCGATAGTAATGTTGTTCCGGTCCGGGACGGCAGGTACTTATCTGCCCATAACATAAGTTAAAACACAGAGAGTACCTACTCATGTCGATTTTTGATCAAGCCACCCATCGCTCGGTGCAATGGCAAGATTGGCGCTGGCAGCAAAAGCACGCCCTGCGCGATGAGCCGGCCTTGCGCATTGCCTGCGGGGGATGGAGTGAGGAAATAACGGCGCATATCGAGCACAACTTGCAAGACCGCAAGATGCAGATCACGCCTTATTACATTGATCTGATCAAGCGCTCACTCACCGGCGGTCCGATAACCGACCATCCGCTGTGGCGCCAGGTGGTGCCGTACTGGAGCGAGCAGGTGGCGGGCGATTACGACGGAACGTCGGAGAACTGGGAACTCGGGCATGAGATGAAAACGCCCATTTGCCAGCACAAGTACGACAACCGCGTGATCCTGCGCATGACCAACACCTGCAATGCCTATTGCCAATTTTGCTTTGAGGCACTGCGCACCTTGCAGGTCGGCACGGAGAAGGCCAACGCCAGCACCGACTCGTTCAAGGATTCGGTGGCGTACATCCGCAGCAACCCGGCCATTGAAGAAGTGATCCTCAGCGGCGGTGACCCGTTGATGCTGGCTGACCGCAAGCTCGAAGAAAACCTCGCGGCGTTGCGTTCGATCCGCGACGACCTGCTGATTCGAATCCATTCACGGGCGTTGAGTTTCAACCCGTTCCGGGTAACCGATGAATTGGTGGCCATGCTCGAGAAGTACAACGTCAACGCATTTGGGGTGCATGTTTGCCACCCACTTGAGCTGACGGCTGATTTTGCGGCGGCGGTTAAACGTATTCAGAGTGCCGTGCCGATAGTGTTCTCCAACATGCCATTGTTGCGCGGCGTGAATGATGATGAAGCCACCTTGCATACACTCTTTATTGATCTTTATCGTCTCGGCGTAAAACCGTATTACTTGTATCACTTCATGCCGTTTTCGCCGGGGGCGTCCGAATATAAAGCCTCGATCAGCCAGGCGATCGCCATTATGGATCGGCTCAAGCGGCGCGTGTCGAACATTGCCCTGCCCGAATATGTATTGCCGCACGCACAAGGCAAGTTTACGGTGCCGTTGCTGGACTTTGAAAAGCCTGAAGACTTGCCACATTTTGAAGTGCACGAGGGGCAGCGCCATTATCGTTTTCGTAATTGGGAAGGGCACTGGTGCAGTTGGCAGGATGCCTGAATTAACTCACGGAAGAGGCAATGATGGTCATGAAGCAAGAGGCGGTTCTTTTTATTGATGTCGATGACAGTGCCTCGGTGCGTTACAACTACCGCGAGCCGCACTTTGCGGTCGCCCGCGCACAAGGCCTGGCCTGTCTAACCGCCGGGGTCGCGGGGCGTCATCACCTGCAGCGACTGCGCGACGACAGTGATGAAGTGTTTCTGCTCGAGGCATTAAGCGAACAATCGATTCTGGACCTGGTGGGGCGGCTGGACGGGCGTTACCAGATTCGCGCGATTTTCTGCCAGGCCGGGCACCCGTCTGCATTGGGCGAAGTGGGTTGCATCGTTGCAAACACCTGCAAGCGCCTGGGGCTGGTGTACAGCTGTGCGCAGGCGATTGCCGCGTGCAATAACAAGTACCTGATGCGCAGCGTGCTGCAAAAGCACGGGCTGCGCTCGGTGCCGTTCGCACTGTGCAATAACGAGCAGGAGCTTCAGGCAGGCGCCGAGCGGGTGGGCTATCCGCTCATTGCCAAACCGCCTTTTGGCGGTGCGTCGGCCTTTATCAAGAAGTGCTCCAACTGGGCGCAGTTGCGCAGCCATTACGCGCAGTTCGTGAGCGGTCACGGCGCGGCGGCTTACGCGGATTTCTACGGTTGCGCGCACCGTTTGCCGGCAGTCGACGGTCAGGCGCGCGAGTACCTTCCGGGGCGTAGCATCCTGCTGGAAGGCTATATCCCGGGCATTGAAGGCAGCGTGGAATGCGTGGTTGTCGGCGAGCGCATCCACGCGCTGCTGATCAACGAGAAACTCATGCTGACCGAGCGCAGCGGCACCGTGCTGGAGAACCTGCTGATTTCTCCGCCGACCTCTTTCACGGCCGAGCAGTGCGAGCAGATCCGCACGTACGCCACGGCATGCCTGCGCGCGGTCGGGCTGACCAACGCGGTGGTGCATTTCGAATTTCGCATGACCGATCAAGGCCCCGTAGTCATTGAGATCAACCCGCGCGTGGGCGGGCTGTATGTCAACGCGGCGTTCCGAGACCTGGCCGCGATCAATCCCTACCAGCTGTATATGTCGCTGCTGCTGGGCGAGCCGGGGGTTAACGCGCAACTGGAGGCCGGCGCGCACAAGGTCGCCAATGGCCGCCAGCACTACGCGATGCTGGCGATTTACCCGGAGCACAGTGGCCGCTTCAAGGGGATCGAGGGCGTGCAGTTTCTCGATCACCACGCCGCCGTGCTGGAGTACGCGCAACTGGACGCCGGCCACTGCCTCGACGCCGATATCGAGGAGCACTATTTACTCAAGTGCTGGGCCAGGGTCGACGATGCCGCCGACGCTTACGCCTTGCATGACGCGATCAGGCACAACCTGCACGTGATCATCGAGAATAAGGTTTAGCGCTATGGACATCCCACAGATCTCTGCGCATTTGCGCGACCATCACTACTGCCACCGTCGGGACTACGGCGCGTTGATCGGCGTTGAGCCCGGGCAAGAGCAGAGCTTTCGAGCCTACTGGGCCAATCTGGTGCGGGACGAGGCATTCAAGGCATACACCCACCGCGAGCGCCGCATCCTGCGCTATCGTCTATTGCCTTCGCGGCAGTTGCAGCTTGACCGCAACACCGCGTTCACGTCGCCGGTCACCTACGCCGTCAATTATCGGCAGGGCGTGAACCATTTGAGCTATTGCGAGGACGGCTTTATCGAGCACCCGCTGATGCAGAAGCTGTTGGCCACCGACCTCGCGGTGATTGCCCCGCACCTGGGCGAGCAGGCTTATACGATCGATATCCACCAGTTCCGCGTCCGCGCGGATGGGCAATCGAGCAGTCCGACCACCTCGGGAATTCACCAGGATGGCCTGGACTGGGTGTTCATGCACTTCATTGGCCAGAGCAACACGGTGCCGGTGGTTTCGGAAGTATTTACCTCGACGGCCGAGCAAAGCCGGGTGTTCAACCTGGCGATGGAGGCGTTTCTGGAAACCATCGTGATCAACGACCGTGGGCTCTACCATCGCGCCAGCGATGTGCGGCCCCATGCCGATGCGGCGCCGGCCTGGCGCGACGTGCTGCTGGTGAGCCTGCGCGGCGTGCCGACTGACGAAGAGGCGCAACCTGCATGAGCCATGATCCACAGCTGACCCTGTCGACGCGCAATGCCCGCTTGATCATCTTTGCCCGCGGCGTGTCGGATTTTGGCGCGTTCCTCAACCTGGTGGCGCTGTCCACCTACGTTTACTGGCTCAGCCAGAGCGTGGTGTTTGTCAGTGTGTTTCTGGCGTGCCGCGTCACCGGCGGGATTGTCGCCAGCCTGTTCGGCATTCCGTTTTTTCGGCGTTTTCCCGGACGCAGCACACTGGCCGGGCTGGACCTGGCCAGGGCATTGCTGCTGTTGCCGCTGTTGGTGCTGATACCGGCGCATCAGCTCAACGTGCTGCCCTTTATCGCGTTCGGCATTGGCTTGTGCAACTCGCTGTTTGCCATTGGCCTGAACAGCCAGCTGCCCACCTGGGTCGCGCTTGAGCAGCGGGTGAGCACCAATGCGTGGATCACGTCGGCGGCGGCGACCGGTGCGGTGTTCGGCAGCCTGCTCTCCGGTTTGTTGATTGCCACGGGCGGATTCGAGGCGGTGTTTGCCGTCAACATTGGCACCTACGTTTTGGCGGCCTGCCTGATCCTGCCGTTGCGCGCGTTGTTCTCGATCGCCGTTGCCGCGCACCGCGGGCTCGCGGCTGAATGGCGCGAGCTGACCCAAGGCCTGCGCGGCGCGCCCGTGCTGGCGGCGATGTTGTTGATCAGCATGCTCGACACCCTCGGCAGCGCCGCGCATAACGTCGGCTGGCCGGTGTTGTCGCAGTACATTTCGCCGGACACGGCCAAAACCGTCATGGGCTATCTGCTGGCGGTGTGGGCGTGCGGCAAGTTTGTCGGGGCGCGCATTGCCAGTGCGCTGTTGAAGGGCCGCGGCACTCAGGCCATGGAGCGCCTGTTCATGCTGGGCGTGGCGCTGATGTCCAGTGGCTTTATCCTGACCTTCCAGCAAACCGAGCTGTGGCTGGCGCTGCTGCTGGTGGTGTGGGCCGGGCTGGGCGATGGTGTGTCCGAGGTGGCGTTGGTCTCGCGCGCGCAAAGCGAGCCCGATAGCCTGCGCTTGCCGCTGTTCAGCCTGTTGACCCTGATCCAGATGGCCGGCTTCGGTGTGGGCATGCTGGTAGTAGGGCCGTTCTACCTGACGTGGACGCCGGCCCAGGTGATTGTGTTGTTCCATGGTCTGCCGCTGACCGCGTTGCTGGTCATGACGGTGTGGCTGGGTTACAGCGCCCACCGGAGCGTCAGATCGACAAGCCCTTGAAGTGCTCCTGCAAAAACTCCACGCAGGCTCTTAATTTCCCGGAGTAGGCCAACCGTGTCGGGTATACCGCCCACACGTTGGCACTCTGGGTGCAGTCATGCAGCACCTGCACCAGTTTGCCTTGTTCCAGCAGTGGCTTCACATCCCACATCGAGCGCAGCAATACGCCGCGCCCATCCAGCGCCCATTGCAACACGATCTCGCCGTTGTTGGAGGACAGCGGCCCGCGCACGCGCACGCTTTCAGGGGCGCCATCGCGCTCCAGGTTCCAGATGCCGAAGGCATTGTCGCGCTCCTTGAGCACCAGGCAGTCGTGCTGCTCCAGGTCACTCAATTGCTGCGGTGTGCCGCGTCGCTTGAGGTAGGACGGCGCGGCGCACAGCACCCGGCGATTGCTCACCAGGCGTCGGCCGATATGCTGGCCGGGGATGTCATCGCCTACGCGAATTTCCAGGTCAAAGCCCTCGCTGACGATATCCACCACGCGGTCGAACAGGTCCAGGCGAATTTCCAGGTCCGGGTATTGCTCGGCCAGCAAGGACAGGGCCGGCGCCACATGGTTACGACCAAAACCGAAGCTGCTGCACAGGTGCAGGTGGCCACGTGGGCTGTCGTGGGCGTCAGACAGCTCATCGGCCAGTTGCTGGAAATCTTCGAGGATGCGCACGGCCCAGCGCTGCACTCGCTCACCGTCTTCGGTCAAGGCGATGCGGCGGCTGGTACGGTGCAGCAGGCGCGTGGCCAAGGTGGTTTCGAGGATCTGGATGCGCTTGCTGACATACGCAGGCGACAGCCCCAGTTCATCGGCGGCGGCGGCGAAGCCAGCCTTGCGGATCACGGTCAGGAACACCCGCAGGTCTTCGGGTAGGGGCACGGTATCTTTCTTATGGGTCATCAGAAACAGACGTGGCGGCATGAGCCGCCAGAATAGCACCGGATCGGCGCGCCTTCCGGCACGCCCGGGCGTTATTGCTTATTCGGCAGCGATCTTCGCCTGTGCCGCCTGGGCCGCCCGCGCATGGCGGCCGCGCTTGAGGGCGATGGGCGCCATTTTCTCGCGATCCAGCTCACCTTCCCACGCCGCCACCACGAGGGCTGCGACGGCGTTGCCGATGATATTGGTCAGCGAGCGGCATTCAGCCATGAAGCGGTCAACGCCCAGGATCAACACCATCGCCGCCACCGGCACCGTCGGCACCACTGCCAGGCTGGCGGCCAATGCCACGAAGCCGGCGCCGACCACTGCACCGGCGCCCTTGGAGGTGAGCATGGCCACTGCCAGCAAGGTCAGTTGTTGTTCCAGCGGCAGGTGTGTATTGGTCGCCTGGGCCAGGAACAGCACGGCCAGGGTCATATAGATGTTGGTGCCGTCGAGGTTGAAGGTGTAGCCGGTAGGCACCACGATGCCCACCACACCTTTGGAGGCACCCAGGCTTTCAAGTTTCTGGATCAGTTGCGGCAGCGCCGATTCCGAGGAGCTGGTGCCGAGTACGATCAACAGCTCTGACTTGATATAGCCCATCAGTTTGAAAATGCTGAAACCGGCGTAACGCGCGATGCTGCCCAGCACCACTGCGACAAAGAAGAACGCGGTGAGGTAGAAGGTGCCGACCAGCTTCAGCAGCGGCAGCAGCGAGCCCACGCCGTACTTGCCGATGGTGAAGGCAATGGCGCCGAAGGCGCCGATCGGGGCGACGCGGCTGATCATGCCGACGATGCGGAAAAACACCTCGCTGGCCTGGTTGATCATGCTCACCAGCGGCCGTGCCTTTTCGCCGACCATCACCAGGCCCAGGCCGAACAATACGGAAATAAACAGTACCGGCAGGATCTCGCCCTTGGCAAAAGCGTCGAAAAACGTGCCCGGGATAACATTCAGCAGAAAGCCGGTGACGCCTTCACTGTGCTGCGCCTGGCCGACGAAACCGGCGATGGCCGAACTGTCCAGGGTCTTCACATCGATGTTGAAGCCCACGCCGGGGTGCAGCAGGTGTGCAGAGAGAATGCCGATCAGCAAGGCAATGCTGGAGACGATTTCGAAGTACAACAGCGCCTTGCCGCCGACCCGACCGACCTGCTTCACATCGTGCATGCTGGTGATGCCGGAGACCACCGTGCAGAAGATGATCGGGCCGATGATCATCTTGATCAGCTTGATAAACCCGTCGCCCAGGGGCTTGAGGTCGATGCCGACTTGCGGCCATTGATGGCCGATCAACACACCCAGCGCGATAGCGATGAGCACCTGCACATACAGGGTTCCCAGCAGTTTTTTGAGTTTCATTGTTATTATCTCAATCGTTTTTTGGGCAAGCAGAACCCGTCGCAGGCCATCAGCAGCCTGCGAGGCGGGTCTTTCAGGTCACGGGGTTACAGCATTCAGCGCAGGAAGGTCAGGACTTCGCCGAGCAATAATTCAGGCACTTCTTCGGCAATGTAATGGCCGGCCGGCAAAGCCTTGCCACGCACGTCGGTGGCGACTTTCTGCCATTCCTTGAGCGGCTCGAAACAGCGGCCGACGGTGCCTTCGGCGCCCCACATCACCAGCAACGGCAGGTTCAGGTAATGGCCAGCGTCGATATCCGCCTGGTCGTGTTCAAGGTCGATGCCGGCGGCGGCACGGTAGTCTTCGCAGATGCCGCGAGCGGTGCCCGGCAGCTGCAGGCAGCGCAGGTATTCGGCGAAGGCCTCATCGGTAAACGGCTTGAGCCCGGCACTGCGGCTGCCCATCACGCTGCGCAGGTACAGCTCGGGGTTGCTCTCGATCAGCGCTTCCGGCAACGGCGCCGGGCGTATCAGGAAGAACCAGTGCCAGTAGGCGCGGGCGAAGGCTTCGTCGGTCTGGGCGTACATCGACAGGGTGGGTGCGATGTCCAGCAGCACCATGCGTTGCACGGCGTCGGGATGGTCCAGTGCCAGGCGATGCGCGACGCGGGCGCCTCGGTCGTGGGCGAGTACCGAGAACTGCTCGAAGCCCAGAGCCTGCATCAGTTCGACGCCGTCGCGGGCCATTTCGCGTTTCGAATAGTTGGCGTGCAGGTCATCAGCCAGCGGCTTGCTGCTGTCGCCATAACCGCGCAGGTCGGCCGCCACCACGGTGAAATGCTCGGCCAGCTGTTCGGCGACTTTGTGCCAGATGACGTGGGTTTGCGGGTGCCCGTGCAGCAGGAGCAGACCGGGACCTGTACCGCCTTTGCGGTAGCTGATGTCCACGCCATTGACGTGGCACTGGTCTTTTTGGAATCCGGCGAACATGGAATGACTCCTTGTGATGATTGCCTGCATCCTGGAATCACGCGGCGTGCGGGGCAAGGGGGAAAGCGTGGAGGGGGTGTTCATGAAGTGTGTAGGAGCCTCAACCTTCCAACACTGAGCACTGCTGTGGGTGCTGGCTTGCGCGATGGCATCGCCGCGGTCTTGCTGACGTACCGAGGTGCCTGCATCGCAGGCAAGCCAGCGCCCACATGGGATATGTATTGATGTTGAGATTTCAACCTTGCTTGAACATCGCCATCGCCCGCTCCCGGATCTGCGTTTCGGTCAGGTTTTCCTTGCGCGTAGCCAAAAACCACAAGTGCCCGAACGGGTCTTTCACGCTCGCCGAGCGGTCGCCATAGAACTGGTCCTTGGGCTCGGACACCACGCTGGCACCGGCCGCAACGGCTTGTTCGAATTGCGCATCCACGTCGTTCACGTACAGGTGCAGACCGACACTGGTGTGCTCAGCCGGGTTACGCAGGGCCATGTCTGCGCAGGGCGAGCCGAGCATGAGCGCCGAATCGCCAATGCGCAGCTCGGCGTGGCCGACCTTGCCGTCGGGCATGTCCAGGCGCATGACCTGGGTGGCGCCGAAGGCTTTCTTATAAAACTCGATGGCCTCGCTCGCGTTGTCGATGCCCATGTAGGGCGTGACGCTGTGATAACCCTCTGGGATAGGTTTAACGCTCATATCGTTCTCCTTGGTGGTGGTTGTGGAGGCAGGCTTTTTCACTATAGGCCACGTATCGCGCGGCCTGCAGCTAGCCGACGAGTGTTGGCCAAGCAACAGTGAACAGGCAGATTGCTGCGCTGCAAGCGGCTCCGGGCCTCGCTGCCGTGGGCAAACCCCCGGTTTCAGGGCGCGGCACAGAAGCTGCAATAGACCAGGCAAACCATTCGCCCGAGAGCGTTGTATGCCTGTACTGCCTGTAGCTGCCGATTACCCCATTCACACGCCCCACGCCGAGCTGATCCGCGATGAAGCCCAGGCGATTGCCGTCGCCCACCAAGTCGCCGCCGTACTGCTGGAGCACGACGCCGAACGTGACCGCACCCGTCAGGTGCCCGCCGAGGTGGTGGACCTGTATTCCAACAGCGGCCTGTGGGGCATCAGCGTGCCGCGCGAGTTTGGTGGCGCCCAGGTGTCCTACGCGGTGCTGGCCCAGGTGATTGCGATTATCTCGGCGGCCGACCCGTCGCTGGGGCAAATCCCGCAGAACCATTACTGCCTGCTGGAAGATATCCGCCTGCAAGGCACTGCCGAGCAGCAGGCGCATTTTTTTGGCCTGGCGCTGCAGGGCCATCGTTTTGCCAATGCGCTGTCGGAAACCGGCGGCAAGAACGTGCAGGATATCCAGGCCACTGTTCGGCGCGCGGGCGACGGCTATGTGATCAACGGCCGCAAAGGTTATTGCACCGGTTCGCTGTACGCCCACTGGCTGGCGGTGCTGGCGCTGGATGAGCAGCAACATGCACAGCTGGCTTTCGTAAAACGCGGCACCGAAGGGCTGGTGGTCGTCGATGACTGGGACAGCATGGGCCAGCGCACCACCTCCAGCGGCACTGTGCTTGCACAGGACCTGCGGGTGCCGGCCTTCAATCTGTTTCCTACGCACAAATCCTACGATTCCCCGACCCTGGCCGGCCCTTTCGCACAGCTGACCACCGCCGCCATCGATGCCGGGATCGCCCGCGCCGCCTTGCGCGACACCGTGCAGTTCGTGCAGCAATTTGCCCGGCCGTGGATCGACGCCGGGGTGGAAAAAGCCAGTGAAGACCCGCTGACCATCATTCAGGTCGGTGCCCTGGATATTCGCCTGGAAGCTGCCGAAGTCTTGTTGGAACGCGCCGGTCTGGCCCTGGACGCGGCACGTCCGGCGCCGAATGAAGACAACGTCGCCCACGCCTCCCTGGCCGTAGCGCGGGCCAAGGTGCTGACCACCGAGATTGCCATCGAAGCCAGCAACAAATTGTTCGAACTGGGCGGTACGCGTTCGACGCTGAAAAAACACAACTTCGACCGCCACTGGCGCAATGCGCGGGTACACACGTTGCACGACCCGGTGCGCTGGAAATACCACGTGGTGGGCAACTGGTTGCTCAATGGCACCAAGCCGCCACGTCACGACTGGTCGTAAGCCATGGCCGAATTGTTCAAGCACATTTATTGGGCCGACATCGGCCAAGCCTGCCTGGAAACCCTGAGCATGCTCGGCGCCGCCCTGGGTTTTACCGTGTTGCTGGGGTTGCCGCTGGGCGTGCTGCTGTTTCTGACCGGCAAGCATCAATTGCACGAAGCGCGGGTGGTGTATCGGCTGTTGTCGGTGGTGGTCAACGTGCTGCGTTCGCTGCCGTTCATCATCCTGCTGATTGTGCTCATCCCGCTGACCACCTTGCTGGTCGGCACCTCACTTGGGGTGCCGGGCACCATCCCGCCGCTGGTGGTGGGTTGCACGCCGTTTTTTGCACGGCTGGTGGAAACCGCGTTGCGCGAAGTCGACCGCGGCGTGGTCGAGGCCACCCAGTCCATGGGCGCCAGCACCTGGCAGGTGATCCGCCACACGCTGCTGCCGGAGGCCCGCGGTGGGCTGCTGGCGGCGGTGACCGTGACCGCCATTGTGCTGGTGGACTACACCGCCATGGCCGGCGTGATCGGTGGCGGTGGCCTCGGCGACCTGGCGATTCGCTACGGCTACCAGCGGTTCCAGACCGACGTAATGGTGGTCACCGTGCTGCTTTTGCTGGTGCTGGTGCAGGCCCTGCAGATGACCGGTGACCGTTTGGTGGCGCGCTACAGCCGCCGTTAATTCTTATAAAGCTGATCGTGGAGCATTCATGAAAAAGTCCCTGGCCATCTTGGCCGCTGTCCTGTCGTTCAATGCGTTCGCCAACGAGACATTGGTGGTGGGCGCGACCCCCGTGCCCCATGCGGAAATCCTCGAGTTCGTCAAACCGGTACTGGCCAAGGAAGGCGTGGACCTGCAGATCAAAGTCTTCACCGACTTTATCCAGCCCAACCAGCAGCTGGCGCTGAAGAACATCGACGCCAACTACTACCAGTACCGGCCGTTTCTGGATGATTACAACAAGACTCGCCACACCGACCTGGTGCCGGTAGTGGGCGTGCACATCGAGCCGTTTGGCGCTTATTCGACGCGGATCAAGAACATTGCTGAATTGCAGGACGGCGCCACCGTGTCGATCCCTAACGACCCGGTGAATACCGGCCGCGCGCTGGTGCTGCTGGATGAAGCCGGGCTGATCAAACTCAAGGACCCGAGCAACACCCTCAGTACCCCGCGTGATATTGCGCAAAATCCCAAGCACCTGAAAATCCGCGAACTGGAAGGCGCCTTGCTGGCCCGCTCGGTGAGCCAGGTGGACCTGGCGTTTGTGTTTGCCAATTACGCGCTGGAGGCGGGGATCGATACCAACAGTGCATTGATTGTGGAGAAGGGCAAATCGCTGTACGTCGAGTACCTGGTGGCGCGGCCGGATAATATCAACGACCCGCGCATCCAGAAGCTGGCCAAGGCGTTGAACTCCGACGAAGTGCGCCAGTTTATTTTGACGCGCTACAAAGGCCAGATCGCGCCCGGCTTCTGAGCCTCAACTGAGATCAAATGTGGGCGCAGGCTTGCCTGCGATAGCATCACCACGGCGTGCCTGGGGTACCGAGGTGCCTGCATCGCAGGCAAGCCAGCGCCCACATTGATCAAGTCTGCAGGTCAGGAGGGTGGCGTCGGTTCCAGCAACTGCGCCCCCGGCCCGCGCTCGCCGAGCTGGTCATCCTGATTGCGCAGCGGGCATGCCTCCAGCGACAAACACCCACAGCCGATACACCCGCTGAGCTTGTCGCGCAGCAGCAATAATTTGTTGATCCGAGCGTCCAGGTCCTCACGCCACAGCGCCGACAAGCGTTCCCAGTCTTCAGTGGTGGGCGTGCGCTCGTCCGGCAAGGTTTTAAGCGCCTCGCCAATTGTCGCCAGCGGAATGCCCAAACGCTGGGCGATCTTGATTACCACCACCCGGCGCAACACATCACGTGGGTAGCGCCGTTGGTTGCCGGCATTGCGCTGGCTCTTGATCAGTCCCTTGGACTCATAAAAATGCAGGGCCGTAACCGCCACGCCACTGCGGGCGGCCAATTGGCCGACGGTGAGTGCTTTGTTGAGCATGAAAACTCCGAAACAATGCTTGACCTTGACTTAACTAGAGGTTTTACCCTGCGTGGCATCGAATCGCAAGATTTTGCCTACACAGAAAGGGGAGTGTTCATGCAGGTATCAGAGAAGAATCGCAGCTTCACTCAATTGATCGAATTTCAGATCGAGCCCCGGCAGCAACTCGCGCTGGTGGCGGCCTTGTCCACCCAAAGCGAGCGCCTGGCCCAGGGCCATGGCGGCTTTATCAATGCGAGTGTGCAGGTCAGCGACGACGGCCGGCGGGTGCTCAACTACCTGCAATGGCGCTCGCGCGAGGAGGGCGAGGCAGCCTTCAAATGCTTTGAGCATGGCGAGGAAGATTTCTGGACGCTGATCCGCGCCCACCAGGCCACGGCGGTGACCTTTGACTCGTTCCAGGTACTGCGCAGCTTTGAGCGCAGCCATGACAACGCGTTGCACTGTCGCCTAAATGGATAGGTGCAACATGCGCTCGCCTTGCACGTTTTCACCGGGCCTGCGCTTGTTTACCGCCAGCTCACCGATCTTGATCAGGCGTGTGCGTGTGACGTTGCGGCTCAGGCCCAGCAGGTTGGCGGTGTGCACCTGGTTGTAATGGCTGAAGCGGTAGGCGGCGCGCAATAACGCGTCCTCGACCTTCTCATGCAGGGCGCCGGCCTGTTCCTCGAAGAGCTTTTGAAACGCGCGCGCCAGCAGGGCTTCGGCGCTGTTGTCGGTGCCGTGCTGGCTGTCGTCCTGGCGCTCGATGCGCATGTTCGACAAGCGCAGATCATCGCGCTCGATCACGCCATTCCGGCAGATCAGCAGGGTGTGGTGAATCACGTTCTCCAGCTCGCGAATATTGCCCGGCCAGCTGTAGCTTTTGAGTTTGTGCTCGGCCTCTCGGCTGATGGTGATCGGGCCGTAACCCAGGCGCTGGCTGTAGGCTTCGATGAAGTGCCGGGTCAGCGGCAGGATATCGCCGGGGCGTTCGCGCAGCGGGCTGAGTTCCAGGCTGACCACGTCGAGGCGGTAGTAGAGGTCTTCGCGAAAATGCCCGGCGTTAATGGCCTTTTCCAACTGCACGTTGGTGGCCGCCAGTACCCGCACATCAATAGGAATGCTCTTGCGTGAGCCCAGGCGCACCACTTCACGCTCCTGCAACACGCGCAGCAGCTTGACCTGGATCGCCATCGGCAAGTCGCCGATCTCATCGAGGAACAAGGTGCCGCCGTCGGCCTCTTCGAACCATCCGGCCTTGGCGCTGAGGGCACCGGTAAACGCGCCTTTTTCATGGCCGAACAGTTCGGCTTCCACCAGCGACTCGGAGAATGCGCCACAGTTGACCGCCACGAACGGCCGGTTGCGGCGCGCGCTCAGGTTATGGATGTGGCGTGCCACCAGCTCTTTACCGGTGCCGGTCTCGCCGATGATCAGCACGCTCGCTTCGCTGGGCGCCACTTGCTGGATGTGGTCGAGCAGGGCCTGGGATTTGGGGTCTTCGAAGACCTGGGCCGTGGCGCGGATCGAGGTCGCAAGGGCGGGCGAGGGCGGTAAGGTTAAAAGCTGCATGGGCACCTCTTTTAGGAATAGAACGTGGGAATCGGCAGGGACTGGTTCAACGCCCACTCCCCCAGTTCGTGAAGTTTGTAGTCCACCGGGTCGTGCAAGGTTTGTGTGCGCAGGTTGCGCCAATGGCGGTCCAGGCGCAGTGAGGCGTGGGTGGAGCGCGCGCCGGTGACTTCAAACAGCCGGCTGCATATCTCCAGGCCCTGGCGGGTGGCGGCGACCTTGGCGGTGGCAATCGCGATGGCCAGTTGGCCGCGTTCGTGCTCGCTGAGCTTGGCGCCTTTCGCCCAGGCCTGGTCGAGCAGATCGGCGGCGCGCTCGACCAGCAGGCGCACGCCTTCCAGCGCCACCCAGAATTCGCCGTAGTGGCGCAGCACGTAAGGGTCCTGGCGTACATCGTTGGCCGTGGATTTGTGCCATGAGCGGGTTTCGGTCAGGGTGTAGTTGCGCGCTTCTTCAAAGGCGCCCTCGGCAATCCCGAGAAACATGTGCGTGAACGTCAGTTGCGCGATCAGTGGGCGCAGGCAGGCGAAGGGCGTGCTCAGTGGGCCTGGATCGAGCAGCAGTTCCGATTCTTCGACACGCACCCGTTCAAAGCTGGCGCTGCCGCTGTCGGTCTGGCGCTGGCCGATGTTGTTCCAGTCATTGTGCAAGGTGATGCCGCTGCGCCCGCTGGGGATGGCCGCGATCAACAGTTTGCCGCCGGCACTTTCATCCACCGCCGAGGCGATGAGCATTTCCGAGTCAGTGGCGCCGGAACAGAAACTTTTTTTGCCCGAGAATTCGCGCCAGCCGCCGAAATCCTTGACCACCGTGCGCGTGTCCAGCGGGTTGAGGGCATTGCCCCAGAACCAGTTTTTGCGCGCGGTCTGTTCGAACCAGGGTTGCCATTGGTCCGGGCGTGCAAACAGGCGCACGGTGGCGAGCATCAAGTGGTGGAAGCCAAAGACATGGGCGATGGAGCTGTCGACCTTGGCGAATTCGCGCACGATGCCCAGGGTTTCGCTCCAACGCGCGCCGAGGCCGCCGTACTGCGTGGGTATGCTCAGGGCCAGCAGGCCGCTGTGGCGCAGGGCGTCACGTTCGGCTTTCGGGGTGCCGCCACGCTCGTCGCGCTCAACAGCGGTGAGGGCGAATTCGGCGGCCAGCAGTTTGGCGGTTTGCAGCGGCGATGGCAGGACGCTGTGGGGGTTGGCTGTCACGGGGTTTCCTCAATTGGCTCAGAAGCCGTGCGCTGTAGGTCTGGCAATGCAGCTCAAGTGTGGGAGCTGGCTTGCCTGCGATGGCATCAACCGGGGTTCACTGAAACACCGAGTCGCCTGTATCGCGGGCAAGCCCGGCTCCCACAGAAAAGCAGTTGCCCTATCAGGCCGATTTGAGCGTGCTCAGGCCTTTGTTTTGGGCAGCACATCATTGGCAATCATTTCGCCAAACGGGCCGGTGAGGTTAGTGATGCCGCGCCCGGCCAGGCTGGCGTAGGGTTCCGGCAGCAGCGGGAACACAAGCTCAGCAAAGCGATAGGCCTCTTCCAGGTGCGGGTAGCCGGAGAAAATAAAGCTCTCGATACCCAGGTCGGCGTATTCCTTGATGCGCTCGGCGACTTGCTGCGGGTTACCGACCAATGCTGTACCGGCACCGCCTCGGACCAGGCCGACGCCAGCCCACAGGTTGGGGGCGATTTCCAGGTTGTCGCGGCGCCCATCGTGCAAGGCGGCCATGCGGCGCTGCCCTTCGGAGTCAAAGCGCGAGAAGGATTTTTGCGCGGCCGCGATGGTTTCGTCGCTGATGTGCTCGATCAGTTTGTCGGCGGCTTTCCAGGCGTCTTCTTCGGTTTCGCGCACGATCACGTGCAGGCGAATGCCGAACTTGACGGTGCGGCCGTGGCGTGCGGCGCGTTCACGCACATCCGCGAGTTTTTCCGCGACGGCGGCGGGCGGCTCGCCCCAGGTCAGGTACACGTCCACCTGTTCGGCAGCCAAGTCGTGGGCGGCGTCTGAAGAACCGCCGAAGTACAGCGGCGGATATGGCTTCTGCACCGGTGGGTAAAGGGCCTTGGCGTTCTGTACACGCAGGTGTTTGCCTTCAAAATCTACCGATTCGCCCTGCAACACACGGCGCCAGATCTGCAGGAATTCGTCGGAGACTTCGTAGCGTTCGCTGTGGTCTAGGAAACTGCCGTCACCGCGGTTTTCGTCGGGGTCGCCGCCAGTCACCACATTGATCAGCAAGCGACCGCTGGACAGCCGATCCAGTGTGGCGGCCATGCGCGCCGAGACGGTGGGCGAGATGATGCCCGGACGAATCGCCACCAGATAACGCAGGCGTTCGGTCAACGGCACCAGCGCCGAGGCGATGACCCAGGAGTCTTCGCACGAACGACCGGTAGGAATCAGTACGCCGTAGTAGCCCAGGTTGTCAGCCGCCTGCGCCACTTGTTTCAGATAATTGAGGGTGACCGGGCGTGCACCCTGGGTGGTGCCCAGGTAGTGACCGTCGCCGTGCGTCGGCAGAAACCAGAAAACATCCATGACAAATCCTTAAGCGATTTTCAGCAGAGAGGGGGAGTGCGCGGCAAACAAAGGTGCTGCGCGTTCTGCGGCAAGGCGTATGCGGCCCTTCAAGGGCTCGCTGGTGATTTGGTAGTCGGTGAAGTCGGCTTCGGTGGCGTACACACCGATCGGCAAGGTCAGTGCCTGGAAGAAGCTGAACAGCGGGCGCAGCTGATGATCGAGCACCAGCGCGTGACGTTCGCTGCCGCCGGTGGCGGCGAGCAATACCGGCGTGTTGATCAGCGAGTTGAGGCCGACCAGATCGAACAAGTGCTTGAGCAGGCCGGGGTAGGAGCCGCGGTACACCGGTGCGGCGACGATCAGCAGGTCGGCCTGTTCGATGGCCAACAGTTGCGATTCAACCTCGGCCGGCAGTTCGTCACGCGACAGGGCACCGCCCAATGGCCGGGCGATGTCGCCCAGTTCGATCAGCGTGGTCTGGATCGGCAGTAACGTCGCCAGTTCGGCCAACACGGCCTGGGTCAGCACCAGGGTGCGCGAGGGGCGCCAGGTTCCGCCGGAGAGGGCAACGACATTCAGGGGACGGGTCATGAACAGTTCCTTTATCAACAGGGGTACATAGCGGGTGAAGTGGAACGTGTTGAGCAAGAGCTGTACCAACGGCTGGAAGCCTTGATGGGCGTGGGCTTCAGGCTCACTGGTGAAAAGTGGAGCTGTTGGCTGACTGGTGTTTTGTTGAATGACTGTTGCTGGTGCAACAGTTGCGTGGCGAACAGTGTTGATTCGAGATGGGCTATTTATAGAGGGTTAGGTTTATTCCGTAAATGAACGTATTTCCATATTTATAGATCTTAAATGAATATGCATTGCTGGCTATCGCAGGTCTCTGAACGGTTGATAGCGACTATCACGGCGGGTGATTTTTCACCGTGCAGAGGCGGGAGTAGCCTGTGTTCATTGACTCGAAACCTCCTTCGCAGGGCCTCCACCATGAACCATTTTCTGGCTGTTTCCGTACTGGTTGTCAGCGCCGTCCTCGCCGGCTGTGCGACCCATCCATCACCTGAATCCCGCCCTTACACGGCTGAAGAAACCAAGCAATTGGCCCTGGAAGCGCTGAGCCGTCGCGGCTTGTCGTTTGATGAATACCAGCAGCAGCGCGCCGCACTGACCGCTCAGCCACAGAAGCCTTTCGGTTTTGATCACCAAGGCGAAATGAACGCCGAACGCAGCGTGGTGCTGCATGGTCGTCCCAGTTGAGCCGGCGCTCAGCAGCAAAAAGCCCGAGGATTCCCCTAAGGAACCTCGGGCTTTTTGTTTGCCATTGGGCTACTTCAGCCTGTTAAGCTGAATTTCAGGAGCGTTCCTACGCACATTTGCATAAAGTTGTTCTTCTTTAATGGCATTCGATCGGTTAAACCTGACGACCTCTGTTCCGGTTGATGCCCCTGAGACGTTGCTCTCGGGAACACGCTCTGCGAGTCTTAAACGTCATGAATAAACGTCCGTTGTATTTCGACTACGCCGCCACCACGCCGGTGGATGAGCGGGTCATCCAGGTGATGGTCGAGTGCCTGGGCTTCAATGCCAATTTCGGTAACCCCGCGTCCAGTTCCCATGCGTACGGCCAGGCGGCCCGGCAAACGGTTGAACAGGCGCGGCGCCAGGTCGCCGAGCTGGTCGGTGCCAGCCCTGAGCAGATCGTCTGGACTTCCGGCGCGACTGAATCCAACAACCTCGCGATCAAGGGTGTGGCCCAGGCGCGCGGGGTGGCGGGCGGGCACATCATCACCAGCCAGATCGAACACAAGGCCACACTGGACACCGCGCGTCAGTTGCAGGAAGCCGGGGTGGCCGTCACTTATCTGGTGCCGGACGCCGATGGGCTGATCAGCGCCACCGCGGTGAGTGAAGCGTTACGTGACGACACCTTTCTGGTGTCCCTGATGCTGGTCAATAACGAATTGGGCACCTTGAACGACATCCCTGCCATCGGCGCACGGGTGCGTGAGCACGGCGCGCTGCTGCATGTGGATGCCGCGCAAGGTGCCGGCAAAGTCGCGATCGACCTGGCTGAATGGCCGGTGGACTTGATGTCGTTTTCTGCGCACAAACTGTACGGCCCCAAGGGCATCGGCGCGTTGTATGTCGGCCCGCGAGCGCAGCAAAAAGTGTTGGCGCAGATTCACGGGGGTGGTCACGAAGGCGGCCTGCGCTCCGGCACCCTGGCGACCCATCAGATTGCGGGCATGGGCACCGCGTTTGCCTTGGCGGCGCAGTCCTTTACCGAGGAAAAGGCCACCATCGTCGCCTTGCGCCAGCGCCTGCTCGACCAGTTGGAAGCAGTGGCGGGCGTGCGCCTCAACGGCAGCGCCACACAGCGCATTCCTCATACGCTCAGCCTGACGTTCAGTGAAGGTGAGTTCAATTCCGCCGCACTCAGTGCCGGCATGGCGTTCTCGGCGACCTCGGCGTGTAATTCCGCGAGCAACGCGCCGTCCCACGTGCTTCTGGCCCTGGGCCATGACGCGCGCAGCGCTGGCCGTACCATTCGCCTGAGCCTGGGCCGGTTTACCACCGAACAGGACATCGATCAGGCCGTGCAGTTGATCAAAGCCGCACTCGCCAGTGCCCCGGCGTTCTGGGCGGTCTGATTTTTCATTCGCAACACATAACAATTATTAGTGGTTAGCAGGAGACACAATGAGTACGCAGCCTTTGACCCATGGAACGGTTCCCCAGCGCCTGGCGCACACCCGTGAACTGATGCGCCGCGAGGGCATCCACGCCCTGTTGGTACCGTCGGCCGACCCGCACTTGTCCGAGTACTTGCCGGGTTACTGGCAGGGGCGGCAATGGCTGTCGGGGTTTCATGGTTCGGTGGGCACGCTGATTGTCACCGCAGATTTCGCCGGTGTCTGGGCCGATAGCCGTTACTGGGAACAGGCGACCAAGGAACTCAAGGGCAGCGGTATCGAGCTGGTGAAGTTGCAGCCCGGCCAACCCGGCCCGCTGGAATGGCTGGCTGAGCAAACCCCCGAAGGCGGTGTGGTGGCGGTGGATGGCGCGGTCATGGCCGTGGCCTCGGCGCGTACCCTGGGCGGCAAGCTGGCAGAGCGCGGCGCGCGTCTGCGTACCGATATCGATTTGCTCAATGAAGTCTGGCAAGACCGCCCGGCCTTGCCGAACCAGCCGATCTATCAACACCTGCCGCCGCAGGCGACAGTCAGCCGTGGCGAGAAGCTCGCTGCGCTGCGAGCCAGCCTGAAAGAGAAGGGGGCCGACTGGCACTTTATCGCCACCCTGGATGACATCGCCTGGCTGTTTAACCTGCGTGGCGGCGATGTGTCGTTCAACCCGGTGTTTGTGTCGTTTGCCTTGATCAATCAGCAGCAGGCCATCTTGTTTGTGGCGCTGAGCAAGGTCGATGCCGAGTTACGCGCGGTGCTGGAGCAAGAGGGTGTGACCCTGCGCGACTACAGCGAAGTGGCGGATGCGCTGCGGGCTGTGCCGTCGGGCGCGAGCTTGCACGTTGACCCGGCGCGGGTCACGGCCGGTTTGCTGGAAAACCTCGATGCCGGCGTCAAGCTGGTCGAAGGGCTGAACCCGACCACGCTGGCCAAGTCGCGCAAGAGCCTGGCGGACGCCGAGCATATCCGCCAAGCCATGGAGCAGGACGGCGCGGCGTTGTGCGAATTCTTCGCCTGGCTGGACAGCGCGCTGGGCCGTGAGCGCATTACCGAATTGACTATTGATGAACACCTGACGGCGGCGCGTACCCGTCGTCCAGGTTATGTGTCGTTGAGTTTCAACACCATCGCGGCCTTCAACGCCAATGGCGCGATGCCGCACTACCACGCCACTGAAGAAGAACACGCGCTGATCGAAGGCGATGGCTTGCTGCTGATCGATTCGGGCGGCCAGTACCTGGGCGGCACCACGGACATCACGCGGATGGTGCCGATCGGCACGCCGAGCGAAGAGCAGAAGCGTGACTGCACACGGGTGCTCAAGGGCGTGATTGCCTTGTCGCGTGCGCAGTTTCCCAAGGGCATTCTGTCGCCGCTGCTGGACGCCATTGCGCGTGCGCCGATCTGGGCCGAAGGCGTGGACTACGGCCATGGCACGGGTCACGGTGTAGGCTATTTCCTGAATGTGCATGAGGGCCCGCAAGTGATTGCCTACCAGGCCGCCACTGCGCCGCAAACGGCGATGCAGCCGGGGATGATCACCTCGATTGAGCCGGGCACTTATCGCCCGGGCCGTTGGGGCGTGCGCATCGAGAACCTGGTGTTGAACCGTGAAGCGGGCAAGACCGAGTTCGGTGAGTTTCTCAAGTTCGAAACCCTGACCCTGTGCCCGATCGACACCCGTTGCCTGGCGCCGTCGCTGCTGACGGCGGACGAGCGCGAGTGGTTCAACGCTTACCACGCCCAGGTGCGCGAGCGGCTCAGCCCGCTGCTCGGCGGCGCTGCGCTGGAATGGTTGCAGGTGCGTACAGCGGCTATTTGATCGGTTGCAGTTCGGGCGCCTGGGCCAGGGCGTCGGCCATATAGTCGACGAACGCCTTGACCCGGGCCGACTGGCGGCGATTGGGCGCCGAGACCGCGTAAATGGGCAGTGACAGCGGGGTGTAGTCCTGCAACACCGCAACCACGCGGCCGGCTATCAAGTCGTCAGCGAACAGCCACAGGGGCGACAGCGCAATGCCGAGCCCCGTTAGCACCATCTCGCGCACCGCCTCGGAATTATTACTCTGGGCGTTGCCGGTGATGCGCACCGTATGTCGCGCGCCGTCCTTCTCATAGATCCATTGATTCTGGCTGCTCAGCAGGTTGAACAGCAGGCAGTTGTGCTGCGTGAGCGCTTGCGGGGTGAGCGGGGCGGGGTGCCGCGCCAGGTACGCCGGGCTGGCTACGGTGACACGGTGGGTGATGCCGATCTGCCGCGCAATCAAGCCGCTGTCGCGCAGCTCGCCGATGCGCAGGGTTACGTCCAGACCTTCGCTGACCAGGTCCTGAAGTTGATCGCTGAGTTGCAGGTCGACTTGCACGTCAGGGTAGTGCTGCAGGAAACCGCTCAGCCGCGAGGCGATATGCAGGCGGCCAAAGCTCACCGAAGAGCCGACGCGCAACGGGCCGGCGATGGTTTCTCTGCCGGTCTGGAAGCTGTGTTCCGCCGCATCGACGGCTGTGAGAATTTCACGGCAGTGGTGGTAGTAGCGTTGACCTTCGTCAGTCAGAGACAAGTGGCGAGTGCTGCGGGCAATCAGCTTGCCGCCCAGTTCGCGTTCCAGGGCGCGCAGTACTTTGCTGATGGTCGGCTGAGTGGTCTGCATTTCCCGGGCGACGGCGGAAAAGCTGCCGCGTTCGATCACGCGAACGAATATTGCCATTGCATTGAGTTTGTCCATGGGCTGTCCGATTCATGCCATATGCGCATAGGCACTATAGCTTTTCAGCGTCTTATCGGCATGAGTCGGTGGGTCGATCATTGGCCTCACTCCTCAACGAATCGAGATCGCCGACATGACTGATATGCACGCTTTGATTGTGGACGCTGTAGACGCGCCGCTGCGTTTGACCAGGATGCCCAGACCCGT
This sequence comes from Pseudomonas sp. LBUM920, assembly GCF_003852315.1. Lineage (NCBI taxonomy): Bacteria > Pseudomonadati > Pseudomonadota > Gammaproteobacteria > Pseudomonadales > Pseudomonadaceae > Pseudomonas > Pseudomonas edsoni (SeqCode). Next base: position 2,166,860 of record NZ_CP027762.1, read on the forward strand.
GGCGGGTGCCGGGCAGGTGCTGGTCAGGATCAAGGCCAGTGGCCTTAACCCGCTGGACGCGAAAATTCGCGCAGGCCAGGCCGCGCATGCCCGTCAGCCCTTGCCGGCCGTCATCGGCATGGACCTTGCCGGAATTGTCGAGGCGGTTGGCCCCGCGGTGCGGGATTGGCGCGTGGGCGATGAGGTGTATGCGCTTGCGACGGGTATCGGTGGCGTGCAGGGTTCTTTGGCGGAATACGCGGTGGTCGATGCACGCCTGCTGGCAAAAAAACCTCAGGCCCTGAGCATGCGTGAAGCGGCGGTATTGCCGCTGGTGCTGATCACTGCATGGGAAGGGTTGGTGGACCGTGCGCACGTAGGCTTGGGCCACAAGGTGTTGATCCAGGGGGGCGCCGGGGGTGTAGGGCATGTCGCGGTGCAGTTGGCGGTTGCCTGCGGCGCCGATGTGTATGCGACCGGGTCCGCCAGGCACCGGGCGACGATAGAGGGCTTGGGCGCCACCTTTATCGACTATCAGCACCACAGGGTCGAAGACTACGTAACGCAGCATACGGCGGGTGAAGGGTTTGACATTGTGTATGACACCGTCGGTGGCGAGACGCTGGATGCCTCCTTTCTAGCCGCCAAGGCGTATCACGGCCACGTGGTCAGTTGCCTGGGCTGGGGGCAGCATAGCCTGGCGCCGCTATCGTTTCGCGGGGCGACGTATTCCGGTGTCTTTACTTTATTGCCGTTGTTGACGGGCAAAGGGCGTGAGCACCACGGACAGATACTGGCTGACGCGGCCAGGTTGATCGATGCGGGCAAGCTCAGGCCGATCATGGACCCGCATCAATTCGACCTGCAGACGGCAAACGCCGCCTACGATTTGCTCGCAAGCGGCGCTCAGGGGCGATTGGCGATAGCGATTAGCTGAGGGCTTCGCGCACAAAATCCAGACGGTCCTGACCGAAGAACAGCTGGTTGCCTACAAACATACTGGGCGCACCGAACACGCCGCGCTGAACGGCCTGTTCCGTGTTGTCCTTGAGGGCGGCTTTCACACTTTCGTCATTGGCCAGGGCCAGCACTTCTTCCGGGTTGAAACCGGCTTCGGTCAACACCGCGGCCACCACAGCGGGGTCGCCCATATTCCGACCTTCGACCCAGAGGGCGCGGAACAGGCAGTCGATGAAGCCCTGGAAGCGCTCGGGCTGGTGAAGCTGCATGCCGGTCACTGCGCGCATCAGCATCAGGGTATTGATGGGGAAGTGCGGGTTGAACTTGAGCGTCACGTTGTAGCGCTGGGCATACCGCGCCAGATCGTTAAACAGGTACCGGCCCTTGGCCGGCACGGTGATGGGGGATGCATTGCCCGTGGCTTTGAACACGCCTCCGAGCAGCATCGGCTGGTACACCAGGGTCGCGCCGGTTGCAGCGCACAGGGCAGGCAGTTGGGTGTAGGCCAGGTAAGTGGCGGGACTGCCGAGGTCAAAGAAGAATTCCAGGGTTTTACTCATGGTCGATGCTCGCTGCTTATTGTTGTGAAGGCGTGCTTACCAGGGTTCATTCCAGGGGCGCAGGTCCAGTTCGAACGTCCAGGCGTCGCGCGGCTGGCTGTGCAGGTACCAATAGTTGTCGGCGATGTGTTCGGGGTTGAGGATGCCGTCCTGATCCTTCAGGGCGTATTTTTGCGGGAAGTTGTCGCGAATGAAGTCGGTGTCGATGGCGCCGTCGACCACTACGTGGGCGACATGGATATTCCTGGGGCCCAGCTCTCGCGACATGCTCTGTGCGAGTGCGCGAATGCCGTGCTTGGCGCCGGCAAATGCAGCGAAACCCGCAGCGCCGCGCAAGCCCGCGGTCGCGCCGGTAAACAGGATGGTGCCGCGGTTGCGGGTGACCATGCGCTTGGCCACTTCGCGCGCATTCAGGAAGCCGGAGAAGCAGGCCATCTCCCAGATCTTGAAGTACTTGCGCGCGGTTTCTTCGAGGATGCTGCAAGGCACGTTGGCGCCGATATTGAAGACGAACGCTTCGATCGGGCCTAACTCGCTTTCGATCTGTTCGATCAGCGCGATGACCTCGTCTTCCTTGCGTGCATCACAGGCAAAGCCGTGGGCTTGGCCACCGGCCGCCTGGATGCTGTCGACCAAGGGCTGCAGCTTGTCCGCGCTGCGGCGGGTGACGCAGGCCACGTAGCCTTCGCGCGCGAAGCGCTTGGCAATGGCGCCGCCGGTGGCGTCACCGGCACCCACTACCAATACGATTTTGTTGTTTTCTGTCATGGGAACTCCGTTGCTCGATAGTCGAGCAGGAGTGTAGCCGCAACGTCGCAAAGGGCCGGGTCGAGATCAGATATTCACAAAGGGGAGCAGTCGGATGGACTGCTCGGGCGTTCACTTACAGATGACGATCATGCTGCGACTGGTGTAGCCGGCAGGGTTGAGGCCGAAGGGGTAGTCCCCAGGCTCCTCGGAGTTGTCACCGGACTTGGCGATAACCCGGTAGCCCTTGGCACCGCATGAATTGGCTGCGCTTGTGTAGCACTCGTCCCAGGAGGAGGACAGCCCTGAACAGTTGATATGCAGCCCTTTTTTGCCCCGTTTCACTTCTGTCTTGGTGGTCGCAGCACAGCCCGCAATGCCCACGACCATGAACAGTATCAATATTCTTTTCATCACTATCCTTAATAGCCGCTTCGCAAAAAGGCTCGATGCAGGCTTTACTCGCTCGCGATTGTAGCGTTCAGCTGTCCTTGTCGAAATTCTCCATGAAAGACATTCATTTACGGCCTAAACATGGCCTAAATAAGCGGCAAATACCAGAGCTACCTTTGATAGCGATCAATCGGCCGGCACCAGCGGTTTGGATTCATTGCGCATCGTCAGCGTAGCGCCTACGGAGGCCAGGATAATGCAGGTGATGGCCAGCCACTGTGCCAGCGATAAGTGCTCTTGCAGGAAGAACAGCCCGGAAAGCGCGCCGAATGCTGGCTCGATGCTCATCAGGGTGCCAAAGGTGCGGGCAGGAAGGCGAGTGAGTGCGACCATTTCCAAGGTATAGGGCAGCGCCGTGGACAAGATGGCGACAGCCAGGGCGACGGGGATCAGTGCAGGCGTCAGCAGCGCGGCGCCTGCGTGGACAATGCCAATGGGCGCGACGAACAACGCAGCAATCATTACGCCGAGTGCTGCGGTCTGGACACCATTGTCGTTGCCGGCCTTTTGGCCAAATAGAATATAGAGCGCCCAGCAGATACCTGCGCCAAGGGCATAGGCTGCCCCCGTCAGATCGATACCGCTGCTGGCTTCGCCTATGGGTATGAGCAGTAGAAGCCCGGCGATCGCGAGGCCTATCCATAGAAAGTCCACCGCCCGGCGCGAAGCGTAGATCGCAACGGCGAGCGGGCCTGTGAATTCCAGCGCTACTGCGATCCCCAGAGGCACTGTGCGCAAGGACATATAGAAGAGGAAATTCATGCCACCCAGTGCCATGCCATAAATGACAACGGTACGCAGGGACTTGGCTGTGAGCTTGGCGCGCCATGGGCGTAGCAGAAGCAGCATGATCACACTGGCAAATATCAGGCGCAGGGTCGTGGTGCCCTGGGCGCCGACAATGGGAAACATGCTTTTGGCCAGCGAGGCGCCGGACTGGATGGACGCCATGGCTATTAATAGCAGGCCGACCGGGAACAACGCCGATGCCAGGCTGCGGGGTGGAGTGGTCATTGGGGTGTTTGTCCAAAGTCGTGGTGGAGAGGCAGGGGCATATGATGCTCAACCGGTGAGCTTTGAGCAATATATTGCTCAGTTGCTGGTTTTTGGGCGTTTATATAGAAGGTGTGATTAAGTTTTCGGGGTGCTTGATAGAAAAGCAAAATTAAGGGTTGACGGCAGATTCTGGAAGTCTATAATTCGCCCCACTTCCGGCGCAGTCGAAACGGAAAACTCCTTGGTAAACAAAGAGTTACGCAGAATTCGACAGCGAGTTGTTTCAGTTCATCGAAGCCCAGAGGGAGTTGGTAGGGCAGTGTTGTTTGGCTCTATTAACGTTTCGATCTTCTCGGTCGAAAGCGGAGAAAAAGAGGTGTTGACAGCAGCGTGTAACGCTGTAGAATTCGCCTCCCGCTAACGAGAGATCGGAAGCGCAAGTGGTTGAAGTTGTTGAAGAAATCTTCGAAAACTTCTGAAAATAATCACTTGACAGCAAGTGAGGCTGCTGTAGAATGCGCGCCTCGGTTGAGACGAAAGATCTTAACCAACCGCTCTTTAACAACTGAATCAAGCAATTCGTGTGGGTGCTTGTGGAGTCAGACTGATAGTCAACAAGATTATCAGCATCACAAGTTACTCCGCGAGAAATCAAAGATGTAACCAACGATTGCTGAGCCAAGTTTAGGGTTTCTTAAAAACCCAAAGATGTTTGAACTGAAGAGTTTGATCATGGCTCAGATTGAACGCTGGCGGCAGGCCTAACACATGCAAGTCGAGCGGTAGAGAGAAGCTTGCTTCTCTTGAGAGCGGCGGACGGGTGAGTAATGCCTAGGAATCTGCCTGGTAGTGGGGGATAACGTTCGGAAACGGACGCTAATACCGCATACGTCCTACGGGAGAAAGCAGGGGACCTTCGGGCCTTGCGCTATCAGATGAGCCTAGGTCGGATTAGCTAGTTGGTGAGGTAATGGCTCACCAAGGCGACGATCCGTAACTGGTCTGAGAGGATGATCAGTCACACTGGAACTGAGACACGGTCCAGACTCCTACGGGAGGCAGCAGTGGGGAATATTGGACAATGGGCGAAAGCCTGATCCAGCCATGCCGCGTGTGTGAAGAAGGTCTTCGGATTGTAAAGCACTTTAAGTTGGGAGGAAGGGCATTAACCTAATACGTTAGTGTTTTGACGTTACCGACAGAATAAGCACCGGCTAACTCTGTGCCAGCAGCCGCGGTAATACAGAGGGTGCAAGCGTTAATCGGAATTACTGGGCGTAAAGCGCGCGTAGGTGGTTTGTTAAGTTGGATGTGAAATCCCCGGGCTCAACCTGGGAACTGCATTCAAAACTGACTGACTAGAGTATGGTAGAGGGTGGTGGAATTTCCTGTGTAGCGGTGAAATGCGTAGATATAGGAAGGAACACCAGTGGCGAAGGCGACCACCTGGACTAATACTGACACTGAGGTGCGAAAGCGTGGGGAGCAAACAGGATTAGATACCCTGGTAGTCCACGCCGTAAACGATGTCAACTAGCCGTTGGAAGCCTTGAGCTTTTAGTGGCGCAGCTAACGCATTAAGTTGACCGCCTGGGGAGTACGGCCGCAAGGTTAAAACTCAAATGAATTGACGGGGGCCCGCACAAGCGGTGGAGCATGTGGTTTAATTCGAAGCAACGCGAAGAACCTTACCAGGCCTTGACATCCAATGAACTTTCTAGAGATAGATTGGTGCCTTCGGGAACATTGAGACAGGTGCTGCATGGCTGTCGTCAGCTCGTGTCGTGAGATGTTGGGTTAAGTCCCGTAACGAGCGCAACCCTTGTCCTTAGTTACCAGCACGTAATGGTGGGCACTCTAAGGAGACTGCCGGTGACAAACCGGAGGAAGGTGGGGATGACGTCAAGTCATCATGGCCCTTACGGCCTGGGCTACACACGTGCTACAATGGTCGGTACAGAGGGTTGCCAAGCCGCGAGGTGGAGCTAATCCCACAAAACCGATCGTAGTCCGGATCGCAGTCTGCAACTCGACTGCGTGAAGTCGGAATCGCTAGTAATCGCGAATCAGAATGTCGCGGTGAATACGTTCCCGGGCCTTGTACACACCGCCCGTCACACCATGGGAGTGGGTTGCACCAGAAGTAGCTAGTCTAACCTTCGGGAGGACGGTTACCACGGTGTGATTCATGACTGGGGTGAAGTCGTAACAAGGTAGCCGTAGGGGAACCTGCGGCTGGATCACCTCCTTAATCGACGACATCAGCTGCTCCATAAGTTCCCACACGAATTGCTTGATTCATTGAAGAAGACGATAAGAAGCAGCCCGAAATTGGGTCTGTAGCTCAGTTGGTTAAAGCGCACCCCTGATAAGGGTGAGGTCGGCAGTTCGAATCTGCCCAGACCCACCAATTTTGTGTGGGAAACGCCTGTAGAAATACGGGGCCATAGCTCAGCTGGGAGAGCGCCTGCCTTGCACGCAGGAGGTCAACGGTTCGATCCCGTTTGGCTCCACCACTACTGCTTCTGAAAGTTATGAAAGCTTAGAAATGAGCATTCCATCAAGGTGATGGTGAATGTTGATTTCTAGTCTTTGATTAGATCGTTCTTTAAAAATTTGGGTATGTGATAGAAAGATAGACTGAACGTTACTTTCACTGGTAACGGATCAGGCTAAGGTAAAATTTGTGAGTTACTCGTAATTGAGTATTATCGAATTTTCGGCGAATGTTGTCTTCACAGTATAACCAGATTGCTTGGGGTTATATGGTCAAGTGAAGAAGCGCATACGGTGGATGCCTTGGCAGTCAGAGGCGATGAAAGACGTGGTAGCCTGCGAAAAGCTTCGGGGAGTCGGCAAACAGACTTTGATCCGGAGATGTCTGAATGGGGGAACCCAGCCATCATAAGATGGTTACCTTACACTGAATACATAGGTGTAAGGGGCGAACCAGGGGAACTGAAACATCTAAGTACCCTGAGGAAAAGAAATCAACCGAGATTCCCTTAGTAGTGGCGAGCGAACGGGGACTAGCCCTTAAGTGGCTTTGAGATTAGCGGAACGCTCTGGAAAGTGCGGCCATAGTGGGTGATAGCCCTGTACGCGAAAATCTCTTAGTCATGAAATCGAGTAGGACGGAGCACGAGAAACTTTGTCTGAATATGGGGGGACCATCCTCCAAGGCTAAATACTACTGACTGACCGATAGTGAACTAGTACCGTGAGGGAAAGGCGAAAAGAACCCCGGAGAGGGGAGTGAAATAGATCCTGAAACCGTATGCGTACAAGCAGTGGGAGCAGACTTTGTTCTGTGACTGCGTACCTTTTGTATAATGGGTCAGCGACTTATTTTCAGTGGCGAGCTTAACCGAATAGGGGAGGCGTAGCGAAAGCGAGTCTTAATAGGGCGTCTAGTCGCTGGGAATAGACCCGAAACCGGGCGATCTATCCATGGGCAGGTTGAAGGTTGGGTAACACTAACTGGAGGACCGAACCGACTACCGTTGAAAAGTTAGCGGATGACCTGTGGATCGGAGTGAAAGGCTAATCAAGCTCGGAGATAGCTGGTTCTCCTCGAAAGCTATTTAGGTAGCGCCTCATGTATCACTGTAGGGGGTAGAGCACTGTTTCGGCTAGGGGGTCATCCCGACTTACCAAACCGATGCAAACTCCGAATACCTACAAGTGCCGAGCATGGGAGACACACGGCGGGTGCTAACGTCCGTCGTGAAAAGGGAAACAACCCAGACCGTCAGCTAAGGTCCCAAAGTTATGGTTAAGTGGGAAACGATGTGGGAAGGCTTAGACAGCTAGGAGGTTGGCTTAGAAGCAGCCACCCTTTAAAGAAAGCGTAATAGCTCACTAGTCGAGTCGGCCTGCGCGGAAGATGTAACGGGGCTCAAACCATACACCGAAGCTACGGGTATCACGTAAGTGATGCGGTAGAGGAGCGTTCTGTAAGCCTGTGAAGGTGAGTTGAGAAGCTTGCTGGAGGTATCAGAAGTGCGAATGCTGACATGAGTAACGACAATGGGTGTGAAAAACACCCACGCCGAAAGACCAAGGTTTCCTGCGCAACGTTAATCGACGCAGGGTTAGTCGGTCCCTAAGGCGAGGCTGAAAAGCGTAGTCGATGGAAAACAGGTTAATATTCCTGTACTTCTGGTTATTGCGATGGAGGGACGGAGAAGGCTAGGCCAGCTTGGCGTTGGTTGTCCAAGTTTAAGGTGGTAGGCTGGAATCTTAGGTAAATCCGGGATTCTAAGGCCGAGAGCTGATGACGAGTTAACTTTTAGTTAACGAAGTGGTTGATGCCATGCTTCCAAGAAAAGCTTCTAAGCTTCAGGTAACCAGGAACCGTACCCCAAACCGACACAGGTGGTTGGGTAGAGAATACCAAGGCGCTTGAGAGAACTCGGGTGAAGGAACTAGGCAAAATGGCACCGTAACTTCGGGAGAAGGTGCGCCGGTGAGGGTGAAGGACTTGCTCCGTAAGCTCATGCCGGTCGAAGATACCAGGCCGCTGCGACTGTTTATTAAAAACACAGCACTCTGCAAACACGAAAGTGGACGTATAGGGTGTGACGCCTGCCCGGTGCCGGAAGGTTAATTGATGGGGTTAGCTAACGCGAAGCTCTTGATCGAAGCCCCGGTAAACGGCGGCCGTAACTATAACGGTCCTAAGGTAGCGAAATTCCTTGTCGGGTAAGTTCCGACCTGCACGAATGGCGTAACGATGGCGGCGCTGTCTCCACCCGAGACTCAGTGAAATTGAAATCGCTGTGAAGATGCAGTGTATCCGCGGCTAGACGGAAAGACCCCGTGAACCTTTACTATAGCTTTGCACTGGACTTTGAATTTGCTTGTGTAGGATAGGTGGGAGGCTTTGAAGCGTGGACGCCAGTCTGCGTGGAGCCAACCTTGAAATACCACCCTGGCAACTTTGAGGTTCTAACTCAGGTCCGTTATCCGGATCGAGGACAGTGTATGGTGGGTAGTTTGACTGGGGCGGTCTCCTCCTAAAGAGTAACGGAGGAGTACGAAGGTGCGCTCAGACCGGTCGGAAATCGGTCGTAGAGTATAAAGGCAAAAGCGCGCTTGACTGCGAGACAGACACGTCGAGCAGGTACGAAAGTAGGTCTTAGTGATCCGGTGGTTCTGTATGGAAGGGCCATCGCTCAACGGATAAAAGGTACTCCGGGGATAACAGGCTGATACCGCCCAAGAGTTCATATCGACGGCGGTGTTTGGCACCTCGATGTCGGCTCATCACATCCTGGGGCTGAAGCCGGTCCCAAGGGTATGGCTGTTCGCCATTTAAAGTGGTACGCGAGCTGGGTTTAGAACGTCGTGAGACAGTTCGGTCCCTATCTGCCGTGGACGTTTGAGATTTGAGAGGGGCTGCTCCTAGTACGAGAGGACCGGAGTGGACGAACCTCTGGTGTTCCGGTTGTCACGCCAGTGGCATTGCCGGGTAGCTATGTTCGGAATAGATAACCGCTGAAAGCATCTAAGCGGGAAACTAGCCTCAAGATGAGATCTCACTGGAACCTTGAGTTCCCTGAAGGGCCGTCGAAGACTACGACGTTGATAGGTTGGGTGTGTAAGCGCTGTGAGGCGTTGAGCTAACCAATACTAATTGCCCGTGAGGCTTGACCATATAACACCCAAGCAATTTGCATGCTCTGCGCTGAAAAGCAAAGAGACCAGATTGCGGTGTGTGAAGACGAAATGAACCGAAAGTTCGAATCTCACAAAACACCGAAAGCTGTCACATACCCAATTTGCTGAAGCGAGGCCATCAGGTCACGACTCAGTACCCGAATTTCTTGACGACCATAGAGCATTGGAACCACCTGATCCCATCCCGAACTCAGCAGTGAAACGATGCATCGCCGATGGTAGTGTGGGGTTTCCCCATGTGAGAGTAGGTCATCGTCAAGATTAAATTCCAAAGCCCCTGTTTGCTAACGCAAACAGGGGCTTTGTTTTGGGCGGTCGAAAAGTGCAAGTACAAGCGTGCTGCCAATGGGCGTCGACCATAACGCGTGCTAGCTGATACAGAACTTGTGTATCAGAACCCTTGCTCCTTGATCAGCTCAATCAGCGCCCTCAAGCCGGCCGGTACATGCCGCCTTCCAGGGTAGTAGAGACGCAACGAGTCGAACGTTGGTGTCCACTCTTCAAGCACGCGTATCAGCGCCCCCGTAGCCAGGTCTGCAGCAGCATTCCACTCTGTCAAATAGGTCAATCCCATCCCCGCTCTGGCTGCTTGAAGCATTAATGTCGGATTGTCCAGCGTCAACGCACCGTTTACATCTACGGCAATGGACTCGCCGTGACGCTCAAACTCCCAGCGATAGATCGAGCCGCTCGGCATGCGGCTGCGAATGCATTCATGGGCGCTCAGGTCCAGCGGGCTTAAAGGGGTAGGGTGGCTGGCAAAATAGGCTGGGCTGCCCAGTACGGCAAATCGCTGAGGTGGGCTGATATCGACGGCGATCATGTCTTGTGGGACGCTGTCGCCAAGACGGATACCTGCATCGAACCCTTGAGCCACAATGTCGACCAGTCGACCTTCAGTGACGATATCCAGCTTCATCTGCGGATAGCGCCGCATGTACTCCAGCAATAACGGCATCACCTGCTTGGCGGCGCCTGCTGAGGTATTAAGCCGCAAGGTGCCACTCGGTGCCGACTGGCTATTTCCCGCTTGTTCAAGCGCCACGCGAATAGTCGAAAGGGCTGGCGTAATGGTGCTGACAAACTCCGCACCGATTTCCGACAGTGACACGCTGCGTGTCGTACGGTTGAACAAGCGAACGCCCATCCGTGCCTCAAGTGCAGCGATTGAATGGCTCAGCGCTGATGTCGAGACATTCAGTTCCGTCGCCGCTGCGCGAAAGCTGCGATGTCGGGCGACTGCCAGCACCGCCTCCAATTCGTTCAATCCTGAGGTGTTCATTGTCCTGAGTTACTCATCAAATCATCCCGATTTATACGGATTATCAGGTCAATGATAGTGGCTTACCGTGAGGCATACCAATTCGGTGACTTCGGAGATTCCCATGCATCAGATCCACCAGATCTATATCAATGGCCAATTTGTAACGCCTCACGGTGAGGAGCTTTTTGACCTGTTCAACCCCGCCAATGCCCAACGCATTGGTCAGGTTCGCCTGGCAGACGAACGCGACGCTATGAATGCCGTCAGCGCGGCAAAGCAGGCGTTCACCGAGTTTTCGCGCACCACAAAAGCCGTGCGTGTCGACTATCTCAAGCGTATGCACGCCGCCATTGTTTGCGTAGAAGCAGAGCTGACCGAGGCAATCATCGAGGAATATGGCGCCCCGGTATCCCGTGCATCTTGGATGGCCAAGCATGCCGCCAGCGTCTTGCTTGACGCCGCGACCGTGCTGGAGGACTACGATTTCACTCAGCACCTGGGTATCGCAGAGGTGACGATGCAGCCCATCGGTGTGGCCGCACTGATAACGCCCTGGAACAGCAACGCCGGCTTCATCTGCGGCAAACTCGCTGCTGCATTGGCCGCTGGCTGCACTGCCGTGATCAAACCGAGTGAAATGAGCGCCACCCAGACCTCAATCGTTACACGCGCCCTTCATGAGGTGGGCCTGCCGCCTGGAGTGTTCAACATTGTTACCGGCCGTGGTGAAACCGTCGGTGCTGTATTGAGTACACATCCGGATATAGCCAAAGTCTCATTCACCGGCTCTACCGCTGTAGGCAAACAGATCCTGCGCGCAGGCGCTGAAACGCTGAAGCGCATCACGCTGGAATTAGGCGGGAAGTCGCCGGTATTGATCCTCGAAGATGCGGACCTGAAAACGGCTATACCGATGGCGCTTCACGCCGGGTTCATGAACAGCGGCCAGGCGTGCATTGCCGGCACCCGCATGCTTGTGCCCGCCCAACGCTTGGCTGAAGTAGAAGCGCTGGTAACCGAGCAGGTCGCCGGTATCCGGGCCGGCGACCCTAATGATCCTGCCACCCGCATCGGTCCTATGGTCAGCGTCAAGCAGTGGCAGCGGGTGCAGCGATACATTCAGATCGGCATTGAGGAGGGCGCTTACTTATTGGCGGGTGGCCCCGGCTTGCCTGATGGCATCGACGCCGGCTGGTTCATCAGGCCCACCGTCTTCAGTCGCGTTACCAACCAGATGACCATCGCTCGTGAGGAGATCTTCGGGCCTGTTCTGTCGATCATCCCCTACGATGACGAGGAGCAAGCGCTGACAATCGCCAACGATACGCCCTACGGCCTCCAGGCTTACATTCTGTCCTCAGACCTGCAAAGGGCGCACGCACTGGCCTCCCGTATCGACGCCGGTCGCGTGTTGATCAATACCCTGGCCCACGAGCCGCGTGCACCCTTTGGCGGCTTCAAACAATCAGGCATAGGTCGCGAGTACGGCACCTTCGGATTGGAGGCCTTTCTGGAGCCTAAATCCGTGCTCTCCTGACAAAACAGCATGCCGTTGGGGAAATCGATGCAAAGTGTTTCTGCATTTTTGGTATGGTGCAGCACATTTTCACAAGGATTGATTTTTCATCCGCAGGACGCGGCGTCGACCTTCTTCAACGAGATGCTGTAGAAATGCCTGAACCGATACCGATCAAGGATCACGAAAAAGAAAACCGTCTGGTCAACAAGCGCCTGCTTGCCTGTGCGTTATTGGTCATCGGCATCACCTGCGCCCTGGTGGGCCGCATGTATTTCCTGCAAGTGGTGCAGTACGACTACCACTCCACTATTTCCGAAAACAACCGGGTCCATGTGCTGCCGATTACGCCCACGCGCGGGTTGATCTATGACCGCAACGGCGTGGTTTTGGCCGACAACCGTCCCAGCTACAACCTGACGATTACCCGTGAACGCACAACCGACCTCAAGGGTGAGCTGGATGCCATCGTCAACCTGCTGCACCTGCCCGCCGAAGACCGTGCGGTGTTCGACAAGGCGCTGAAGCAGGCTCGTCATCCTTTTGTGCCCGTGACGCTGTTTTACGAATTGACTGAAGAACAGATCGCCGTACTGGCCGTTAACGAATTCCGTTTGCCTGGCGTGGATGTCGAGCCGCAATTTGTCCGTCATTACCCGCTGGGCGCGCATTTTGCTCACTCGATTGGTTACGTGGGCCGAATCAATGAAAAAGAATCCAAGGCCCTTGATTCGGTGGAGTACCGAGGTACGCAGTCCATCGGCAAGACCGGTATCGAGCGGTTCTACGAGTCCGAATTGCACGGCCATGTCGGCTATGAAGAGGTCGAGACCAATGCGCAGGGCCGCGTACTGCGCGTGCTCAAGCACACCGACCCGATCCCCGGCAAAAACATCGTTCTGAGCCTCGACGTCAAACTTCAGGAAGCGGCGGAAGAAGCCTTGGGCGATCGCCGTGGTTCGGTTGTCGCCCTCGATCCGCAAACGGGCGAAGTACTGGCGATGGTCAGTAAGCCGAGCTTTGACCCTAATCTGTTCGTGACCGGCATCAGCTTCAAGGAGTATGCGGCGCTGCACGACTCCATTGATCGGCCGCTGTTCAACCGTGTGCTGCGCGGGCTTTATGCGCCCGGTTCGACCATCAAACCGGAAGTGGCCATCGCCGGTCTCGACAGTGGCGTGGTTACCGCACAAACCCGCGTGTTCGACCCTGGTTACTACCAGTTGCCCGACTTTGACCACAAATACCGCAACTGGAACCACAGCGGCGACGGCTGGGTGGACATGGACGCGGCGATCATGCGCTCTAACGACACCTACTTTTACGACCTTGCCCACAAGCTGGGCATCGACCGTCTGCACGATTATTTGGCCGAATTCGGGCTGGGACAGAAAGTCTCTCTCGACATGTTCGAAGAGTCAGCCGGCCTGATGCCTTCCCAGGCCTGGAAACGTGCGACACGACGCCAGCCGTGGTTCCCGGGTGAAACGGTGATTCTCGGCATCGGCCAGGGCTACATGCAAGTCACGCCATTGCAGCTGGCCCAGGCCACTGCCTTGATTGCCAACAAAGGCGTATGGAACCGGCCGCATCTGGCCAAGACCATCAATGGCGTGCCGCCGGTGGATGAGAACCCGATGCCCAACGTGGTCCTCAAGGACCCGCGTGATTGGGAACAGGTCAACCATGGCATGCAACTGGTGATGCACGACCCGCGCGGTATCGCCCGGGCTGCGGCAGTCGGCGCCCAGTATCGCATTGCCGGCAAGAGTGGTACCGCGCAAGTGGTCGCGATTAAACAGGGCGAGCGTTACAACCGCAACAAGACCCTGGAACGCCATCGCGATAACGCTTTGTTTGTCGGCTTCGCGCCGGCCGAACACCCGAAAATCGTGATCTCGGTAATGATCGAAAACGGTGAAGCCGGCGGCCGTGTGGCGGGCCCTGTGGTGCGTCAAATCATGGATGCCTGGCTGCTCGACCAGGAAGGCCACCTCAAGCCGCAATACGCGACGCCGGCCAAAGCCCCGGGTGACCCGCACGTCTGACTCAGACCTTCCACTCGTCCCGGTGCTCTACACCTTGATAGGCGAGCCAGGGCACGTCATGGGCCGTCCAGATGTGCGAGGTGGGCCGCACGCCCGGATCATCATCCAGCGTCGCCACTCGCACAATCACGTGGGGCTGATGCTTACGCTCCGCCATCAGATGTGAGCCACATCGCGAGCAGAAATGCCTGAATTTGCCCGGCGACGATTCAAGCGATGACAGCAGCGCTTCGCCCTGCGTCCAACGGAAATGTTCGCGCATCACCCCGGCCGTGGCCACGAACGCTGCTGCATGCACTTTGCGGCAGCTGTCGCAGTGGCAGTGGCTGATGGGCATGTCCAGGCTGTCCACTTGGTAGCACACGGCTTTGCAGAAGCAACTTCCATTCAACGGGTCAGTCATAACGTATTACCTGATCAAGGATGGGTCATCGTCATCGCGCGCACACGCCAAGGTTGCGCATTGGTCGATGTCGCCTACTGTCAATGGAGGAGGTGACTTATGCACGTATTAGATCGCATCGAACGAAAAGTCCTGCTCAACGCTCCACGTAAACAGGTGTGGGAAGCCCTCACAGATGCCGAGCAATTCGGCAACTGGTTCGGTATTGCCCTGAAGGGCAAAACCTTTGCTGCCGGGGAAACCCTCGAAGCCCCCATTACCTACCCAGGCTATGAGCATGTGGTGTGGAAGGCCAAAATCGAACGGGTCTTGCCACAAACCCTGTTTTCCTTCTGGTGGCATCCCTATGCGGTCGAGGAGGGTGTCGACTACGACAGTGAAACGCCTACTCTGGTGGAGTTCACCATCGAAGACCGTGCGCCAGGCATTTTACTGCGGGTGGTTGAATCCGGGTTTGACGCGGTGCCCGAGGCCCGACGCCAGAAGGCCTTCAAGATGAATTCCCGTGGCTGGGATGAGCAAATGAACAACATCGAAACCTATCTGGCCCAGGCGCGTCGCGCCTGACTCAACCGGGCATCTTGATGATGCCCGTGTTCATCGCTGTCAGCCTTCGTGAGTTGTGGTGATTGCCCGCGTATCGGTAAAGGTCACTTCTTGGCGCAGCGAGCAGGATACATCCATTAATAGGACTTCCATGTCATTGAAGCCATCAGTCTGGTTGCGAGTCAGCGATGCGCAAATTCACTGAAGGCCACGTGGGTGTTTACGGCTTTTAGAAACTCATCTGCCATTGCCCGACCAGTGCATGGTTGCGGCTGCTGCTGCCCAGTTCGCCGTTGTAGCCGAGGCTCAAGCTCTGCCGTGCAGACACGCCCACATCCAGCCCCACTTCAACCATCAAGCTATTGCGATCCAGCGCGCTGCCTTCAACATTGAACGCGTCGCCTCCGACCTGAAAGGCTTGGCGCACTTCGCTGTCAACATTGCCGTACAGGTGACGCCAGCCGAGGCTGGCTCGCGGAGTCAGGCTGACGCCATTCTCCAACTGGTTGAGATAAGCCAGGCGCATACCCGTTGTGCTGCTGAAGTTATCCAGCGTTTGTGCGTCGACTTGGAGCGACGCTATTCCGCCTTTTTCGGCAAAACTGTCGCGGTGATAGCGTTGATAACCCAGGTTGACGAATGGCTCGACACTGAAACGGCCGCTGCCCAAGGCATAGCCTATTTCGGCAAACGCTTGTTGGCTGTCGGCATCGTAGTCACCCTTTGGGCGATCGCTGAAACCTTCGAACTCAATTGTGCGCTTGTTATTGCCTGAGTGATGGCTATACGCGGCGCCCAATCGCAGGGCGAGTGGGCCATCCTGGCGTACGGCATACGCACCGACGTGCCAACTGCGCAAGGCGTTATCGACGTTGTGGCTGTCCACGTCGGTCTTGGAGTAACCGCCCAATACGCCCAGGCGCCAGAGCTGCGACAACGACCAATCCACGCCCAGCAGGCTGCCTTGCGTACGCTGCTGTGAGGACTCGGTGCCGTGCTGACCGTCAAGCTTGCCGTAGCTGCCGATACCTTGCAGCCAGACGCGGCCGCGCGCGTTCGGGTCATTCAGGTTGCGCGCGTTGTTGGGCACGCCAGTGGCTGCAAACCCCGGGGTTTGTGACGGATCAAGGCCGACCAGCAAACTTGAGCTGCTGCTCATCTGGCGCATGGCCGACAGCATCGATGTACCGACCTGGGCGCTGGCCGCCAGTGTGGCACTGGCCAGGTTGGCATTGCTGCTGCCGGCCAACGCTTCGATGGCGGCGCTGGCGGTGGCCTCGGAGGTGCCCAGCAATGCGTCGTACAGCGGGTTCGGGTTCGGTTCCCAAGAGGGTAAGGGAAATGAGCCGTCCCAATTGTTCCAGTGGCTCCAGGTGATTCCCTCGATGGTGTACGCCGCACGGGCACCGTTGGCGGTACGGGCATAATCGATGAACTCAATGTCGTTGCGGGTATAGCTAAGGTTCACCTTATTGCTATCGTAGCTGATTATAGGCGTCAGGAAAGCGTACCCCATCATGTAGGACTCATCGAAGGTGCCCGTAATACTGCCCGCTTGAATGATCGTGTAAGTGCTGCGCCATGGATAATTCATCCCCGAGGAGCCAGGTCGAAGCCACAAACTGGCACCATTGAGACGCGCATTACCGGTGACATGGGTCGTTGCAGCGCTGCCGTCGGAGTTGGTAGCAAACTCGAATGTAGAACCTGGGTTCATGACCAGGTTGCCGTTCACCTGTGGGGCACCCACGACGGTGTCAGTTATTAACCCGCCACTGACGGTAAGGTTGTTCAACGAACCTCGGCCTTGGTATTTCGCGCCGAAATCGACGATGACATCGCCGGCAATACTTCCCTGGTTGTTCAGAAGTGCGCCAGAAGCTACAAGCGCGCCTACTTTGAAGTCGCCGTTGCCCTTGATCACCCAGTAGCCGCTATTGACTTGCAGCGAATCGAAATTGCGCGTCCCATCAATCGTACCGTCGGGCTCTTGCTCCGAGCCCCAGTATCTATAGCCTTCCAGAATCATTGTGTTATGGCCTGCCCCGCCGTCAACCAAACCCTCAAAGCGGGCGTCACGGAGAACCGTCAAGGTATCGTTACCACCGCCCAGGTCAAGGGCCACACCATTGCCGCCACTGATCAGGGCGCCGTTGTACACGTGATCGTCGAAGTCACCGATGAATCGCGCGCCATATCCGTTCAACCCGCGCAGGTCGACGAAGTTTCTCAGTTCCGTTGGGCCCGATGCCGGCCCGTCATGACCGTCGCTGACCAGCAGGCCGTTGTCGGCGCCGGTTATCGAACCGGTGCGCGGGGTAACGAAGTCGTAGGTCCCCCCGTTGAACATATACCCACCGCCAATCGACACGCCGTCGCTGGTATTGGCCCGACCGTTGTTGTCTACGCCGCTGGCACCGTTGGCTCGAATATCACCGGGGTTGTAGATGCTGGCGATGCCACCAATCCGCACGCCATCACCGTCGACGTTCTTCTGCTGGCCATCTTGGCCACCGGTGATTGTGCCGTAATTGTAAACGTTGCCATCGCCGGCAATGGAGACGCCCGCGCCGTTACGTCCGATGAGGGTGCCCGAGTTATTCAGCGCATAGAACTGATCGCCCGAAATACCATGGCGACCTCCCGAGATCACGCCTCTATTTTCGATGTGTACAGTGTTCCCGGAGCCAAGGTTGATCGCATCGAATTTATCACCGCCAGTGATCGCGCCATCATTACTGATGAATACGTTTCGCTGCCCGACAGGAAGGTTTTGCCGTATGTGGACGGCGGTTGCGGCACTGTTGATAGTGCCCGTTTTGGTCACTGCCAGGCTGGTATCAAAAAAGTAGCCACTGCCGATGGTTTGGGCTGCTGTGGTTGGCTTATCAATCAGGACTTGTGCGTGGCTGGTGTCGGAGAGCCACGCACCGGAAACAATCAGCGAAATATGCAGGGCGAGACGGCGGGGTACGAACGACATGCGCGAATTCCTTTTCTTGAATCGCGCTATTTTCTTATATAGCCATTTGATATTGCCAGCACATTTTAATCATCAAATGCGCTGGCAATCAGGCGGTAGGGTTATGAAATTAGAAATCCACCGTCGCCGACAGCTTCGCCACCCGCGGATCGCCCTGGGTCAAATAGCCACCCAGCGCAGATTCCCAATACTTGGTATTGGCCACGTTCTCCACGGTCGCGCCCAACGTCACATCGCGCTGAGCCACTTTGAAGTTGTAGCGCGCACCCACATCGAAGCGATTCCAGGCCGGCAGGCTCAGGTTGTTCGCTGCATCGGCGTACTGGCCGCCGGTGCGCAGCATCCGGCCGTTGACGCTTACGCCTTGCAGGCCCGGCACATCCCACTCCACCCCGGCGTTGAGCTGGAACGACGGCACACCAATGGCGCGGTTGCCGTCGTTGGCGCCGTTTGCCGTGCCGTTGACCTCGGTGTGAA
Source organism: Pseudomonas sp. LBUM920 (assembly GCF_003852315.1). Classification (NCBI taxonomy): domain Bacteria; kingdom Pseudomonadati; phylum Pseudomonadota; class Gammaproteobacteria; order Pseudomonadales; family Pseudomonadaceae; genus Pseudomonas; species Pseudomonas edsoni (SeqCode). The sequence goes on from NZ_CP027762.1 coordinate 2,185,474, forward strand.
TAATCGTCGCGCCGCCCAGCAGGCGCAGGCCGCTGACCGGTTCACCGAAGACGTTCAGCTCAACGCCCTTGTTGACTTGCTCGCCCTGGAAGACATAGGTGGCGGTGCCGTCCGCATTCAGCTGGGAGTAACCTTGAGTCGGCTGTTCAATGCGGTACACGCCCAGTGTCGCTCCGTAGGTGCCCATATCAACCTTGACGCCCGCTTCGGTCTGTTTCGAGCGGGCCGGTGCGAAGGTCTGGTTGGCGTTGGTCACGCTGGTGGCGCTGCCAAACGTGCTCGGAGCGGTCGGCCCCGACGCCAGGCCTTCAATGTGGTTGGCATACAGCGACACATGGTCCCAAGGCTTGAACACCAAGCCATACACCGGTGTGGTGATGCCCTTGGCGTAATTGGCAGTGCGCGTGCCGGTGCCGTACGCATAGCCTTGAACCACCAGTTCCTGGCGGCGCAGACCTGCCGTGAACAGCAGGCGGTCATCCATAAAGCCGAAGGTGTCCGACACCGCTGCGCTGCGGGCGAAGGTCTTGGCGGTGATGCCTGGGGCGTTCAGGTCGCTGCCGGAAGTGAAACCGCCTTTGGCCGGTGCAGACACGTCGGCCGGATTGTAGATATTGGTTGGCTGGCTGCCGGCGGCAAAGTCGAAGGCGTTGCGGGTCTGGGTCCAGATGCCGGTCAGGCCCAGGTTCAACTTGTGGCTGACAGCGCCGGTCTGGAACTTGCCGTTCAGGCCGGCCATCAGGCTGGTGTTGTCTTCTTGGTGCGCGATGTTCGAGCCGCTGACCGTGGCATTCCCCAACGCGTCGTTCAGGGTGACCGACGAGTAGCGCCCCAGTTCGTTGGTGTGCTTGGCACCGCCGGCAATGTAGGCGGTCCAGTTGTCGTTGAGGTCGTACTCGCCCCGCAACATGCCGAACGTGTCTTCGAGGCTGGTGGTGCCCCAGTTCGGCGCGTAGTTGGTGTCGGCAGACGGGGCGTTGGGGATGTGGGTCAGGCCACTGCCGAGCAACACCGTATTGCGCCCGCCGTTCACTTGCTGCTTCTGATAAACAAAGTCACCCGACAGGCGCAACGCATCACCGCGGTAATCCAGGCCGACCGAGAACAGTTTCGAGCGCTGGTTCTCGTCGTCAACGGCCGTATCGCCTTCACGCTGGGACAGGTTTACCCGCGCACCAAAGCGGTTGTCCTCGCCAAAGCGCTGGCCGATGTCGAGGTGTTCACCCACTCGGCCATCACTGCTGATGTCGGTGCTGAAACGGCGCAACGGTACATCTTCGGCGCGCTTGGGCTGCAGGTTCACGCCACCGCCAATGCCGGAGCCGCCGGGCGTTACACCGTTGATGAACGCGTTGGGCCCCTTGAACACTTCAACCCGTTCCAGGGCGTCGGTGGACATGATCTGGCGCGGCAGGATGCCGTACAAACCGTTGAAGGAAATGTCGTCGCCATTGAGCGGCAGGCCGCGAATCACAAAAGCCTGGGCCTGGTTCGCATAGCCCGATGCCTGACGCACCGACGAGTCGTTGAGCAGCACATCGCCGACGGTTTGCGCCTGCTGGTCGCGAATCAATTTCTCGGTGTAGGAGGACATGCTGAATGGCACGTCCATGATGTCCTGGTTGCCCAGCACACCCAGTTGCCCGCCGCGTGCAACCTGGCCACCGGCGTAAACCGGCGGTAACGCGTTTGGCGCGGGCGCGTCGGCGTTGATGTTGGTGGCACCCAGTTCCAGTGTGTTGCCGTCCTGATGGTTATTCGCATCCTGCGGGGTGACTGGGGCTGCAGCATGAGCAGCAAGGCTCGCGGAGCAGCAAAGGGCGAGCAGGGTAGGGCGAAACGGCACACGAAGTCGGGTACGGGAGGGCATGGTCGATCCTGACGGCGAACCGTCAATGTGAGGAAAAGGGCAACAACGTTGCGCGTCCTCGCTGCGCGGATACGACTCCGGTGCGAATGATAGTGATTGTTATTAATGTTCTGCAACAAATTTATGAGATTGCGGTCTGCGTGCGCGTTAACGTGCCGCGTTTACGCGGATGCCGAGTAGAATCACGCCCTGAAAGCGATTCCTGAGGTGCGGCACGGTGGATTTACAGCAGGGTTTTGTCCTGACCCGGCATTGGCGCGACACGGCGGCGGGTACGGAGGTCAGTTTCTGGCTGGCCACCGACCAAGGCCCTCGGTGCGTGCGCCTACCCGTGCAAACCTCGGTGATGTTTATCCCCGAGGCCTATCGCAAACAGCTCGATTGGTTGCTCAAGGGCGAGCGCGATATCGAACTGCGCCCGCTGCAGCTGTGTGATTTCCATCACCGCCCGGTGTTGGGCCTCTACACGCGCCAACACCGCCAGCTGATGGACCTGGAAAAACGCCTGCGCGCCGCCGGTGTCGATGTCTACGAAGGCGACGTTCGCCCGCCCGAGCGCTACATGATGGAGCGCTTCATCACCGCTCCCGTGTGGTTCGGCGGCACACCAGACGCCAACGACGTGCTGATCGACGCGCAGATGAAACCCGACCCCGACTACCGCCCGCCGCTGAAACTGGTGTCCCTGGACATCGAGACCACTGCCCAGGGCGATCTTTATTCCATCGCCCTAGAAGGCTGCGGCGAGCGCCAGGTGTACATGCTCGGCCCGCCGAATAAAACCGACGCGGTGGACTTCAAGCTCGACTATTGCGACACCCGCGCGCAACTGCTCGAGCGCCTCAACCAATGGCTCGCCACCCACGATCCCGATGCGATCATCGGCTGGAACGTGGTGCAGTTCGACCTGCGCGTGCTCCACGAACATGCCCAGCGCCTCAACGTGCCGCTGCTGCTTGGCCGTGGCGGCGAAGCCATGGCCTGGCGCGAACACGGCAGCCGCAATCACTACTTCGCGGCGGCAGCGGGGCGGTTGATTATCGACGGCATTGAAGCCCTGCGTTCGGCCACCTGGAGCTTTGAATCCTTCAGCCTGGAAAACGTCGCGCAAACCCTGCTCGGCGAAGGCAAGGACATCTCCACGCCGTACCAGCGCATGGACGAAATCAACCGGATGTTTGCCGAAGACAAGCCTGCGCTTGCGCGCTACAACCTCAAGGACTGCGAGCTGGTCACGCGCATTTTCGAGAAGACCGAGTTGCTCAAGTTCCTGCTGGAGCGGGCCAGCGTCACCGGACTGCCGGCCGACCGCAACGGCGGTTCGGTCGCCGCGTTTACCCACCTGTACATGCCGCTGATGCACCGCCAGGGCTTCGTCGCGCCGAACCTGGGCGACAAGCCACCACAGGCCAGCCCCGGCGGTTTTGTCATGGACTCGCGTCCCGGCCTGTATGAATCGGTGTTGGTTCTCGACTACAAAAGCCTTTACCCGTCGATCATCCGCAGCTTTCTCATTGACCCGGTGGGCCTGATCGAAGGCCTCAAGCACCCCGAAGCGAGCGAGTCGGTGGAAGGCTTTCGCGGCGCGCGGTTCTCGCGTACCCGGCACTGCCTGCCCGCCATCGTCACGCGTGTCTCCGAAGGCCGTGAAGCGGCCAAACGCGAGCACAACGCGCCGCTGTCCCAGGCGCTGAAAATCATCATGAACGCCTTCTACGGTGTGCTCGGCTCCAGCGGGTGCCGCTTCTTCGACACGCGCCTGGCGTCCTCGATCACGATGCGCGGGCACCAGATCATGCGCCAGACCCGCGAACTGGTTGAGGCCAAGGGCTATGAAGTGATCTACGGCGACACCGACTCCACCTTCGTCTGGCTCGGCAGCGCGCATTCTGCGGACGACGCCAGCCGCATCGGTCGGCAATTGGTGCAGCACGTCAACGACTGGTGGCGTGCGCATTTGCACAGCGAATACGGCCTGCAAAGCGTCTTGGAACTGCAATACGAAACCCACTTCAGCCGCTTCCTCATGCCGACCATCCGCGGCGCGGAGGAGGGCAGCAAAAAGCGTTACGCCGGCCTGGTCGTGCACGCCGATGGCCGCGAAGACATGGTCTACAAAGGCCTCGAAACCGTGCGCAGCGACTGGTCACCGCTGGCCCGGCAATTTCAGCAGGAGCTTTACCAGCGCATCTTCCACCGCCAGCCCCATCAGGACTACGTGCGTGAGTACGTGCGCCGTACCCTGAGCGGCGAACTCGACGACCTGCTGATCTACCGCAAACGGCTGCGCCGCCAGTTGGACGACTACGAGCGCAACGTCCCCCCGCATGTGCGCGCCGCCCGCCTGGCAGATGAATACAACGACCGCCTGGGACGCCCGCGCCAGTACCAGCGCGGCGGTTGGATCAGCTACGTGATCAGCGTCAACGGCCCGGAACCGCTCGAAGTGCGGCAGGCGCCAATCGACTACGACCACTACGTCACGCGGCAATTGCAGCCGGTGGCCGACGCGATTCTGCCGTTCGTGAACGATGATTTTGGCACCCTGGTCGGCGGGCAGATGGGCCTGTTCTAAAACGCTTGCCTGGATGGGATCAGAGCCTGCACTCTTGGCCTCTGACGACCACCCGCAGACGGCGCAGCTTTTCATGACCCAGATCACCTTGACCGGCACTCACGTCGAACTTCAACCCTTGCAGCGAGAGCACGCGAGTGCCTTGCTCGACGCCGCCGCCGACGGCGAGCTGTGGAACCTGAAAGTCACTAACGTGCCCGGCCCGGACACCGTCGAGACGTACATCGACACCGCCTTGGCCGGGCGCGATGCGGGCAGTGTGATTCCTTTCACCATCGTGCGCAAAAGCACGGGTGAAGTGGTCGGCAGCACACGATTCTGGAAGGTCGACCGGGCCAATCGCAAACTGGAAATCGGCCACACCTGGTTGGCGCAATCGACGCAAAAATCTGCGATCAACACCGAAGCCAAACTGTTGCTGCTGACCTACGCCTTCGAAGTCCTCGACTGCGTGCGTGTGCAATTCACCACCGACGAACTCAACGAAAAATCCCGTGCCGCGATCCTGCGCCTCGGTGCCGTACAAGAAGGCATCGTGCGCCACGAACGCATCATGCCCGACGGGCGCAAGCGCAACTCGGTACGCTTCAGCATCATCGATTCGGAATGGCCGCAGGTGAAGGCCAACTTGCAGGCCAAATTGCTGCGCTAAGGAGGAAACGCCCATGTACACGCTTTACGGCATTGATGAGTCCGGCTCCTGCATGATCGAAATCGCCCTGCAACGTTGCGCGGTGCCGTGGCGTCGCATCGACGCCAGTTCCTGGGCAGATGGCGAGGGCAGTGAAGCCCTCGCGCGCATCAACCCGCTCAAACAAATCCCTACGCTGGTCACGCCTGATGGCCAGGTGCTGACCGAAAGCGCCGCCATCCTGATCCACCTGGGCCTGGAATTTCCCGCCTCGGACCTGCTTGCCGGCAACCGCGCACAGATCCTGCGCGGCCTGGTGTACATCGCTGCCAATTGCTACTCGGCCATCGGCATCATTGACTACCCGCAACGCTGGCTGGGCAACGCGGATGAAGCGGCGCAGACGCAATTGACCACCGGCACGCGGCGCTATCTGCACCATGCGTGGGTGGTGTTCGCCCAGCAGTTCGCCGACCAGCTGTTCGCCCCCAATCAGGTGCCGAATGCACTGGGCATCATGGCCGCAGCCGTGTCGCGTTGGGACGCGGCGCGCGAGGTGTTGAGCAACCTGGCGCCCAGCTTTGCGCAGGCGTTGGCGCAGGTGGATGCCGACCCTGTCGTGGCGCCCGTGTTTGCGAGGCATTGGCCGGAATGGGGCGTCTCTTGATGTTTCCGCAATCAGAAGAAACAATCACCGTAGCGCGCGCCCAACCCCTTGCGTAGCAGGCTTCCTGACCTACGCTTCTTAACGAGGTGTAGGAATCATCCTTGAAATTGACTGTCGCAGACATGAAACTCAAGAACCCTGCATGGAATTCAAAGGAGGTGCGCATGCTCATCCGGTCGCTGACCCTGGCTACCTTGATGGCTTTTACGGGGCCGCTGTTGGCCGCGGATGATATCAACCCGCTCAAGCAGGACTTGGGCAAGTCGCGTCCGCTGGTGGTGGTGGAACTTGACTCCGGTAACGAAGCATTGGCGAACCTGAAAAAACAGTTGGATGAGCCTGCCAACAAGCAGTCCTTTGAAGAGCGCAGCATGGTGTTCTACACCGTGAAGTTCGGCAGCATCGGTGCCGAAGGCGAGAAATTTGCCAAGGACGCCAAGGACAACAAAAAGCTCACGCCGCCTGAAACCAACGCGCTGATCCGTGCCCTCAAGCTAGGCGCCGGCAGTGGCACCAAAGTGATTTTGTTCGGCAAGGACGGCGAGAAGAAACTCGAAAAAACCGTGCCACCGGATACCCTCGACCTGAAGGAATTCTTCAGCGCCATCGACCAGATGCCCATGGCTGAAAAAGAACTCGCCGCGCCTGCCGAGCCAGAACACGCCGCGCCCGCCAAAGGCGCAAAAGCGGCCAAGCCCGCAAAAGCCGGCAGCAAGGCCGCCGCGCCACAGCTTGATGATTGAACCTACATAACCCCTGTGGGAGCGGGCTTGCCCGCGATGACGGAATGTCAGTCAAAACACTTTTGAATGACCCACCGCTATCGCGAGCAAACCCCCTCCCACAGGGGTTTAATGGTTTTCTGAAGGTTTGACGGCTTTGCGCACCGGAAACGGAAAGTAGAAAAACCGCAGGAACGCCACCCGCTTGATCACTTCCCCGATCATCAACGGCACCACCACCGCCACCACCAGGCCCACACACGCCGCCAGAAACGAATGCAGGCCCAGGCGTTCGAGCAGGTCGACAGTCTTGTGCTGGATTTCGCCATGGAAGATCAACAGGATCAGGGTCGACTGACCGATATAGGTCATCGCCCGGGTCAGCGGTGCCGACACCATCATTACCCGCGCCAGTGCCCAGCATGCGTACACGCCGATCACCGCCAGCACGCTGGTCCACAGCCAGCTGTCGTAGCGACGTTGCGCCAGGTCCATGGTGTCCCAGGTAGCAATGAACACCGCGGCAAATAACAGGATTGAGACCAGGCATGTCAGCCACGATCCCGAATGTGTACGCAACCAATCGCGTGCCAGGTAGCCGGCGATGAAGTAGGTGCTGCTGATCAAGGTGATATCCAGGCTGAACGGCAGCCCCGGCAACACCCAGTTGTGACCGCCGAGCGTCACCGGCAATTGCCAGAACACTGGCAGCAGCCAAATTCCGAGAAGCAGCTGCGCCGTGATCAGCACGCAGGTCACCCACAACGACAGCTTCAGGCGCTGGATCAACCGCAGCATCACCCAACTGAACAGAATCGCCACCCAGAAGTGCGGCAGAAACCACATGGCCTGCCACGGAATGGTGTCCACCGAGGCATACAGCACGCCGCCAATATCCGGCAGCAGCGGCTGGCCGCGCAGCAGGGCGCGCACGATGACGTACACCAGCATGGTGAAGAAAAACGGCTTGAGCAGCCCGTCAGCCTTGCGCACCGCCATCTCCACGAACGGTTGCTCGGGTTTGAAGAACACGCCGGACAGGAAAAAGAACAACGGCAGGATGAACGAAGCGAGGATCGGATACAGCAGGTCCGGCGAGGTGGCGACGAACCAACTGTGGGCAAACACGATCACCAGGATGCCGATGCCCTTGGCGATATCCATCTGAATCCAACGATGCTTCATCTGACTATTCCCGATCGGTCATTCACGCCTTGCGCCACGGCTTCAGCCACAGCCCCATGCCCAGCAACATCACCATGCCCGCCAGGGTACTGAGCCCCAACTGCAGCCATACGCCTTGAATTGGAAACAACACCCACGCCGCCACGCCCATCACCACCGCACTGAGCAGCCAATGCCGCGCCCACGCCAGGGCGTCGAGCAAACCCTGGCGCTGCATCAGCAGCAAGGCCGTGCAGATCACCCCGGCCAGCGCGGCCAGCGGTATACCCGCCAGGCCGAACACAAAGGGCAGGGCGCCCAGCAGCATCACATTGACCAGGCTGCCGAGCAATTCACAACGCAATGGCTGGCGCGTGTCGCCGGCCGCGTAGGCATAGCGTGCGAGCAGGGCGTTCCAGGCACCGAACACCAGCGGCACGGCAAACCACGCCAGCAGCAACGGCAGTGGCGAATCCGCCGATTGCTTGGGCAGCAGCAACGCCACCAGGCTGGGAGCCGCGGCCACCAGGCCGACGCCTGCCGGCAGTGTCAGCACGCTGGCGGTCTCCAGGCCGCGCTTGAGCAGCGCCAGGCGCTCATCGCCCTGGCGCCGGCTCATCATGCCCAGTAGCACCTGGTTGAGGCTCATCAGCGCTATCAACGGCAGGTTCATCAGCTTGCGGGCGAGGTTGACCCAGGTCACCGCCCCTTCGCCGAGCAGCGACGCCACCAGTCGCTCGATCAGCGCCAAGCCCTGGCTGGCGCCATTGCTCAACAGCAGTGGGCCGATGCGCTGGCCCAGTTCGCGCAGCGGCGTAAAGCTCAGTTGCCAGCGCCACGGCCGCCAGCCCTGGCGCCAGATCGAGGGCAGCAACGCCAACGGCATCAACAGGCTGCCGGCCAGGCAGGCGAGCGCCAGAGAATGGGGTTGGGTGGCCGTGCCCGCCACGGCGAGGTAGGTCACCGGCGGCAGGTTGAACAGCAGCGAACCCAGCCCCGCCAGCACAAAACGTTCGCTGGCCTGCAACGGAATACTGAACAGCGCATGCAGCATCAAACCCGGCACGCACCAGGCAACGATCTGCAGGTTGCTGGCCGCCAGTGCCGTGGCGCTGGCCGCCAGCCCCGGGCCGAGCAACTGCACCAGCCACGGCGCCAGCAGCGTCAGCAGCAGGCTGGTGACCAACGCAATCAGCATCAGGGCCGGAAACAGCACCGCCAGCCAATCCAGGCGCTCGTCGTCCTTGCGTTGCAGGTACAGCGGCAGCGCGGCGGCGCTCAATACGCCACCGGCCAGCGACATGCGCAACGCCTCCGGCAAAAACAGCGCGATCAGGAACGCATCACTGCGCTCGCCCGCGCCCCAGGCGGCCACCAGCAGCCACTCGCGGGCGAACCCCAGGCACAGGCCCAGCAGGGTCGCAAGCGTCAGCCAGACGGCGGAACCGAGCATGATTAAAGCCGCGCGCCGTCAAGGGCCGGCTTGCGGTAAGCCACTGTCTTGACCTGCGGCAGACGCGCCGGGAACAGCCGGCGTGCCTCCAGTACATTGAGGCCAACCATCAGCCAGAACAGCGCCACCATCACCACGGCAAAGCTGAAGTAGTGGTCAAACAACCCGCTGACCAGCGCCGACAGAATCCCGGCAGTGCTGCCCAGCCAGAGCGCGTTGTCTTTGGTCAGACGAATCGGGCCTTTCTGCGGGCGTGCTTCACGCCACCAGCGCACGGTCACGGCGACAAACAACAGCATGCCGACAATGCCGGTCTTGTAGATGAAGTTCAGCCACAGGTTGGAGATGCCCAGCAAATGCGTGCCTGGCACTGGCGGGTCGACCTTGAAGCCGATGCCGAACGGGTACGAAGCCACCGCCTGCGGGAACATGCGGTATTCGTCGAAACGTATTTCGGTACTGGCGTTGTCCGACGAAAAAATCGTCGCCAGGCGGTCCTGCAACGGCGGATAGGCCATCACCAGCGCGACCGTCAGCGCCGCACCGATCATCAATAGCCTGCCGGTGTAGGGCACACGCCGTGTCGCCATCCAGATCAGCACCAGCGCCAGGCTGACCATCGCGCCACGGCTACTGGCCAACAGCAATGCGGCGGCGCCCAGGCACGCCACGCCCAGGCCCAGTCCACGCTTCCAGCCTTGTTCGGTCATGCCGTAGCAGAACGCCAACGGCAGCAGCAACGCCATGATCCCGCCGATGGCATTCGGGTGCATCCACGGCGAGCCCATGCGCGATGACATCGCCTCCAGGCCGAATTTCAACATGTCGAAGTTGCCGTAGTTGAACAGCGCCAGGATCGGCGCAATTCCTGCCCCCGAACGGGTGCGCACAAACACCGCAATCGACAACACCAGCATCGCCAGCGTGCCCAGCAGCAAGGCGATCACCAGTGATTCGCGGTGTTTGTAGTCGGTCAGCAACTTGGCGCAGAGGTACACCGCCGACAGGCTCAGCAACCAGCGCAGCCAGTTGGCCACGCCGCTGGTGTCGGCGTGGATCGTGACCTGGCCGACGATAAACGGGAACACACTGAACAGCATCAGCCACAGCAGCATCTGGTCGGTGGGGCGACGTGACAAGCTCGGCGTGTCGGGCACGCGCGACAGAAAGCTGTGCCACAGCACCGCGCCCCAGGTCAGCGCCAGGATCGCCTCGCTCACCGTACTGCGAATGCCCAGGTTGACGGTCGAGTACGGCATGAAGGTCGCGACGCCGGCGAACAGCAGCAAACCCCAGAACGGGAAGCGCAGGATGGTCACCGCCGCGGCCAGGCCGATCACGGCGAGAAACGCCTTGGCCGGTGAGAGCATCAGGGCCAGCGCGCCGAACAACAGGCCGAACAGGATCGCGACGAGGCTTGCCAGGGAGAGTCTCATTTCAATTCCTCGATCAGTTCAGCCAGGCGCCGGCGATAGGCCTGATGGTTGAAGCGTTGCGCCCATTGCCGGCGTTGTTCGGGTGATTCTTCAGCCGGGCGGTCCGCCAGCGCCAGCATCAATTGCACCAGCGCCGGGCCGTCGGTGGGCGAGAAGCGAGGTGCAGACGGCGGGGTGATTTCATCCAGCGAGGTGCCGCTGGCCACGGCCACTGGGGTGCCGACGCTCAGGGCTTCGATGACGGGTAGACCAAAACCTTCCGCATACGACGGCTGCCACAGGCGCGAGGCCTGGCGGTACAGCGCGTGCAGCTCGGCATCCGAGACGCCGCTCAAGGCGCGAATGCCCGGCAGGTTGCGCTGGGTTTCCGGCAAATGCTCAAGGCTGCCCACCAGCACCAACGCCGGTACGGCGGGTGACAGGCTGCGGGCCTGCTGCCAGGCGTCGACCAGAAACGGCACGTTCTTGCGCAACTCACGCGTGCCCACCAGCAGCCAGTAATGCTCGGGCAGGTTACGCGCCGTCAGGTCTGCCGCCAGCTCGACAAAACTGTCGACTTGATTGGGCAGCACCCGAATCTTGCCCGCCGCCTTGGGAAACAGCCGCGCAGTTTCATCGGCGCTGTACTGTGACGGCGTCCACACGCGATCGGCGCTGTGCACCGCGTACGCAATCGAAAGCCGGTCGCTGGTCTTGTAGATCAGCGCTTTGAGGCGGTTGGCGTGATAGTTGTTCAACGTGATCTGGAACAGGTCATGCAGCAGCACGACGGTGCGCAAACCTTTGGGCTTGGGCGGCAACGGCAGGCCCATATTGAACGTGCTGATGTACAGGTCGATCTGCTGCTCGCGCAAGGCTGCCGGCAAAAAACCGGCCTCGAAGCGCAGACGATTGTGTGGCTGGTGCATCGCGGTCTTCGCGCAGCCCCAGGCCGGGCAGTGCGCCTGCAAGCGGGTTTCATCGCCCAGCGGTGCCACGGTAAACCGCGCCAGTTCCACACCCGGCAGCGTGCGCAGGGCATTTTCCAGGGCGTACACCTGGCGGCTGATCCCCGATTGCGGCGAGGTGCCGACGGTGCGGTAATCCAGGCCTATACGCATGCGGGCTCCTTTTGATTGAGCGGCGCGAGGGTCGCGTACACCTGTTCCAGCTGGCTGGCGGCCACGCTCCAGTCATGCGCGCGGCGTACATAGGCGCGGCCCGCTTCGCCCATGGGCGCGGCGGCGTCGGGAAACTGCAGCAGGCGTACCACGGCGTCCGCCAGGCTGTCGGCGGTTTGCCCACCGAGGTAATCCAGGCCTTCAATCAGGTCAAGGCCCGACACGCCTTGTTCGGTACTCGCCAAGGGCAACCCGGCAGCCAGGGCTTCGAGCACCTTGAGCTTGGAACCGCCGCCGTGGCGCAACGGCGCCAGAAACACCGAACAACTTGATTGCAGGTTCAACAGGTTCGGTACAAACCCTTGCCACTCGATACGCGGGTCCTTCCAACGCTCACGCCAACTGCCGGGCATGCCAAACCCGCACACGCTCATGCGCGCATCCGGGCAGCGCGCCCAGACCTTGGGCAGGATTTCATCCAGGGCCCACTCGATGGCGTCCACGTTGGGCGCGTATTCATAGTTGCCCAGAAACAGCACGCGGCGCGTGGAGGGGTCGGGCCGGGCGGCGGCGAAGTGATCGCAGTCCACACCGTTGACCACCACCGGCACCGGTTTGCCGGCGATCCTGGCCAGCACCTGCGCGTCGCTGTCGGTCACCGCCACCACCTGCGCGGCCTGGCGCATCACGCGGTGTTCCCACCGGCTGTAGCGCCATTGGTCGTAGCGAATAAATGGCAGCGCCCAGCGCGGCAGGCGGTCGTAGGTGGCCGCACCCAGCGCCGATTCAACGTTATGTTCGGTCAGCACGAACGGCTGCGATTGGCGCGCCAGGGCATCTTCATAAGGTTGGAACGTGTAGGTGTGCTCGATCTGCACCACATCCCAATGCTCTTTGAGCAACTGATTGAATGTGTCCTGCAGCGCGCCCGACAGGCCGTTGACGCTGGCCAGCAGCGGGTACGGTGCAAACAGGCCGGCCACCAGGGTTTTCACGCTGCGCAGTGGGCGGCGCGGCAGCACGATCACCTGCTCGAGGAAGGCCTCCAGCACTTGGCGATCGGTCAGCGACACCGGGTTTTTATCGTGCAGCAGCAAGGTGATTCGATGCCCACGCGCGGCCAGGCTGCGCAGCAGATGGAACTGGCGCGTCTTGCCGCCGCTGGTGGCGGGCCAGGGCGAGTAGGGCAGGATCCATAAAATGCGCATGGCGGGCTTCAATCCCATAACAGAATTTGCAGGTTCGACTTGACCGGGACGGTCAGCCCATTGGTGCCGCTCACCGGGGTTTGCGTCCCGCGCAGCGGGTCGTACAGGGTGGCGCTGGTGAGGCCAGGCAAGTGTGCGTTGCCGCCTTCGGCCGACCAGAAGAACCACAGTTTGTGGCCGTCGGCGCGGGTCCAGCCAATGCTGAACAAGCCGTCGGGCAATTGGTCGGCGGCGGGCGGATCGCCGGGCGTGAGCTGCGGCCCGCTCACATCGAGGAAGTTTTTCAAGGCGGTATAGACCGGCTTGGGGTTGGCGTCGATGTCGAGCAGGCCGTAGAACTGGTCACGCACACTGGCACGCTGGTCGAGGTCGCTCAAGGTGAACAGAAAGATCCGGTCGTAATCCATCGCGCTCATCAGTGCTACCCGGCGTACCACATAATCAGCCTGGCCCTGCAAGGTGATCAGGTCCTGGGCGTCTTTTGGCCCGGGGTAGGTTGACCAGCCCCACTCGGTGCTCCACAGCGTTTGCACGCCGCTATTGCGCAGCGCCTGGTTGAGCGCGGTGGTTTTGGCGATGAAGTCCAGGTTGGACGGATCGTTGCCCTCGGGCAATTGCGTATAGGGATGGTAGGAAATCACCGTGTTCAGGCTGGCCACCCCCAGGGCGCCGAGGGCGTCAAGCATGGTCTGGCCGTTGGGCATTTCGCTGAAAAACGCCATGCCGGCAGCCACCACCGGTTTGTTCGCGTCCACCGCGCGCAAAGCGGATGCGGTGGCTGTCAGCAAGGCGGCGTAGCCCGCGGGGTCGGCCACCGGGCGCCAGAAACCGAGCAAATTAGGCTCGTTCCACACCTGCCACGCGTTGACACTGGGGTAGCGTTGCGACAACAGCGCCATGCGGTTGGCGAACACGTTCGGATCTTTGGGCGGGTACTGGTCCTGATAGGGCGCACCGGCTGGCGCGGTGGTCGCGAAGGGCGCCGAACCGACGAGGTAGAACACCGACTTGAGCTGATTGGCCTGCAGGTTGCCGACCAGTTGATCCAGGGTTGCGACCTGATACTGGCCCTCGACCGGCTCCAACTGGTCCCAGTGCAAATCCAGGCGTACCCATTCCAGGCCGAGTGCCTTGAGGCGGTCGATCTGCTGTTGATACAGCGTCGGGCTGAACCACAGGAACTGCGCGTTCACGCCCAGAAAATCCTTCCACACCACCACCTTGTTGCCCTTGAGCACATGGTTTTCGGCGTCGGCCTGGCGGCCCCACAGGAAGGCCGTCAGACCCAGTGCGGCAATGACCGCAAGGGTCGCAAGGTAGGTCCGTTTACGCGGCATAAGGGGCTCCCGCAATCGCCTGCTCGAAGAGGTGCTTGAACTTCTGCGCGGTCAACGGCCACAGGCGTTCGCGGCCAATTTCACCGGCACGTTCGGCCCAGTCGCGGGCCAGCGACGGCGTGCGCGCCAGGCGCAGCAATTGTTGGCTCAACGCCGCCACATCGCCCTGGGGATAGATCGCGCCGTTGCCGCTGGCGACTTCTTCGGCAAACGCGCGCGCATCCGAGGTGATCGCCCCGCGGCCACACGCAGCGGCCCAGGACAGCGCGCCGCTGGTGCCGCGCTGGCGCCCCAGCAAGCCGAGTTTTTTTGATTCGCGATACGGCAGCACCATCACGTGGTGCGCCTGGATCGTCTGTGCAATCTCGCTGGCCGGCAAGTTCAGCCGCCAGTCGATGGCGCCCGCCAGGCCGAGTTCGGCGATCTGGCTGTTGAGCTGCTCAAGGTAGTTGCCGCCCGCACCAAACGCCATTTCGGCGGCAGTGCCACCGGCCAGGGTCAGGCGCACACGGTCACGCAATTCGGGGGCTTGCTTGAAGACGTCCGCCAGCGCTTGCAGCAGGTCTTCAATGCCTTTGCCACGGTAGATAAAACCGAAGTACAGCAGGTGCAGGGTGTCCAGCGCCGGTAACGGCGCGGGAGCGATAGCCAGGTTGGCGTGGTTGATCACCGCCACTTTGCCGGCCGGCAGTTGCATGCGCTGGCTCAGGCAATCGGCGCCCAGGCGCGTGAGGGTAATCAGCCGCGTCAGGCCTTGGGCCACATGGCGTTCTTCACGCAAGGTCAGCGGGTCGGCCAGCACCACCGCCGCTTGCGGCAATGGGCTGGGCAAACGTTCCAGCAGGTTCAGCGGAAAAGGCAACTGCTCGCGTCGCCAGACGATACGTTCAGGGTCATGCACCGTCGCCGTCAGCGGCAATTCGGGGTAAGCCTTGCGCAGCTCGCGCAGGGCCAGGAACTCCCCCAGCCGGCCGCCGCCCAGTTCGGCGTGCACCAGGTCCACACTGCGCCAGTCGAAGGCGGCGATGGCCTGCCGGATGGCTTCGCTGTTGCCTTCCACGCCGCTCAACGGTGTCGCCACCGTCACGCCCAGCTGCTCCAGGGCCGTCTTGAAGTGGTTCGCGTAGTCGGCGATCCCGTTTTTCTCCGGCGGCAAAGGGGCGAGCAGGGCGATGTGCATCAGAACGCCCCCCGGTATTTGGCGATGGTTTTAAGCACCCTGGCCGGCACTTCGAATTTGCGCCGGTTGATGATGATGCCGTCCACCTTGCCAAACGCGGTGTTGAGGATCGACAGCGCGTGCTCCACCACCGGCACTGTGCTTTTCTGCGCTTCCACCACCAGGGCAATCAGGTCGGCGCGGCGCAGGTTGATAAAGGCATCGCGGTTGTCCAGCAGCGCAGACGCATCCAGCAGCACCACTTCGCCCGGAGCGGCCGGTTCGACGCCGCCCACCCGCACCGAAATGCCGTTCTCCTGCAGCAAGTGGCGCAGTTGCTCCACCACAAAGGTCACCCCTTCGCCGTGGCGCGCCGAGGTCAATCCCAGTGTCAGGCCTTGCTCGGCCACGCGGTCCAATTGCAGCAAGCCGTACAGGCGGTAAATGCTCGCATTGAACGCGTTGGTGCTCTGCGCGGTGCTGGTGTCCAGTTCCGGCAAGGTCGTCCACAGGGGCAGGCCGAACTTGCGTTCCACCAGCCCGCCATCGTGAATGCGCTGGTCCAGCAGGTAGCACAGGTAGATCACCAGCAAACCGACGACGATGGCAAACGGGATCGCCAACAGCAGCATCAGCAGGGTTTTCGGGAAGATGCGGCCGGGGTTGAGGGTGGCTTCTTCGATCACCGCGATGTTGCTGATCTGGCTGTTGTCCAGCTCACGGTCGATGCGCGATTTTTCCAGGTTGTCCACATACAGCGCGTAATTGCGCTCGGTGGCGCTCAGCTCGCGCGAAAGACGCGCCAGCTCCGGTTCAATCTCCAGGGCCTGCTTGCGCTGGGCTTCGAGGTTCACCAGTTGTTTCTGCTGTTGCACAAGCTGAGTGCGCAGGGCCAGGTTGTTGCTCGACTCGTCCAGTAGCACGCGCTGCAAGTGAATTTCCAAGGTGTTCGGTGCGCGGTTTTCCGAGGCCTGCACCGTGTTGCTTTCATTCGCAACCTGGGCCTGCATCGCCCGAATCGACGCGTCCAGGGCTTTGACGGGCGGCGCGTTGTCGGTATAGGTGCGCATCATGTCGGCCTTTTCCAGCAGCTTCTGGTTAAGCAGGCGACGCAAATCCTGCTGCTGCGGGTTCAGTGCGATCTGGCGCACCGTGGTGACTTCCTTGGGCTGCCCCTTGAGCTGGTCGCGGGTGCTCTGGATGGCGCTGTCGGAAGACGCAATCAGGCGCGTGGTGTTGAAGGTCTCGCCGCGCAACACGTTGATGCGCTCAGACAAGTCTTCCAGGCGATCGGTGATGCTTGCCGCGCCGATTTCGTTCAAGTGCTTGAGGATTTGCTCCTTGTAGCTCTTGATCTCGGTGGCGCTGGTGTTCACCTGACCTTCATAGAAGGCGTAGAGGCTCTTGCGCCCCAGGGCCTGGGTACGTTCGGTGATGTACGTGTCGACCCAATCCTTGACCACTTGCTGGGCGATTTGCGGGTCGCCCCAGGTAAAGCTGATGTCCATCACCGTGGAGCCCACGGCGTGGCTGACTTCGAAATTTTTCTCCAGGCTCGCTGCCAGGCGTTCCACCGGCGTGGTTTTTTCGAGGATGCCGACAGTTTCCAGCACCACGCGAATACCGTCGAACACCGCGCCCACGCCTTCCTTGACGTAATACTTGCTGCGCTTCCAGAAGCCTTCCGGCGGCGGCGCGTTGGCGATGACTTCCAGGTAGTGCTCGGCCACCGTGCGCACGATCGGGCGACCGGTCAGCAAGCGCTCTTCATCGACAATCGGGTCACGCTGGGTGCTGGGCATGACCAGCGCCTGACGGTTGCTGATCTCGATGGGCAAGGTCGAATCGCGCCCCGGCTTGACCAACAGGCGCGCGGTGGATTCGTACTTGGCCGGCAGCAAAAAGGCCCCCAGCAAGATGATCACCAGCGCCGCGATGGCTGCCAGTTTGAACTCATGCCGGAAGATGAAAAACAGGCGCAGAAGATCACGAAAAGAACGGATCTCGATCATGGGATGTCGCTCCTTCAGTTATTGCCGCCGCTGGTTTTGGTGTAGTTGTAGCCAACCCCAATGGACTTGGTGAACGGGATCAGTTGGTTCAAGTAGGTATCCACCCCTTGGATGCGCTCGCCGACGTTGGATTTGGGCACGAACACCACATCCCCGCGTTGCAGGTGCACCGGTTTACGCCCGTTCGGGCCGGGCTTGAGGTATTGGCTGAAGTCCAGGAAGTAGGCGTGGTAGGCGCCCTGGGCATCTTCGCGCAGCAGCGCGACCATGCTGGCATTGCCCGAAGGGTTCACCCCGCCGGCGCCGACAATCGCTTGCTCCAGGGTGTTGGCCGTGCCGAGTTGCACCGCGGTCGGGTTATTCACCGCGCCGCCGACGATCACCGAATTGCCCGGCGCCTGGTTGATGTTCACTGTCACCCGCGGCTCGCGGTACACCGGTGCGAGCTTGTTGCTCAGCTCCGCAGCCAGTTCTGATGGCTGACGCCCGGCGACCTGAATCGGCCCCAGGAACGGGTAGTTGATCTTGCCGTCGGTCTGCACCGTGTACAGCGTCAGCTCATAGATGGTGCTGACGTTGAACGCCGACAGCGTCGGCATCTCGCCGGCATCGCGCACGATCCGCAACTGATCGCCGATGCGGATGCGTTCCACGGCCGGCGGCAACTGCGCCAGCTGGTCGAGGGCGCGCTTGCCGTCCTCAACGGTCTTGTCATCCGGCGGGACAATGCGTGCCGGCGTATTGCAGGCGGCCAAGGCCATCATGGCCAGGAGGAGCACGGTTTTTTTCATAAGGGCGGACTTCCTGTTAGTCATGCTGCTCACCTCCAATAACCGGGGAACATGCTGATGCGCCGCTTGAGGGCGAGGGGGAGCCGGCGTTCCTGTTGGCCCAGCCGATAGCCGAGCAACTTGAACGCGCTGCGCACCAGTACTTCGGGTACGCGGTGCAATGCACCGGCTGCGCGCAATGCCGCGAGCTCAGCCAGTACATAGCGTTTACCTTCACCGCCGGCATCGCCAAACGCCTGGCGAATCCATGGCTCGCGACCGTAGAACACGCCAATGTCGAAGTAGCGGTGAAACTCATCCATGAGTCGGTAATCGTGGGAGTGGTACACCCGCGCCGTGGCGGCGTAGCGCACTGTGTAGCCTTCAAGCAGCATGCGCGCAGCGACGTAGGCGTCTTCGCTGCCGATCACATCGGCGGGAAAACCGCCGACCGCCTGCAGGGCGCTGCGCCGGTACACGCAAAACGAGTCGGAGCTGAAGCAGGTCTTGATCCCCAACTGCGGCGCATCGGCCAGGCGCTTGCTGCGGCTGTGTTGCGGGTAGTTGAAGTGCCGCGACTGCGCGCCCAGCACGCCGGCGCCGGGGTGCGGCAATTGGCGGCCGTAGGCCACGCCGTTGAGCGGGTCTTGCTGCAGCTCATCGAGCAAGTTGGCGAAGGTCTCCGGGGCTGCGGGAATCGCGTCCTGGGTCATCACGATCAGCGCCTCGCCGCTCACCTGTTCACTGGCCCAGCGCCGTGTGCCGCCGTGGTTGAAGTCGCGGGCGTCGATCACCTCGACCCGGGCCCCGAACTCGCGAAAGCGCGCCACGGTGTCATCGCTGGAGGCACTGTCGACCACCAGCATTTCGTCCGGTTGCAGCGTCTGCATTTTCAGCGCAGGCAGCAGCCGCGCCAGGTGACTGGACGCGTTGCGGGTCGGGATGATCAACGAGGTGCGCATGTCACTTTTTCACTTCTGCCGGGGCACGCCCGTAGATGTCGTCAAAGCGCACAATGTCGTCTTCGCCCAGGTACTCGCCGCTCTGCACCTCGATCATCACCAGGTCGATGATGCCGGGGTTGGTCAGGCGGTGTTTGTGCCCGGCCGGAATGTATGTGGACTCGTTGGCGTTGATCAGGAATTCGCGCTCGCCATTGGTGATCTGCGCCGCGCCGCTGACCACCACCCAGTGTTCGCTGCGGTGGTGGTGCATCTGCAACGACAGTGACGCCTGGGGTTTGACCACGATGCGCTTGATCTTGAAGCGGCTGCTTTCCTCCAGCACCGTGTAGGTGCCCCACGGCCGGGTAACGGTGCGGTGCAGGCTGTACGCCGGATGATTCTGGCGCTTGAGTTCGGCGACGATGTAACGCACATCCTGGCTGCGGTTGGCGTCAGCGATCAGCAGCGCATCCGGGGTGTCGACGATGATCAGGTCGTGTACGCCAACGGCGCCGAGCACGCGCTTGGGCGAGTCGATGTAGCAGTTGTGCACGTCATGCAAAATCGCTTCGCCATTGACCTGGTTGCCGTGGGCGTCGCTGGGCGTGAGCTGGCGCAGCGCTTCCCAGGAACCGATGTCGCTCCAGCCGATGTCGCAGGGCACCACGGCGACCTTCTGGGACTTTTCCATCAGGGCCACGTCGATGGAAATGTCCGGTGCGCTGCCGAAGGCGTCCGAGTCCAGTTCGCGCTGGCGCGAGGTTTTGTTTTGCAGGCTCTGGCTGTGTTCCAGTGCGGCTTTGGCCGCCGTCAGCACGTCGGGGGCATGGGCGGCGAGTTCCTCCACCAGGGTGCTGGCCTTGAAGCAGAACATGCCGGCGTTCCACAGGTGTTTGCCGCCGTCTAGGTAGGCTTGGGCGGTGGCCAGGTCGGGTTTTTCGACAAAGCGTTTGACCCGGTTGCCGGTGCCCAGCGCGTCGCCTTTTTCGATGTAGCCAAAGCCGGTTTCCGGATGATCGGGCTGGATGCCGAACGTCACCAGATAACCGGCTTCGGCCAGGTCGCGGGCCTGGGTGACGGCCTCGGCAAACGCGACTTCATTGAGGATCAGATGGTCGGCGGGCATCACCAACAGTTGCGCCTCATCACCGAAATGTTCCTGCACATGCAGCGCCGCCACCGCAATGGCCGCCGCTGTATTGCGCCCGAACGGCTCCAGCAGAAGGTCCAGAGGCAAATGGGCCTTGTTGACCACGCGGTAGTCATCCAGGGTGCGAAACAGCAGGTCGCGGTTGGTCACCGTCAGCACGCTTTCCACGCCGGGCAGTTTGGCGGCGCGCTGAAAGGTTTTTTGCAGCAGGCTCTGACCGTCACGCATGCGCATGAAAGGTTTGGGCATGTTCTGGCGCGACACCGGCCACAGCCGCGTGCCCGAACCACCGGAAATAATGCAGGGGATTAATCCGTTGAGGGTATTCATCAATAGACTTCCTTGGTGGAGAGGACGGCTGGGACCGTCATGAAGACGATGTACAAGTCAAACCACACCGACCACTTGGAGATGTACTCCAGGTCGTACTCGACACGTTTCTGGATCTTGTACAGGGTGTCGGTTTCACCCCGGTAGCCGTTGATCTGCGCCCACCCGGTGATGCCCGGCTTGACCCGATGCCGCGAACTGTACTCGCTCACCGCCACCTCAAACGGAATGCCGGCAGCCTTGGTCGCGGTGGCGTGTGGGCGCGGGCCCACCATCGACATGTTGCCCAGCAGCACGTTGAACAACTGCGGCAGTTCGTCGATGCTGGTCTTGCGAATGATGCGGCCCACGCGCGTGATGCGCGGGTCCTTGCGGGTGGTCTGTTGTTCGGCGGTGAAGTCGCTCTGGTCGGTGAACATCGAGCGGAACTTGAACACGCGAATCTCGTTGTCGTTGTAGCCATAACGGTTCTGGCGAAACAGCACCGGCCCTTTGGAGTCGAGCTTGATCGCAATCGCCGTCGCCAGCATCACCGGTGACAGCGCCACCAGGGCCATGCTCGCCAGCAGCAAATCTTCACAGCGCTTGATCACCGGCGACCAACCGCGCAATGGCAACTGCGAGGTGTTGAACATCAGGATGCCGCCCACGTCCGTGATGCGGCTGTGGCCGTAGCGCAGCGCGGCCATGTCCGGCACCAGCATGACGTTCACCGACATCTGGCGCAGGCGATTGACCAGCCCGTGGATACGCTGCTCGGCAGCCCAGGGCAGGCAGATCATCACTTGGTTGACCTGCTCGGCGCGGATCAGTTTTTCCAGGTCGCGGGTGTTGCCCAGCAAGGGCAGGCTGCTCAATTCCTTGGGGATGCGCTCGGTGCGGTCGTCGATAAAACCGATCAGGCCGGAACGGATATCGCCATTGCGTTGCAGGTGATCGGCGACGTGCACGGCGGTGTCGGTGAAGCCCAGGATCACTGTGCGCTGCAGGTATTTGCCCTTGCGCATCAGGTTGCGGTAAAGGCGCAGCATCACCAGGCGTTCAATGCAGAACAGCCCCAGGCTGGCGAAGTACCACGCCACCAGGTTGCGTGGCGTCAATTGCGGGAAGAACTGCAGGATCTGGTACATGAACAGCAAGATGCAGAACGCCGCCGACCAGGCGACTATCTTGGCTCTCAGGCGCAGGCGATTGCTGAACAGCTCTTCGGAATAGATACCCAAAGCCTGGAACAGAATGATGGTCATGATCGCAAAAAACAGCAGCAGACCGAGGAAGTGGGAACGCAGCTCGGGAGCCAGTGGGTCGAGGAACAACACCAACACCAATGGCGGCAAGATGGCAGTCAGGCCATGGATCAACTTGACGAAAACAACAAAGAATTCAACAAAACCAGCGCGGGTCAGAAACAGGCTATCGACTGACGACTTTTCTCGCATAAAAACATCCCTCATTGCACTCCAGACTTACTGTTCGCCTGTTGGTCCGTCCGCAGCAGGCTGCGCGAAGGAGGCAAGACGAACGACGGCTACTCTGGGTAAAACGCAACTATTTCTTCATCCAAGTGAAGCCATCCAAATGAAGGAAACTTGCGGGGTAGTGGCTTAAGGAGTGTTCCTTTTCAGTTGCTTAGTCAATTTGTTGACTATGGTGCGGAGGTTGCGTGCTAGACGCTTTAAGCTGGAATTTTCGTGGCATTTTATTGACTTTCCTTGTTCTAACACGCGGTGAAGGGGTGTGATTTTGAGTGTAGGAACAAATGTGAGAATTTTCCTGCCAGATGGGCAAACCTTTTTCGAATAGAGGTAGGAAAAGGGGACAAGGAGGCGGTGGCAGGGCGCACTAAATGCCCTGCCACCGGGGACATCGCGGGATTAGAAGTTGCCTTTCACACTCACGGTAAAATTGCGTGGTTCGCCATAAAAGTTGCCCCAGGCGGCGGTGCCCACGGTTTGATAATAGTGTTTGTCAAAAACATTGTTGCCGTTGAGCGCCACGGTCCAGGTGTCGTCCAAGCGATACGCCAGTCGCGCATTCCACACCGCGTAACCGGCCTGTTCGAGCTTGATGCCCTGCACGCGGTAGTTGCTGCTCTGGGCGTTGACGCCAGTGCCCACGCTCCATTTCGACAGCGCGCCATCCAGTTGGTAGTCACCCCACATGCGCAGCATATGCCGCGGCACGTAGCTGTTGGACACGCCACCTTCCACGGCGCTGTCGATATTCTTCAGGGTTTTGGTCTGGGTATAGGTGTAGCCGCCAAACACCTGCAAGCGCTCGAGCAATTCGCCGCTGACTTCGGCTTCTACACCCTGGGCGCGGGTCTTGCCGGTGTCGCTATAGCAATAGCCGTCGGAGGACGTCGGGCAGACGCTGAGGTAATCGGTTTCAGCCGTGTTTTTCTGCACCGCGCGAAACAGCGCAAGGGAGCTGTTGAGGCGCCCCTGGAACCATTCGCCCTTGATCCCCAGCTCGTAGTTATCACCGATCTGCGGCTTGAGTGCGGCGCCGTCGACCGTGGCGTAGGAGCTTTGTGGCTGGAAGATATCGGCGTAGCTGGCGTACACCGAGAGGTTTTCGTCGAGGTCATAAATCAGTGCGGCAAACGGTGTGACTTCGCCGGTTTCCCGGGTGCGCGCATCCTGCACGGCCCATTCGCCCCAGGCCAGGTTGTTGGACTGGCGGCGGTTCTCATACCAGCTCACGCGGCTGCCGACGATAAACAGCAATGGTTCGGCCAGGCGCAGGCGCAACGTGGCGTAGGTGCCGTATTGGGTGGCGGTTTCCTTGACCGTGCCGCCGCGGTACATGTTGGGCCAGAAGGTATCGTTGGCGGGTTCCGGCAGGTGGTGATCAGGCTGGTAGATGTTCACGCGCGTCGGCAGGTTCTGGATTGCATACACATCATCCTGGGTGCCCCGGCTACCGTTGGCGCCGATGATCAGTTCGTGTTCGAGGCCGAAGGCTTCGAACTTGCCGTCCAGGTAGGCGTCGACGCCGAAGTCCCGGTGGTCGTAATCCATCAAGGCCGCGTAGGAGTTGGCCGTCGGTGCCGGGTTGCCATAGGCGATGGTGCCTTCGCTGGCGGCGTATTTGATGTCTTGCAGGTTGCGGCTGTGCACCGCCGCCACGTTGAGTTTCCAGTCATCGCTGAAGTGGTGGGTGAGGTCGGCGAAGAACGTGGCGCGCTGGCTTTGCCAGTCGTTCCAGGATTGGCCCAGGCAGGTGGAGCGGCTGAGCTTGGCGCTTTTGCCGTCGCTGTAGCGCGGCAAGCCGCCCCAGCAGGGCGAGGCATCAACGTCTTCATAGCTGGCGCCGACGCCCAGGGTGGTGTCGGCGTCGAGGTCGAAATCCAGTGCCGCGTAGGCCGCCTGGTCCTCGCGCTTGGCGATATCCATATACGACCCGCGCGTTTGCTGGCTGACGGCCGCGCGGCCGCGCACGGTGCCGCTGTCATTCAGCGCGCCGCCGGTGTCGAGGTCGGCGCGGTAGTTGTCCCAGGTGCCGGCAGACAGCGACAGGCTGGTGGTGGGTTTGGCTTGGGGCCGCTTGCGTACAAAATTCACTGCGCCGCTGGCGGTGCCGGCGCCCTTGAGCATGCCGGCTGCACCCTTGAGCACTTCCACCCGATCGTAAATCGCCATGTTGGCGGTAAAACTGTCGGCCTGTACGTAGTCCTTGCCCATGTCCAGAGGCACGCCGTCGTACTGGTACTGGCCGAGCATCTTGAAACCCCGGGAGTAGAAATACTTGCCGCCCATGGGTGACTCATAGGTGGTGATGCCCGGCGTGCGCTCCATGACGTCATCGATGGTGGTGACGTTCTGATCGTCCATCAATTGTCGGGTCATCACGCTGACCGATTGCGGGGTTTCCCGCAGGCTGTGTTCACCTTTGCCGATCGTCACCGCGCCGGTGGTGTAGGCGCCGGTGCCGTCGGTGGTGGCCCCTGCACGGGCGCCGGTGACGGTGGTGGCGCTCAAATTGAGCGCGCCGGATTCGGCCATTTGCGGCAGCAACAGCCAGGTGCTTGCACCCTGACGCTGGGCTTGCAGGTGTTGCCCGCGCAGCAGCTGGTTCAACGCTTGCTCGCGGTCAAGGCTGCCGGTCAGGCCCTGGCTGGACTTGCCGGCGACACTGGTGGCGTCGTACGACAGGCTGATGCCGGCCAGGCGGGCGAACTGGTCTAACGCGTTGGCCAGGGCGCCTGGAGCGATGTGCCAATCGCGCACCTGATTATCGACGGCAGCTGTGTCGGCCAGCACGGCCGAGGGCAGGCCGCCCCCGCTGAGGCAGGCGCCGAGCGCGGCGGCCTGCACCGCGCGCTTGAGGGAAGAACGTTGGGAAGGAAACGCTTGCATGACCGCGGAATGCTCCTGAAGGAAGTGGACAGAACCGGCCTGTTGATCGGCCTTTCCTTACAGGTCGAGCGGCAATGAGCATTCACCTCATTTATTTTCCAGCACTTACACGCGAGGGGTAACGGTGACCCAGTAGCGGCTGCGGTAATGAATGCTCACCGGCAATGATTGCGCCACCAGGCTCAACACCTGATCGGTGTCGTCCAGTTGGTACGTGCCCGACACGCGCAGGCTGGCCACCGCTTCGCTGCAACGCACCAGCCCATTGCGGTAGCGGTTCAGTTCGGTGAGGAAGTCTTCCAGGCGCATGTTGTGGGCGCTGATCACACCTTCGCTCCAGGCCCAGGGATCCAGGCCGTTGGCAATCGATGGGCGAATGCCGTGGCGGTCGAACAGTATGTGTTCACCTGCCTTGACGATATGTCGGGCGTTGGATGAATGCTTGTCGGCATACACCGCCACGGTGCCTTGCTGCACATCGAGCAAAGTGCCTTGAGAGGCTTCGCGCAGCAGAAACCGCGTGTCGAGGGCGCGCAAAAAACCATCGCGAGTCTGCACCCACAACGGTCGGCTGTCGGCACTGCTATTGACCCGGATCTCGCCCTGAAGCAGCTGCACCTGGCGCCGCTCGGTAGTGAAGGCGGTGTCAATCGCGCTGGCGCTGTTGAGCTGCACTTGGCTGCCGTCGCTCAACGTTACCCAGCGCCGTTCGCCAGTGGCCGTGCGGTAGTCGGCCAGCAAGGCGGGCAGCGGCGTGTAGTCGCGACCGAGCCAGGTCAGCCCGGCGGCGCCGGCCAGCAGCCCCAACACCTTCAAACCTTCACGCCGGCTGATGCGCCGGCGCGCGCCATCCAGGGCATGGTGGCCGATGCGAGCGGGAACCTGGGCAAACTCATCATGCATGCTCGCTACGCGTTGCCACACCCGCTGATGCTCGGCGCTGGTCTGCAACCACTGCTCGAACGCGGCGGTGCTGGCGTCATCGGCGACGTTGAAACGCAGCTTTATCATCCACTGGATAGCCTGGTCGAGCAGGCGCGGGTCAACGTTCGGCATACCGCAACCGGTAGCAGGCGTGCAGCGCTTTGGACAGGTCTCGCTCGACGGTGGCTTTGGACACGCCCAGGCGCAAGGCGATTTGCGCACACGTCAGGCCATCCAGTTGCGCGAGCAAAAAGGCTTCGCGTACGCGTGGTTTGAGCTGGTCGAGCAAGCGATCAATGCGCTCCAGGCTGTCGAGGATCAGCAGCCGGGTCTCCTCCGACGGCACTTGCAGTTGCGGGAAGTGCGCGAGGCTTTCAAGGTAGGCGCGTTCCAGTTCGCGGCGCCGATACTGGTCGATCATCAGACTGCGCGCGATGCTGCTCAGGTACGCGCGCGGCTGCTGCAAGGTTTGCTGTTTGCGCGCGATGAGCAGGCGCATGAAAGTTTCCTGTGCCAGGTCGGCAGCGTGTTCACGGCAGCCGGTGCGCCGGCTTAACCAGCCGCGCAGCCACGAGTGATGAGCCTGGTAGAGCTGGCCGAGGGTGGCAGGGTCCAGAGGTGGGTCGCTCGACATGGGCATCCTGCGCAGCGGTCTTAATTGATAATGTTTCGCATTCTAGACGCTGGTTGTGGTCACGAGCAATCGCCCGGTGCCGTCATGCGCAAAGAATGTATCCAGCACAATTCTTTGTGCGCACACGGCCGGCCGATTAGCCTGCAGGCTTTTACGGCGCAGGGCTTGAGCATGATCGATCTTTCAACCTTGTTGGTTTTTTCAGGGGCGGTGGTGTTGCTGCTGCTATCGCCAGGGCCGAACATGGCCTTTGTTATCAGCCATGGCGTGAGTTATGGCTGGCGCGGTGGCGTGGCCTCCAGCCTGGGGATCTGCGTCGCGGACCTGCTGCTGACCGCGTTGACCGCCACCGGTGTCACGGCACTGGTCGCCAGTTGGCCGCCGTCGTTTGATGTGATTCGTTATGCCGGCGTCATTTACCTGCTGTGGCTGGTGTTCAAGACCTTGCAGAAAAGCCCGCGCCTGGAGGCTGCCCAGGTGAAGCGCGTGCGCCTGGGCCGTGTGTTTGCGCAGGCGATGCTCAACAGCCTGCTCAACCCTAAGGCACTGTTGTTTTTCATGGTGTTTTTGCCTCAGTTCGTCAATCCGCAGGCCGGCTCCATCACGCTGCAATTGCTGATGCTGGGCGGCGTTCTGACCCTGATTGCCGGTGTATTTCACGCGTTGCTGGGAATGTTTGGCGGCGCGCTCAGCCGTTTTTTTGCCGGCCGCGCACAAAGCGCCAGGCTCCAGAAATGGGGCCTGGCGACGGTGCTCATGCTGCTGGCCGCGCGGCTGGCGCTGATGTCTCGGCCAGCGTGACAGGGCAGCTCAACCCAACCGGGCTGCTGCCCGGGCCACGATCTCGCCGCGCACGCGCCGCGATTCGGCCGTACGCTTTCTGGCTTCTTCCAGTACGTGCTCGGGCGCGGTCTGCGGGCTGCCCGAATCGAACGGCGGGGCGGGCGCGTATTCGATCTGCAACTGCACCAGTTGCGCCGCGGCCTCGCTGTAGAGCTCGGCGGCCAGGGTCAGGGCAAAGTCGATTCCTGCCGTAATTCCGCCGCCGGTCAGCAGGTTGCCATCACGCACCACGCGCGCTTGCACCGCAATGGCGCCGAGTGGGGCGAGCAGGTCGTGATAGGCCCAGTGCGTGGTGGCCCTGCGGCCGCGCAGTAAACCCGCCGCGCCGAGAACCAACGAACCGGTGCACACCGAGGTCACGTAGCGTGCGGTCTGTGCCTGGGCCTTGAGAAACTCCAGGGTGTGCGGGTCTTCCATCAAGGCACCCACGCCGGCACCGCCGGGCACGCAAATCACGTCCAGGCGCGGGCAGTCGGCGTACGTCATGGTCGGCGTAAACACCATGCCGGTGCTGGAGGTGACCGGTGCCAGGTCTTTCCACACCAGATGCAGTTGCACATCCGGCAGTGAACCCAGCACGTCGTAGGGGCCGGTGAGGTCCAATTGCTGGATACCGGGGAACAACACAAAGCCAATCTGCAAGGTCATCGATGAAGCTCCGATAAAGGGGTAGACGGCCTTACTCTAGAGGCCTAGGCTTTGGCGCATACGCCATTGAGCCCACACATTACGCCAAACATGACCCGGACCATTCACGTACTCGCCTTCAATAACGCCCAAGTGCTCGACGTGACCGGGCCGTTACAGGTGTTCGCCACCACCAATGACCTGGCGCGCCAGCGCGGCCAGCCGTTGCCTTACGCGGTGTCGGTGATTGCCGCCCAGGCGGACCCGGTGATGACCTCCGCGGGGCTGGCCTTGGTGGCCGCGCCGTTGCCTGCGGCCGATGCGCCGTGCGACACGCTGGTGATCGCTGGCGGCTGGGGCGTGTATGGCGCCGCCGAAGATGCCGCGCTGGTCGATTGGGTCACGCAAAAAGCCCGGCACACTCGACGCATGACCTCGGTGTGCACCGGCGCGTTTCTGCTCGCCGCCAGCGGTTTGCTCGATGGTTGCCGCGTGGCCACCCACTGGACACGCTGCGAGGAACTGGCGCGCAAATTTCCGTCGCTGACGGTTGAGGCCAATCCAATTTTCATCCAGCAAGGCTCGGTATGGACGTCCGCTGGCGTGACGGCGGGCATCGACCTGTGCCTGGCGCTGGTGGAAGAAGACCTGGGCCGCGCCGTGGCCCTGGAAGCGGCGCGGCACTTGGTAGTGTTTCTTAAGCGCCCCGGTGGGCAAGCGCAATACAGCGTGGCGTTGTCCCTGCAAAAGGGCGACGGGCGCTTTGCCGATTTGCATGCCTGGGTGGCCGAAAACCTCACCCTCGACCTGAATATTCCTACCTTGGCCGCCCAGGCCGGCATGAGCGAACGCAGCTTCGTGCGGCACTACCGCGCCGAAACCGGCCAGACCCCGGCGCGCGCAGTCGAGCTGATCCGCGTTGAAACCGCGCGTCGGCAGTTGGCCGACAGCACGGCGTCGATCAAACGTATCGCCGTGCAGTGCGGTTTTGGCTGCGAGGAAACCCTGCGGCGCAGTTTCCTGCGGGCGCTGGAGGTCACGCCCCAGGCTTACCGCGAGCGCTTCTGCGCACCGACTTGAACGAAAACGTACACATTTGTATCAAGGTGCTATGTTGACGCGATTACCTTCCGCAGTGGGCGCCTGCCTCTGCGCCGTTACTCCCTCCGCCCCCCGGCGTGACGTCTCTCATGAAACCAGTGTCTGCGATCAGCGCCAGTCCCTCGCCGGATGATTGCGCGAGCGAGCCGATTCATATTCCCGGGACAATCCAGCCCCACGGCGTGCTGTTGACCTTGAGCGAGCCGACGCTGGTGGTGCTGCAAGCCAGCGCCAACCTGAATGCCGAGCTGGGCCTGGGGCCGGGCCCGTTGTCCGGGCAGGCCTTGGGCAGCCTGATCGGCGATGACGCGCTGGCCCGGGTTCATCATGCGCTCGCCGACCTGGACGCCGATGAGGACGAGCTGCATCAGGTCACGCTCAATGGCAGCCTGTTTGACGCGTTGCTGCACCGCCACCAGGGCTTGTTGTTTCTGGAGCTGGAGCGCTCCGTAATGCCCGGACATTCCGCCGCGCTGCACGTGGCTCGCACCCTGCGGCGCCTGCAGTCGGCAAAGACCCTCGAGGGGCTGTACCAAACCTGCGTCACCGAGATTCGTGCCTTGACCGGCTACGACCGCGTCACCCTGTACCGCTTCGAGCAGGAAGGCCACGGCAAAGTCATCGGCGAATCCCTCAGCGACGGCATGCAACCTTATCTGGGGCTGTGCTTTCCGGCTTCGGATATCCCGCCGCAAGCCCGCGAACTCTACCGCCTGAACTGGATCCGGGTGATCCCCGACGCGACGTACACGCCGGTGCCGATCCTGCCGGCCCTGCGTCCCGACACGGGTCAAGCGCTGGACCTGAGTTTTGCGGTGTTGCGCAGCGTCTCGCCGGTGCACTGCCATTATCTGAAAAACATGGGCGTGCGCTCGTCGATGAGCATCTCTTTGCTCAAGGATGATCAGCTCTGGGGGCTGATCACCTGCGGCCATCGCGAACCCCTGCGCGTGCCCCATGAGTTGCGCACCGCGTGTACCAGCATCGGTCAGTTATTGTCGATGCAGATCAACGCATTGCAAGACCAGGACGCGCGCCGCCAACAACAGGAAAAAGCCAGCATGATCGACGCGCTGGTCACCGCCATGGCGGCGGACACGGGCGACGTCATGGAGAGCCTGTTGCCCTATGCGCAAACCCTGTTGAACCTGGCTGCCGCCGATGGCTTGGCGATTCTGGTGGAGAAGCGCCTGCATCGCTTTGGCGTTTGCCCCAATGAAACCCAGATACGCGCGTTGTACCCCTGGATCGAGCAGCAGGGCAAAGGCGTGGTGGCCACTCACCAAGTGTCTGCGCAGTTTGCGCCAGCGGCTGCCTATCAAACCTATGCCAGCGGCCTGTTGGCCTTTCGCCTGCCCAAGCCGGTGGACAACGCGGTGATATGGTTTCGTCCCGAGGTCCAGACGTCGGTGCACTGGAGCGGCGAACCGGTCAAACACCGCGACGCGCAAACGGCCGGGTTGAGCCCGAGGCTGTCATTCGAGCGCTGGAAACAGCAGGTCGACGGCAAGGCGCTGCAGTGGTCTGCCTCGGAGCTGCAAGCCGTAGAGGCCTTGCGCCGTCACGCTCTTGAGCATGACCTGGGCCGGCAGGTGCAGCGCGAGCATGCCGCCGTGCGTGCGCGGGACGAACTGGTCGCAGTGGTCTCCCACGACTTGCGCAGCCCGCTGACCATCCTGCTGATGCAATGCGGCATGATGCGCAAAATGGTGCCGGTCGACGATACTCGCGCAACCCTGCGGCTGAACACGGCCATTCAAACCATGCAAACCGCGACGGCGCGCATGAACACCTTGCTGGAAGACTTGATCGACATTTCACGCATAGAAGCCGGGCGTTACCGGGTAACCCTGCAACCGCTGGAGGTGAGTGCGAGCCTGGAACAGCTGGGGTTGATGTGGCATCCGCTGGCGGCGGCCAAAGGCGTCAACCTGACGTGGCATGCTCAGCCTGGGTTGTTGATCCAGGCCGACTCGGAGCGTCTGTTCCAGGTGTTTTCCAACCTGCTTGGCAATGCCTTGAAGTTCACCGACGTCGGCGGGACGATCGAGGTGATTGCCCAGGCGGCCGGCGATGAAGTGCTGTTTCGCGTGTGCGACAACGGCGCAGGGATCGGCGCGGCGCAATTGCCCTTCATCTTTGAGCGCTACTGGACGTCGCGCGAGGGTAACCCCACAGGCAGCGGACTGGGCCTGTACATTTCCCACGGCATCATCGAAGCCCACGGCGGCACGATCTGGGCAGAAAGCGTGGAGGGGCAGGGCAGCGTGTTCAGTTTCAGGATCAAAGCTGCCCGGTAACGTTCAGGCCCGATCCAGCAATTCGCAGATCGCCCTGAGCGTGGACTGTGGCGCTTCCTGAGGAATGTTGTGACCCACACCGGGCAAGACTTCGCGTCGGTAAAAACCGCTGAAATGTTCCTCGTCGTCATCCACCGCCGGGGCCGGGCCTACGCCGTCATCAGCGCCGCACAGCGAAATTGTCGGCACCGGAATCGGCGGCTGCGCGGCCAGTGCCTGCTCGATCGCCTCCAGCGCCGGGTCGCCCGGCGCGTACATGAACCGGTGGCGATAGGAGTGAATCACCACGTCGACAAAGTCCGGGTTATCAAATGACGGCGCCGTGCGGCCATACAGCCCCGGTCCCTCAGCCCAGGTCGGCGACCATAGCCGCCACAACAACTGGCAGAACTCACGGCGATTGGCGCTCAGACCGTCGACGCCACGCTGGGTGTGAAAGTAAAACTGATACCACAACCGATGCTCCTTTTCCGGCGCGCGTGGCTCAAGCGACTTGGCAATGTCCTGGATGTTGTAGCCATCCCCGGTCACCAACCCGCGTACCCGTTGCGGCCATAGAGCGGCGACGATACACGCGGCGCGTCCGCCCCAGTCGTAACCGGCGAGCGTGGCCTGCGCGATGCCAAGGGCATCCATGAAATCCAGCAGGTCCTTGGCCAACGCCGCCTGTTGGCCGGAGCGCATCACTTGCGCGTTGATAAACCGTGTTGGGCCATAGCCACGCAGGTAGGGCACCAACACCCGGCAACCGCGATCGGCCAGGGCCGGCGCGATCTCATCGTAGCCACGCGGGTCGTAGGGGAAACCATGCAGCAGGATCACCGGTTCGCCGTCTTCGGGGCCGTGGGCTTCGTAGGCGATTTCCAGCATCGGCGTACGGACGTATAGCAGCGGGGCGAGCGTAGTCATGAGGGGCGCTTATCGACTGGCCAAAGTAGCTGCAACTCTAGCTCAAACCCGTGACGGCACGGAGTGTAAATCAAGTCAGTCGTTTGACTTGTCTAGCCCGACCTGACGCAACCCGATGCAATTGCCCCACGGATCGCGCACCTGAGCCATCCACTGCCCGCCCTCAATCGCCAAAGGCCCGCGATACAGTCTTGCGCCCGATGCCTCCAGCAGGCGCATGAGGCGCAGACGATGGGGTTCAAATGAGCCACGCCTTTTGCGCGAGGGTTTCACGGATGATTGCCTTGAGGTTTGGGCTGTTTAGCAAGTCAGCGGTTTTTCAGTGAATGCTCGGGCCAAGCCTGCGTCAATAACCCCAACACCATCAGATCATGCCGTTGGCCATTCCAGAACCCGGCTTCTCGCAACGTTCCTTCGGCGATGAAGCCCAGGCGTTCCAACAATGCCAGTGACGCGGTGTTTTGCGGATGCACCATGGCTTCAACCCGATGCAAGTGCATGTGCGCGATGCCCCAATCGAGCATCGCCCGCAACGCTTCGCTCATCAAGCCCTGGCCACGGGCGGCGGGCGCCAGTTCACAGGACAGGGCGCAGCTGTGCCAGGCGCGATTCCATTTGAACAGGCCGCAGCTGCCGATCAGTTCGCCGTCCCGTTCAATCCCCCAGCGCGTGCCGGGATTGGGCTGGGTGCGCCATTGGGCGAAGGTGTCGATCAGCGCGTGGGCCTGGACGAGGTCGGTCATCGGGTCGGCGCCAAACCAGCGCATGTTGGCAGCGTCGCGGTGGATGGCGAACAGGGCGGGGGCGTCCGTCGCGCGCAATTCGCGCAGGCGCAGGCGCTGGGTGGCAAGCGTCGGGAATGGGTTCATGAGCCGGTCGTCGCCATCACCTGAGCCCGATCAATCACGCATCCAAAATGGTGCCGCCACAAATCCACGCCCAGTGTTCCCGACCGGTCCAGCGACGAGCCCACGGTCAAATCGCTGATCAGCGTCGGCTGCAAGCCGGCGTCAAATAACGCGAACCCGGCCGCCAGCACGCACGTATCGGTTTGAATGCCACACACCAGCACCCGATCCGGCACCAGGCTTTTCAGGTAGTCCAGGGTTTCGGGTGTCGGCGCATAGCCGTGTTTGATGAAGACGCGCTCGGCTGCGATCAGGCTGTCGTCATCCGGCGCGGGTTGCCAGCCCAGTTGGCGGGTGAAGGGGGTGATGCTTTCGTCATGGCGCTCCACGGTGGCCACCGATGGCAGGCGCCCGAGCAGGGCGTTGATGCCATCGACCAGCCACGCAGGTGGGTTGAAAGAAGGTTGCACGTCGATGATCAACAATACCTGGCGCATGAGGTTCCTGATGGCAGCTCGGGGGCTGCCCATTGTGCACGCTGCGGGGTTCAGCGGGGCGCCTCAGGTCAAAATCAACAGCAGGAAGCTGAACCCGATCACCTGTGGGAGCGGGCTTGCTCGCGAATGCGATGTGTCAGCCTCTGCAGGCAGTCACTGACACTCCCGCTTCGCGAGCACGCCTGCTCGCACAGGCGGCCCTCAGTATTTGAGGTGGAAATGCCGCGGCTGTGCGTCGGGCCTGCTCAAGGTTGCCAGGTGGTCTTTTCGCCGCTGAGCTTGCGGTCCAGAAAGGTCGCCGCGCTGATCAGCGCCAAATGGCTCAACGCCTGCGGCGTATTGCCCAAGTGATGCGCCTGGCTGTCGAACTCTTCGGCGTACAAGCCCAACGGGTTGGCGTAGCGCAGCAGTTGTTCGAATTCCAGGTGGGCCTTCTCCACTTGCCCGGCGCGCGCCAGGCATTCGACGTACCAGAACGAACACGCGGCGAATGCGCCTTCGGTGCCTTGCAGCCCGTCGATCTGGCTGTCGTCGTTGCGGTAGCGGTAGACCATGCCGTCACGCACCAGGCTTTTCTGGATTGCTTCGAGCGTCGACAGCCAGCGTGGGTCGGTCGCCGCGACAAAGCGCACCAGCGGCATCAGCAGCATCGAACCATCCAGCGCAGTACTGCCGATGTGCTGCACGAAGTGCCCGCGCTCTTCATTCCAGAAGTTGCTCCAGATATCCGCGTAGATCGCCTGGCGTGTCTGGTCCCAGCGCGCAAACGGCGCGGGCAGCGAGCGCTTGGAGGCCAACCGGATTGCGCGGTCCAGCGCCACCCAGCACATCAGGCGCGAATGCAGGAAGTGATGCTCCTCACCGCGCATTTCCCAGATGCCCACGTCTTGCTGGTTCCAGATTTCGCACACCTGATCTGCCACTTCCACGGTGTGTTTCCAGCCTTCATGGGAAATCGCTTCGCCGTATTTGTTGACCAGGTACACCGCGTCCATCAGCTCGCCGTAGATATCCAGCTGGACCTGGTCAAACGCTTCATTGCCGATACGCACCGGTTTGGCGCCGCCGTGGCCGCTGAGGTGATCAAGCGTGGCTTCCGGCAGTTCCTGGCGCCCATCGATACCGTAAAGAATATTGATTTTGGTCGCCTGACCGCAGCAGTCGCTGACGCGGCCTTTAAGCCAGCGCATGTAAGCGTTGGCCTCTTCGATGAACCCCAGACGCATGAAGGCGTAGACGGTAAACGAGGCGTCGCGGATCCACGTGTAGCGGTAGTCCCAGTTGCGTTCGCCGCCGGGGGTTTCTGGCAGGCCAAATGTCGCGGCGGCGATGATTGCGCCGTGCTTGCGCGAGGTCAGCAGCTTCAAGGCGAGTGCCGAGCGGTTGACCATTTCGCGCCAGCGCCCGCGGTAATTCGACTGCGCGATCCAGCCGCGCCAGAATTTCAAGGTGTGCGC
The DNA here is from genome assembly GCF_003852315.1 of Pseudomonas sp. LBUM920. Classification (NCBI taxonomy): domain Bacteria; kingdom Pseudomonadati; phylum Pseudomonadota; class Gammaproteobacteria; order Pseudomonadales; family Pseudomonadaceae; genus Pseudomonas; species Pseudomonas edsoni (SeqCode). The sequence goes on from NZ_CP027762.1 coordinate 2,220,503, forward strand.
CAGCGCCAGGTCGGTGCAGTCGTTGTTGACGCGGGGGTCGTCCTGGCCGCCGAGCACGAACTCAGCGCCTTCTTCCTGGCCCAGGGTGAAGCTGGCCACGGCGGCATCGTCTTCGATCTGCATCGCGTGGCTGCCCGCCAGCCGCAGGCCAGGCAGGCCGTCGGCGGTGAACGACACGATACCGTCGGCGAGGCTGGCGTGGGTCGGCGTGCGCGCATAGTCGTGGCGCACGGCGCAGCGCAGCTGGATTTTCGCGCTGCCGCTGACCACGCGCACGCGGCGAATCAGCAGCGGCAGGTCGTCGATTTCTTCACTGATGACCAGCAGGTCGGTGATTTCCACCACGGCTTCATCGCTCAGCCAGCGGGTTTGCAGCACGTTGGTATCGGGCAGGTAGATTTGCTCACGCCGTGCGTTTGTCAGTTCGGGAGAGAGTTGAAAAACACCCGCCTCAGGCGTGTCGAGCAGCGAACAGAAGATCGACGGGCTGTCGAATTCCGGCCAGCAGAAAAAGTCGATGCTGCCGCGGTCATTTACCAAGGCCGCGCTGCGCATATCGCCAATAATGCCGTGGGCATCGATGGCGCTTTGGGGTTCGTTCTTGAAATCAACCATTGCCACGAAACTCCGGATAAAGGCTCATGCCACCGTCAATGAACAGGGTGCTGCCGACCACGTAGTCGGACGCGTCGCTGGCCAGCCACACCACCGCGTTGGCCACGTCTTCGACGTCGCCGACGCGGCCATAGGGAATCAACTTCAACAGCTCTTTTTCCGCCGCGCCTTCGGTGGCGGCGCGGTTGATCGCCGTACGAATGGCGCCCGGCGCAATGCCATTGATGCGGATGCGTTGTTCGCTGACTTCCTGGGCGAGGGTGCGCATCAGCATCTCCACGCCGCCCTTGGAGGCGGCGTAATTCACATGCCCAGCCCAGGGAATGATCTGGTGCACCGAACTCATGTGGATGATTTTGCCGGCGGCACGCGACACGCCCTCGCGCACGCCCTGGCGATTGAAAATCCGCACGGCGGCGCGGGCACACAGGAACTGGCCGGTAAGGTTGACGCCGATCACGGTGTTCCAGTCCTCGAGGGTCATGTCGACCAGGTTGGCGTCTTTTTGCAGGCCGGAATTGGCCACCAGAATGTCCAGGTGGCCGAAGGCATCGAGGGTCTGGGCGAATAATCGTTCTACGTCGGCTTCTTTGGACACATCGCCACCGATGGCAATCGCCTGGCCGCCGTTGGCGTTGATCTGCGCGGCAAGGGCTTCGGCCGGCGCCGCCTGCGAGTTGTAATTGAGCACCACGGCCGCACCGGCCTCGGCCAATGCCTTGGCGGCGCCTGCACCAATGCCGGAACTGGCGCCGGTGACCAGGGCCACTTGTTGCTGCAACGAGATCTGCATAGCCCACCCACCGTTTTAAGAGAGTCTTTGCAGCTGACTGGCGGCGCGGGGCGGAAGTTCACCGGTTGTCTCAAATGCGACGATGGCTGTCTGTTTCGCTCGTTTTTGCCAGTGCGCTTTTCGCTAGACTCAAGGCCCGTTGATGCGAGCCCCGCCTATGACTGCCCAATCGCCGCCCAGGCCGTGGCTTGAAGCCTATGCCGACAATTACCGTAATGATGAGGTGGTGCTCCCGCATTGCCATGCCCAGGCGCAACTGATTCATGGCGTGGCGGGGGTGATGGTGGTCAGTACTGCGCAGGGCAGTTGGCTGGTGCCGTCCGGGCATGCGCTGTGGGTGCCGGCCGGTACGTCGCATGAAATCCGCATGGCCGGTGACGTGCACATGCGCACGCTGTTCCTGGCGCCGGATGCGGAGCCCGGATTGGGTCGGGTGTGCCAGGTGATTGAAGTGTCTGCGCTGCTGCGCGAGTTGATCGTCGCGGCGGCCTTGATTGCAGGGCAGAACACCCCGCGCATGCTCGCGTTGATCGAGCTGATTCGCATGGAGTTGCTCAGCGCGCCCGTGGTGGCCATGCATGTGCCGGTGCCGGCGGAGGCGCGCCTGGCCAAGCTGTGCACGCATTTTATCCGCCACCCAGCCGATGACAGCAGCCTGGAGTCGTGGGCCGACCTGCTGAACATGAGCGCGCGTACCCTGAGTCGGATTTTCCAGCGTGAACTGGGCATGAGCTTTGGCGAGTGGCGCCAGCGTGCGCGGCTCGCCCTGAGCCTCAAACTGTTGGCCCAGGGCGTGCCCATTCTGGAGGTGGCGCTGGAGCACGGTTACCAGAGCCCGAGCGCGTTCAGCGCGATGTTTCGCCGTGCCATGGGTTACCCGCCGAGCCATTTTCGGCCAGGGCCTTGAGCCACGCTGCGCAGTTGTCCGTTCAGCGACGATAGATGGCCTGGGCGCGCGCGAATCCCCAAGGTGAGACCTTTACGCTGCAAGGCCCTTTCCTGAACGAGCCTTGTGATGCCCAGCTCTGTTTTTGACCGCTTCCACCGCTTGGCCATTGTGGGTGTGATCAGCGCGCTGGCCGGGTGCAGCAACGCGCCTACGACGCGGGTTACGGCGCAGCCTGCAGCAATCTTATCCCTGGAAACCGCCGAACCGCTGCCGGCGCGTTGGTGGCAGTTGTACCGTGACCCGCAACTGGATGCCTTGGTGGAACGGGCACTGCGCGAGAACAAACACCTTGAGGCTGCTGGCGCGCATGTCGATGCGATGCTGGCGCTGTTGCAGCAGGTCGAAGGTCAGCGCCGCCCGTCCACTGAGTTGTCTTATGGCCTGGCGTATGGCCGCAGCCGCGATGACCAGACCTTGGCCCAGGCGACGGGCCAGTCGGCGGGCGGGCAGTGGAGCCACACCCCTGAGTTTGCCTTGAGCTATACGCTGGACCTGTGGGGCGCCGTGCGCTACCGCATTGCTGCGGCCCATGCCGATGCGCAAGCCGCACGCGCCGTGGAGGATGAATTGCGGGTGACCGTGGCGGCGCAGACCGCACGGGCCTATGCGCAGGCCTGCGTCTACGCGCATCAGGCCCAGGTGCAGCGTGATTCGGTGCGCCTGTTGGCGCGCAGCCTCGACGTCACTCAGCGTTTGCAAAAGGCCGGCGCCGCCAATGAACTGGAGGTGGCACGCCTGCAAGGCCTGCTGGAGGAAACCCGCGCGCCGTTGGCGCTGTTCGCTGCGCGGCGCCAGAGCGCGCTGTATGAACTGGCGGTGCTCAGTGGTCAGCCGCCGGAACAAGTCAGCGCTCACAGCTGTCAGCAAGGCCCGCGATTGCAGGCGCCGTTGCCGGTCGGCGAAGGCTGGGCGCTGGTGCAACGCCGTCCCGATATCCGCCGCGCCCAGGCACAGGTGCGTGCGGCCACCGCGGCCATCGGCTTGGCCCGCGCGCAGGTGTATCCACAGATTACCTTCGGCGCGATGCTCGGCTCGTCGGCCGCCAGCCTGGGCAAACTGGGGGACGCCAACGCCGTGGTGTATGGCATCGGCCCCTTGCTGTCCTGGCAGTTTCCCAACCGGCAGATCGCCCTTGCGCAGGTCACCCAGCGGCGGGCCGAAGCGCATCAGGCGCTGGCGCAATTCGACGCCACCGTGCTCGACGCGCTCAAGCAGGTGGAGCAAGCGTTGGTGCTTTACCAAGGCGAACAGCAGCGCCGCCAAGCCCTGGTCGCCGCCCTGGCGCATAGCCGCCGAGCGTTCGACCTGGCCAACCGCAGCTTCCTGGCCGGTGGCCTGGATACGCTGGCGCTGCTCGACAGCGAGCGCAACCGCGTCAGCCTCGAAACACGCCTGGCTCAGGCCGACCTGCACCTGATCAACCGCCAGATCGACCTGTTCCAGGCGCTGGGCGGCGGTTGGCAGCGCCCTGATCCATCACCTTCCTTACCCGTAGCCACCCTTGGAGCCCGCCGATGAATCAGGCCGTTGAAGTCATTGCACCCACGTTGATGCAACGTCACCGCCGCACGTTGGTGGTGACGGCGTCGGTGGCTGCGTTACTGGGCATCGCCCTGTTTGGCAGCTATTGGTGGAAAACGGGGCAGTTCCTGGAAGAGACCGACGATGCCTATGTGCGCGCCGATTGGGTCGCCGTCAGTCCCCGGGTTGCAGGCTATATAAGCCAGGTGCTGGTGGACGACAACCAGTGGGTCAAGGCCGGAGACGTGTTGGTGCGTATCGATGAGCGCGATTTTATTGAGCGTCTCAACAGTGCCCAGGCGCAGCTGCAGCAAGCTGAAGCGGCGGTCACCGCGCAACAGGCCAACCTGCAGACCCTCGACGCGCAATCCGGCGAGCAACAACAACGTATTGTTCAGGCCCAGGCCGCGCTGGCCAGCGGTGAGGCTGAAGCACAACGCGCGCGCCTTGATTACCAGCGCTATCGCGACCTGGTGGCGCAGCAGGTCGCCAGTGCCCAACACCTGGAAACGGTGAGTGCCAGCCAGGCCCAGGCGCAGGCGGCGCTGGCCCAGGCACGTGCGCAGGTGCTGCGTCAGCAGGCGCAGTTGCAGGTGCTGAAGGCGCGCCGCCAACAGGCCCAGGCCCAACTGCAAGAACGTCAGGCCCATGTCGGCGAAGTTCGGGCCGCCGTGGGCTTGGCGCGTAACGCGCTGGAGGACACCGCGATTCGTGCGCCGTTTGACGGCGTGGTGGGCCAGCGCAAAGCGCGCCGCCAGCAATACGCACTGCCTGGTCTGCCGCTGCTGGCCGTGGTGCCGGTCGCGCAGGCGTATGTGAGCGCCAACTTCAAGGAAACCCAGTTGCAGCGCATGGCGCCTGGGCAGTCGGTGGACATTGCGGTGGACAGCTTCGCCGGCCGGCACTGGCGGGGCGAGGTGGAAAGCATCGCCCCAGGCTCCGGCGCAGTGTTTGCGTTATTGCCGCCCGACAATGCCACGGGCAACTTCACCAAGATCGTCCAGCGTTTTCCCGTACGGATCCGCCTGCTGGCGCAGGAAGGTGACGGCCCACGCATCCTGCCGGGCATGTCGGTGATTGCCACGGTCGACACGCGTGGGGCGCCTGCTCATGGCGGTTGATGCGCGCTCACCCCAGGTGTCGTTGCGCGCGTGGGTGGCGGTGATCGGCGGGCTCTTCGGCTGCTTCATGGCCGGGATGAACGTGCACGTCACCAGCGCCGCGCTGCCGGAAATCGAAGGCGCTTTGGGCGCCACGTTCGAGGAGGGGGCCTGGATCTCCACCGCGTACCTGGTGGCGGAAATCATCATGATCCCGCTCACCGCGTGGCTGGTGCAGGTGTTTTCATTGCGCCGCGTGATGCTTTTAGGCTCGGGTGTGTTTTTGCTGGCCTCGGTGGCGTGCTCGCTGGCGCCGAACCTGCAAGCCATGATCATCATTCGGGTGATACAGGGCGCGGCCGGCGCGGTGCTGATCCCATTGTCTTTCCAACTGATCATTACCGAGCTGCCGCCCAGCAAAGTGCCACTGGGCATGGCCCTGTTCAGCCTGGCCAATAGCGTGGCCCAGGCTGCGGGCCCGTCGATGGGCGGCTGGCTGACGGACGTGTACTCGTGGCGCTGGATCTTCTACCTGCAATTGTTCCCTGGCATTGCGTTGCTCGCGGCGGTGGCCTGGTCGATTGATCGCCAGCCCATGCACCTCAAGCTGTTGCGCCAGGGCGACTGGTGGGGCATCGCGTGCATGGTGATGGGCCTGGGTGCGCTGCAAATCGTGCTGGAGGAGGGCGGGCGCAAGGACTGGTTCGGTTCGCCGTTTATTGTGTGGATGAGTGTATTGGCCGTGGTCGGGCTGCTCGGGTTTATCGCGCGCCAACTGTGGGGCGCGCATGCCTTTATCAACCTGCGCCTGTTGGGGCATTACAACTTTGGCGTGGCCAGTGTGGCGATGTGTGTGTTCGGCGCGAGCACATTCGGCCTGGTGTTTCTGGTGCCCAATTACCTGTCGCAATTGCAGGGCTACAACGCACGGGAGATTGGGCTGAGCCTGATCCTCTACGGGCTGGTGCAACTGGTGATGGCGCCGTTTTTGCCGCGATTGATGAGGGGGTTGAGCGCCAAGCTGCTGGTAGCGTCGGGCTTCGCGATCATGGCGCTGGGGTGCTGGATGGGCGCGCACTTGTCCGCCGACAGCGCGAGCAATGTGATCGTGCCGTCGATTGTGGTGCGCGGGGTCGGTCAGCCGCTGATCATGGTGGCTTTGTCGGTGCTGGCCGTGCAGGGGCTGGCGAAGGCCGAGGCGGGGTCGGCCTCGGCGGTGTTTTCGATGCTGCGCAACCTGGGCGGCGCCGTCGGCACGGCGTTGTTGGCGCAACTGGTGGTGGTGCGCGAGCGTGTGCATTCAGCGCGGATCAATGAGTCGGTGACGCTGTTCGACTCGGCCCTGCAACAACGCCTGCCGGACGCGGGGGTGTTGCAGGCGCAGTTGCCGGACCATCAAGCGACGTTGCAACTGCTCGACCAGAGCATCCATCACCAGGCGTTTCTGATGGCCTACAGCGATGCGTTTTATCTGGCCTGTGTGGCATTGGCGTTGTGTGCGCTTGCGGCGCTGATGCTGCGGCGCGGGTGACGTGCCGAGAACGGCGCGGGACGACGGGAAGCAATTGCTCCACTTAATAGGAAGCATTACTATTCACGCCCCGCCTCCCCAGTGCTCACTCGATGACTCCTCAGCCGCCCCGCAGAACAGGCTTTTTCGAGCACTACGAAGAGTTGATCGGAACCTGGACACGCCGCCTGAGAAACCGTCAACAGGCCGAGGACCTGGCCCACGACACCTTCGTGCGGGTGCTTGAGTCGCGTGCCAGTGAGGTTGAGCAACCGCGCGCCTATTTGCATCAAACCGCGCGCAACATCGCCGTTGACGCCTATCGCCGCGAAGACCGGCGTGAGGCGCTGGCGCTGGAAGCATTTGACCAGCGCTCGCCCCACGGCGGCGACCCGGAGCATTTCATGCACGCCATCCAGTTGGCGGACTCCATCGAGCGGGCCCTGGCCGAGTTGCCGCTCAACTGCCGCAAGGTATTTATCTGGCAGAAAATCGAGGGCCTGACCCAGCAGGAAATCGCCGTGCGCCTGGGCCTGTCTAAAAACATGGTGGAAAAGTATATGATCCGCACCTTGCGGCATCTGCGTGACCGCCTGGATGCGATGGCCCCATGACCCGCTTTGAAACAGGACCTTCCATGATGGATAGCCGCGCTCGCGACGAAGCCGCGCAATGGTTTGTACGCCTGCAAGAGGCCGACTTGAGCAGCGCAGAACGCCAGCGCTTCGACGCCTGGCGCAATGAGCGTCCCGAGCACCAATACGAATTCGATGTGCTGCAAGGAATGTGGAGCGCCGCAGACCTGCTGCCCAAGGCGCGTTTGCAGGCGTTGTGTGAGGCGCCGGTCGAGCGCCCTCGACGCCGTGCCGTTGTGCGTTACGCCGTCGCCGCCAGTGTGGTGGCGATTGCCCTGGGCCTTGGGCTGTTCAGCGGGCTGGATCAGCCCAAGCCTTACAGTGCGCAATTCAGTACGCGCGTGGGTGAGCATCGCCAAGTGGCCTTGCCGGACGGCTCGGTCATGGACCTGAACAGCCGCAGCGTGGTCGCGGTGCACTACGAAAAGGGCCGGCGCGGAGTCGAGATCAAGCAAGGCGAAGCGATGTTCAGCGTCGAGCATGACACCAGTCGCCCGTTCATCGTGGTCGCTGGGGCAGGGCAGGTGACGGTCACCGGCACACGGTTCGATGTGCGCCGTGACGACGACCAGACCCGCGTGGTGGTCGAGGCCGGCACCGTCAAGGTACAGGGGCGCTCGACGGATCAGAGGGTCACGCTCACGGCAGGCCGCGGCACGCATGTCGATTCCCAGGGACAGGTCGCAGCGGCTTATGCGGTGAATGCCGATGAACTGACCGCCTGGCGCAGCGGGAAACTGGTGTTCAACAACGCCACCCTCGGCGAAGTGGCCCGTGAAGTATCGCGCTATCGTGAGCAGCCCTTGCGGGTCAGCACGGCGGCGGTGAGCAACCTGCGCTTGACCAGTGTGTTCAACGCCCGCGACACCGACGCCTTGCTCAAAGCCTTGCCGCACATACTGCCGGTCGCCCTGCGCAGCTTGCCTGATGGCAGCCAGGAAATTATTTCTCGCTGAAATTCAGGTTTTTTCCGAGTTCTTCGTCTTCTCCTGCAACTGCAACTGGTTTGCATTAACAGCCGCACACTCTTGCGATCACAGGACTAGGTTCGACGTGAAAAAACTTACCGTCTACAACAATAAAATTTCCCGCTGGGCGCCTCTTGCGCTGGCGCTCGCCGTCAGTGCCGCGCTGCCTGCGGCCTATGCTGGCGACGGCATCCACATCCGCGCTCAGCCTTTGGGCGCAGCGTTGAGCCAGTTGGGCCAGCAGACTTCCCTGCAAGTGTTTTTCAACCCGGACATGGTCGCCGGCAAGCAAGCGCCTGCGGTGGACGGTAACCTCTCGCCCGAACAAGCCCTGCGCCAGCTGCTGCAAGGCAGCGGCCTGGATTACCAGATCGACGCCGGTTCTGTGACCCTGCGCCCGCAAAGCACCGGCACCGGCACCGGTGAAGCCGGCTCGCCGCTGGAGCTGGGCGTCACCGACATCAAGGTGGTCGGCGACTGGTTGGGTGATGCGAACGCTGCCGTCGTGCAGAACCACCCTGGCGCACGCACGGTGGTGCGCCGTGAAGCCATGGTGGAGCAGGGCGCAATGAACGTCGGTGACGTGCTGCGCCGTATCCCTGGCGTGCAGGTGCAGGAATCCAACGGCACCGGAGGCAGTGATATTTCCCTGAATGTCGGCGTTCGTGGCCTCACATCGCGCCTGTCGCCACGCTCCACCGTGCTGATCGACGGCGTGCCGGCAGCGTTCGCCCCGTATGGCCAGCCTCAACTGTCGATGGCGCCGATTTCCGCCGGCAACCTGGACAGCATCGACGTGGTGCGCGGCGCCGGTTCCGTGCGGTATGGGCCACAGAACGTCGGCGGTGTGATCAACTTCGTGACCCGCGCTATTCCCGAGACATTCTCCGGTGAAGTCGGCACCACCTTGCAGACGGCTGAACACGGTGGCTGGAAACACGTCGACAACGCCTTTGTGGGTGGCACCGCCGACAACGGTATTGGCGTTGCGTTGCTCTATACTGGCGTCAACGGCAATGGTTACCGCGACAGCAACAACTCCAATGACATCGACGACGTGATCCTCAAGACTCACTGGGCGCCGACCGATCAAGACGATTTCTCGCTTAATTTCCACTACTACGACGCCAGCGCCGACATGCCCGGTGGCTTGACCCAGAAGCAGTTTGACGCCAATCCGTACCAGTCGGTGCGCGACTACGACAACTTCAGCGGTCGCCGCAAGGACGTATCGTTCAAGTACATCCGGCAGATCGATGACCGTACCCAGGCCGAAGTGCTGACCTACTACACCGACAGTTTCCGGGGCAGCAACATCGCCAACCGTGACCTGAAGACCATCGGTTCCTACCCGCGCACCTACTACACCTTTGGCATCGAGCCACGTGTGTCGCATGTGTTCGACGTGGGCCCCAGCACTCAGGAAGTCAGTCTCGGTTACCGCTACCTGAAAGAAGGCATGCATGAGCAAGCCAGCAGCCTGAACCTGGTCGACAATGTACCGACGCCGGGTGGCCAAAACGATGGACATGTTTACCAGGACCGCACCGGCGGCACCGTCGCCAATGCGTTCTATCTTGATAACAAAATCGATATCGGCAAATGGACCGTCACCCCGGGTATCCGCTTCGAAAACATCGAAACCCGCTGGCATGATCGCCCGGTGGTCGCCCTGAACGGCGTGCGCACCGTGGAGAAAAATCGCAAGATCGAGAGCAACGAGCCCTTGCCGGCGTTGAGCGTGATGTACCACATCTCTGATGCCTGGAAGCTGTTCGCCAACTACGAAACTTCGTTCGGCAGCCTGCAGTATGCGCAGATCGGGCAGGGTGGCCGGGTCAACCAGACGGCCGATGGCCTGAACCCGGAAAAAGCCAAGACCTACGAGGTCGGCACGCGCTACAACGACAGCGTATGGGGCGGCGAAGTGACATTGTTCTACATCGACTTTTCGGACGAGTTGCAATACGTCAGCAACGACGTGGGCTGGACCAACCTGGGCGCCACCAAGCACCAGGGCGTCGAAGCCTCGGCCCACTACGACCTGTCGAACCTCGACCCGCGCCTGGACGGCCTGACCGCCAGCGCCGGTTTCACGTACACCAAGGCCACTTCAGAAGGCGATGTACCGTTCAAGGGCCGCGACTTGCCGCTGTATTCGCGTGAAGTGGCAACGGCGGGCCTGCGTTACGACATCAATCACTGGACCCATAACCTGGACGTCTATGCCCAGTCCGGGCAACGCGCGCCGGGCACTGGCACCACTTACATCACCCAGGGCACTGCCGATGGCCAGTACGGCGATATTCCTGGTTATGTCTCGGTCAACGTGCGCAGCGGCTATGACTTTGGTGCGCAACTGTCGAACCTGAAACTGGGCGTGGGCGTGAAAAACGTCTTCGACCAACAACATTACACGCGCTCGAGCGACAACAACGCGGGTTTGTACCTTGGCGAGCCACGTACCTTCTTCGTACAGGCAAGCGTCGGGTTCTGACCTGCCGTTGACACGAAAAATCGCAGCCCTGGGGCTGCGATTTTTTTTGCGCCTTTCCTACAGGTTTTTAAGCGACCTGCTGCCGGGTCAGGAACCTATTCCGACAGATGCGCCACACAGGGGAAACCTGAACGACTTCGACGTCACGCTGGCGTGGCAGGTTGGTAATCGATCCCTTTGCACTGGAGGCACTTATGTCGGTATCGGCTCTCGATACGTCTGTTTCTGTTTCATCAACCGCTGACACGGCGCTGGCTGATTCAAAGCCCGAGGCCAAGGCCAGCCGTGCGTTTTCTGTTGCGCCGTCCTACGACAGCCACAGCGCCGGGAACGTGAGTTATAACCTGTCGGTCAACGTCTCCGGGCCGGTGTTTGGCGCTCATCAGCAAACAGCCCAGGGTCACAGTGATCATCATCATTGGGCGCCGGCGATGAATCACTCGGCCTCGCAACAGGGTTTCATGCAGCAGTTTCAACACGCAATGGGCCATTGGTTTGGTAGTCAGCGACCCCACGCGCATGCTCATCACAACGGCGTACCGCCAACGCCGGTGCCGGTTGGGTCGGGTAAACCAGACCTCGTCTACTCCCACAAAAGTAATGACCAACTGGCGCAGTTGCTGTTAAACAACTTCGCTGCGTTCACCGGATCAAGTCACTCCAAGACCCTGAGTGCTCGCACCCTCAGAGACATGGCGGCAAAACAGCTGGGCAGTGATCCCAACGTGAATGAAAACATTCGCACCGCCCGAGAGGTATTGCGGCGTACCGGCATGATGGACGCCCTGGGCAGTCGAACCGACCTGCACGCCCTGGCTAAACTCATTCGTGACGACAACCCCTTCAAATACAAGGATGACAAACAAATAGCCCAGGAAATGCTTAACCATTTCAATCAATTGAAAGATTACGTTGGGCACGAAATCAACGTCAGAGACCTTCAGACGCTGGGCAAAACACCCATGACGGGCATTCCGTCGATCGACCATTTAATTCAGCTGAGTAAAGCGTTTACGGGCCGCGGCGATTCGCTGAAGAAAATGGACGCAGACGCGGATGGCCGGATCAACGTGTTTGAAATCCTGGTCGCATTGTCCCGCTGATTGAGTACGCGCGATGCAATCGGCGCGGCAAACGCATCGTGGCGCTTGCTGCGCTGGATGGGCCCAACGGCTTAGCGCACTCGGTAGTCTTTTCAGAACGTGAATCAGGGCCTGGATATGACGTCAACTTCGTTTCAACCCTGCCCAAGGGGAGGCCTCGACACCTTCGCCCATGGCGTCGACGTTGAGCGCTCAACAGCGGTGACAGGGCAAGAGCTGCCGAATGACCTTCTGCCTGCGGCCCCGCCGAATGGGTACGCGGCAGAAGTGCAGCGCATGAAAGCGCTCGCGGGGCAGTGCAAGTTCCGGGCACCGGTCGCCGATGATTTCGCCCGCGGCATGCTTGCGCCTGGGGAGGCGAGCCGCAACGAAAGCAAAGGGTCGGGCGCCTGGGCTGTATTGATCCATGGCCTGAAAACTGTCTGGCGTGGGGGGAAGTCGGATTGACCCAGGGCCTCATGGTTTTTACATGCTGTTATTGGTATTCAGCCGCTGCCCGGAACTATCGTGCCCAACTCGCCACACATCGGTTGCTTGCTCCTACGCAATCAACCCACTGATCCGGAGCACCTCGGTGTTGAATTTCAGGCAAGCACAGATCAGCAAAAGGTCGGGAGATGACGTATGACAATTGAGGGTGCATTACCGCGCATGCTGCCAACGGCCATGGGCGGCCCGCAGGTTCGCTGGCCTTCGCCGCCGCCTGTGGCACAGCCATTTTGCGAGGATCAATCTGTTGCGCAAGACCTGCCGCCGCCGCGGCGGCACGGCTTGCGCGCTACCGTACCGTCGTTGCGGCACCAGGCGCTGCAGAACGCGCCAGCGGCTCGCGCAGACACCACGCTTCCGGGCCCGAGCTTCACCGATAGGCAACTGGCGCTCGAGTTGCGAAAGAACTTTGACGTGTTTGAAAACTACAGCGAGGGGGGCTGTGTGACGCCGTCCTCGCTGCGCCAATTTGCAGCCGAAAAGCGTGAGGGTGAATAACGTGCGCGACCGCATGATCCTGGTGGTCAGGGAAATTCTCAAGCGCCCGCTGCTGAGCGACGCAATCATCGATTGCGACGGCTATATCACCCGCGACAGCCTGGAAGCCGCTTGCGCATTGCGCGGCAACAGTTCACCCAACGCCTTCAGCCAGGACCCTTTCCATGGCCAGGGCAATGCCAGCGTCGTGCAGGCGTTGCAAGGTCACTTCAAACAGCTGAGGGACACGCTCAAGGACCGCACCGTGTTCTTTGAAACCTTTGAGTACGTGGATATTTCGCTGCTCAAAGTGGTGATGAATGACCCCGATGACAGCGACTCACTGGGCAGGCCGATTCTTGAACCCACCACCGGATTGCCCAGGAAGAAATACAGCGAGCACTGTGTATACACGGCAAAAAACATCATCGAGCGCCCAGGATTATTGCGCTCGCTGGCGCGCGCCAATACCCAGCGCTTGTTTGGGCGCTCCAGGCACGAGGGCTGGCTGTGCAACAAAAGCCTGGAGCGCTGGCTGGAACAGCACCAGATGCACAAGGCCCGGTAGCGTCCAGGCCGTGTGCGGCAGGCAATTTACACCTTGAGGATTTTGCCGCTGATGGCCACCCCGGCCAGCAGCATCGCGACCAGCACGAAGGCGATGCTCAAGCTGCTGCCGTGGGCGATAAAGCCGATCATGGCCGGGCCGGCAAGAATGCCGGCATAGCCCAGGGTCGTAATGGCCGGTACCGCAATGTGCTCCGGCATGACTTTTTGCTTGCCGACGGCGGTGTACAGCACCGGCACGATGTTCGAGCAACCAGCGCCCACCAATGCATACCCCAGCAGCGCGGTTTCCCAGGCCGGGAACAGCGTGGCGAGCAGCATGCCGGCGGTGGCCAGCGAGCCGCCGATAACAATCACACGGGTGGCGCCCAGCCGTCGCACAATGGCATCGCCGGTCAGGCGTCCCGCAGTCATGGTCAAGGCAAATGCCGCATAGCCGAGGCCGGCGTAAGCCTCATCCAGGCCACGCTCGGCGCTGAGGAATACGGCACTCCAATCCAGCACCGCGCCCTCAGCCAAAAATACGATGAAACACAGGCAGCCAATAAACAGCACCACACCGTGAGGCACTGCAAACGCCGGGCCCGAGCTTTCACTGCCGTAGGGCAACAGATGTGGCCCGGCCTTGAGCAGCGCGACCGCCACGATCACGATCACCACCAGGGTCGCCTGCAACGGCGACAGGCCCAGGCCGAGCAACCCGGAGACTCCCGCCGCACCGACAATGCCGCCGAGGCTGAACAAGCCGTGAAAGCCCGACATCATGGTTTTACCGCTGGCACGCTCAACGATGACGGCTTGCAGGTTGACCGTCGAATCCACGGTGCCCAGGCCTGCGCCGAACAGAAACAGCCCGGCCATCAGCAGTGGGATCGAGCTGACCGTCGCGAGCATCGGCAGGGCCAGGCAGATCATGATCGTGCCGCCCGTCAGCACGCGTCGGCAGCCGAAACGTGAGGCCAGCGCACCGGCCACCGGCATGGCGATGATCGAACCCACTCCCAGGCACAACAGCAGCAGACCCAGCGTGCCCTCGTTGAGTTGCGCGCGTGCCTTGGCATACGGCACCAGCGGCGCCCAGGCGGCGATGCCGAAGCCGGCGATGAAAAAAGCGATACGGGTCGACATTTGTTCCAGTCGCCCGGGAACCACGGGCGCTGGAGTGGGAATGGCAGTCATGAAAAATCCTTGGTTTTGCGTTCAGCGAACGATGTCCGGCGCGACATCCTTGCATATCAGGCGCTCTCGAGCGAGCCGGGTTCCCTTCGGATGACCCGATCGACAGTTCTGTAATACGCTGCCGTCCCGTGTGCAGGCAATTGGACGGACAAGCCGATGAAGATTTTCAAGCGGGTGGCAATATGACCCAGTTCTATGACGCGCGGGGCAATATCTACGCGGTGGCCAGCCCGGCCTATCTGCGCAGCCGCGGTGTCGATGTGCCCGAGCGCGCTGACTTGGCGGCGCACACTCGCAAGGACTGGGCAGCATCGGCAATCTCCTCCGAGTGCGGCTGGGGCGCGTTGCCTCGACCCGCCAATGCGAAGGCGCACCGTTGCGATGGTTTGCTGGTCGGGCCATTTCAATCCGCGCCGCCGTTCGACCTGCTGATCGTCAATACGGATGGCTCTCTCGCCGAACGCAGCGGCAACGGTCTGACTATCTTTGCGCAGGCGTTGACCGATCAGGGCTTGATCGTTCAGACGTGTGAATTGCGCGTGCACCATGACCAGCCGGTCACGGCGTCGCCTGTTGCCACCCGCGTGGAGCCGGCGTTGTACGAACAGGTGGCAGGTTTCTGGCTGGCATTGGGGCTACCGATGTTCGGCCCCGGCGCAGTGGCCGCTGCGGGTGTCAATGCGGTTGCGGTCAGGGAGCGTGAGTTCAGTCACGTGGCCGCGTTGGCGGCAATCAACCCGCACTGGGCTTGCAGTGAGTTTGTACGCGTGGGCAACCCTCATTGCGTGACGCTCGTCGAGCACGCCAGCGCGTTACCCGACAATCGGTCGATGCAACAGCCTGAACTGTTCGGGTTGTTGCAGGCGATTGCCTTCGCACCGCCGCTCGGGCGTGGTCAACCTTGTAGTGCCGGAATCAATCTGCAATGGGCTGCCCGATCTTCGGACAATCACCTGATCGCGCGGGTGTTTGAGCGGGGAGAGGGTCCCACCGCGTCCTCGGGGACCAGCGCCAGTGCAGTGGCGTGCGCGGCATGGCGAGCAGGTTGGGTCACGGACGGCGTGGTAACCGTGGTCATGCCAGGTGGCACGGCGCCCGTACGGTTGCAAAGCCAGGGTGAAACACTGCTGAACGTCAGCCTGTTCGGGACTGCCAGGGCTCAAGCCTGATCGTGACAGAGCAGCTGATGGCGTGGGTTAGTGTCAGCTGTTTCTTTATTGGTTAGTTAGGTTTGTGAAGTTAACGTAGGAAATTTCTTGTTGTTCGTAGTTGCTTTATTAACGCGCTGTAATGTTTCGTAAAAGACACTTCCGACCCCAATGTACGAAACTTCTTTTTTGTTTTTGAAGAGCCGAATGTCGCGTGAAATCGCTAAGCTTCACTGCGTTAAGGCGCTTTTTCCCAGCTGTTCGATCAACATCCGACGGGAGAAAGCCTTTCAGTCAACTATGTGATGATGGGTAACTACGGATGGTGAGTGCGTTAATGTCAACACGTTTCAAATTGATACTTCCAGAAGTTGCCAGCGACTTTCAAGTGCTCGCTTTTGAAGGCAATGAAGTCATTGATCAGCCTTATTTCATTCAACTGCAGGTAGTCAGTGAAAACGCCTCGCTGGACCTTGAGGCACTGCTCCATCAGCCTGCCTATCTTGACTTCGGCACGGCGGACGCAGGGCTGCATGGGCAAATCCACGCCATCGGCCGTGATGATCCGGGCGCGCGGCTGACCCGTTATCACCTCACCCTGGCCCCCCGGCTGGCGTGCCTGGCCCACCGGCGTGACCAGCGGATTTTCCAGCAGCGCAGTGTGCCGCAGATCATCGCTGCGGTGCTTGAGCATCACGGTATCCTTGCCGACGCCTATTGCTTCGAACTCGGCCCGGTGGTCTATCCGCCACGCACGTTCTGCGTGCAGTACGCTGAAACCGATCTGCACTTCATCCAGCGCCTGTGCGAAGAGGAGGGCATTCACTACCATTTCCGCCACAGCACGAACAATCACGTGCTGGTGTTTGGTGACGACCAGACGGTGTTTCGGCGCTTGCCTGCGCAGCGCTACTGTCCGGTGCATGACTATGTCGACGAATCGGGGGTGATCCAGGGTTTCGAGGTGCGCCTGGAAACCCGCACTCGGCATACGGCTCGCCGCGATCATGATTTCGAGCACCCGTTGTTGCGCTTGCACGACACGGCAGGCACTGCCTGGGCGCAACCTTTGGAGGATTATCGCTACCCTGGTGGCTTCTTTGACCCTGCACGGGGCAAACAATTGACGCGCCGAAGCCTGGAGCGCCATCAGAGCGACCGTCATCACGCGCTGGGCAGCAGTGATCAAGCTGCGTTGAGCTGCGGCCATTTCCTCGAACTGCGTGATCACCCCGATCCGGCCTGCAACGACCTTTGGTTGATCACATCAGTGCGTCATGAGGGTTATCAACCGCAGGTACTTGAGGAAGCGGTGGTTGAGACGGACGCATTCCAGGGCTACCGCAACCGGTTCATCGCCACACCCTGGCGCGCGCCTTATCGGCCTCTTCTGAAGCACCCGAAGCCGACCATCAATGGCAGTCAAACCGCCACAGTGACAGGGCCTGCGGGCGAAGAGGTGTATTGCGATGCCTATGGCCGGGTGAAAGTACGGTTTCATTGGGATCGCCTGGAAAACGCCGATGACAAAAGCAGCTGCTGGGTACGGGTAGCGTCCGGTTGGGCGGGGGATGGCTTTGGCGCAATGATGATTCCGCGCGTGGGCATGGAGGTGCTGGTGACCTTCCTGGAGGGCGATCCCGACCGGCCATTGATCAACGGCTGCCTGCCCAATGCGTTGCACATGCCGACCTATCCTTTGCCGCAGCACGGTACCCGCAGTGTCTTGCGCAGCCGCAGTTCGCCGGGCGGCGGGGGAGCCAACGAACTGCACCTTGAAGATCGCCGTGGCGAGGAACTCATCTACTTGCGCGCTCAGCGTGATCTGGAGCAGAAAGTGGGGCACGACAGTCGCTTGGAGGTCGTCGGAGAGCGCCACGAAATCATCCGTGGACTGAGCACGGCTCACCTGCAAAGCGGCGAGCGTCGTCATATCGGGGGTGATCGCAATGTCGAGCTCAAAGCGCATGATCACCTGGACGTGCAGGGCGACAGTCAGACACGGGTAGGGCGTTTGCTGGTCATAGAAGCCGGGCAACAAATCCATCTCAAGGCAGGTGCCAGCCTGGTCATCGATGCGGGCGCGCAACTGAGCCTCAGGGCTGGGGGTGAGTATGTGCTGGTTCAGGCCGGCGGTATTTTCACCAGCAAACCCATTACCGTCGGCGGCTTGCCACCCCCGAATTCATCAACGAGCCCCTTTTCAGCAACAACAGGCCCGAAAATGGCGGTTGCGCAAGGCCTCGTCATGGCGTTGGCCCGGCAATTGGGGGCTGATTTTTGTCCTGTGTGCGAGCAATGCCGCGAAGGCCAGTGCGCTATCAAGCGGAGGGCTGCTTGATGCAGAGCACGCCTGGCCGCTGGATGGCCCAACAGCAACAAGCGGGCCGCCGACTGTGTCTGATCCTTGACGGCAACCATGAGGCACGCCAGCCGCTGCTGGCAGCCCGTAATCTGTCGCAATATTGCAGTCTCTACGGTGAGAGCGCTGTGGCCGAACTGGCAGCGGTTGGTCCGGTGATCCTGCTATTGGAGCAGGCAAGTGAGCCTGCGCTGTTCGACCTGCTGCAGCACCCGCAGTCTGACTGGGGTTGGTTGGCAAGCCTGCCCGACGACGACCTGGCCGGTGCGGCCCGACATTGGCGCGAGCGCATGCTGGTAGGGCTCGAGGGCAGCCAGGCGTTGTATCGCTTTCATGACAATCGAACCCTGGCTCGCGTGTTGGCTCATCTGCCGAGTGAGCACTGGCCGGTGTTCCTCGGCCCGCTGATCAGCGTGTGCTACTGGCACGAGGGCCATTGGCACCACGGCGATAATCCGGCCCCCGGTGAGTATCCGGTGCCAGTTCCGGCACCCTGGCTCAACACCCCCAACCCCCATACGGCGGCCATCCTGCACGCCAATGTCCTGCGTTACCTGCTGACCGAGCACAGCGAAGACCTCGCCGCACTGGTTGAATTCCAGGACCCTCGAATCTGGTTATCTCAGGTATTGGAACAGGCTCGTGCGTGGCAATGGCGTGCGCCGCAACAGCTTGAGTTCCTGGTAATGCGCAGGTTGGAAGAGGCAACGCGTACCTGCGTCATTCAGTGGCAGCCAATGCAAGGAGAAACGCCTGGGGACCACTTCGAACGAGTATCGGCGCAGTGGCGCAGGCTGGGAGGTATGCATGGATAAGCGGCTGCGTGGTGCATTGGTCGCGCTGGGTGCGGGATGGCTTTCGGGATGTGCGGTGGGGCCGGTCAATCACTTCACGTTGGAGGTGGATTTGCCTGCGGAGTTTCGGTTTACAGGGGCGGCTAACTACGGTCCTGCAAGGGACCAGTTGTGCACCTTGCCGCGACGTCGAGGCAAGAGGCCAGAGCGGAAGATCTTTATTGCTGATTACAAACCGGTGGCCGAACGAGTGAGCTATGACCTGCCGCTGACTGAAACCATCGAGGGATGCCCATCGGTGTTGAAGAGCGTGGAGTTCGACATTTATGCGAAATGGGGCGAGCGCGACGCAGATGTCGGTGGAGATTCAGCCGCTATCTATTTCGCAGATCCTGTCGAATCTGAGCGCGTAGCAGGGATGCCCGGCTCAGGTGTGCAGGAGCTGGCCGGTCAATGCAGGTGGTTTTTTCGCACGGTGGGGCCCTTGCATGCAATCAGAAAAATTCTGGAGTGCAGAGCGTTGGACGCAGGAGGGCAGCGGCAGAAAGTTCGAGCGGGCGGTGTCGTGCAACGAGAGCTGTTACCTGGAAAAAAAGTCAGGCTGGAACTGGCGCTTTCAGATCAGGAAGAACCGGCTTTTGACCGGCGGTGGATAGCTGTACCGGGAGGGTGGAAACGCTGCAGGGGTAAAAGCTTTGAGGATCAGCAGGGAGCTTGCGAGCCCGATAACAAGGACTTCAAACCTATAAAGATGCCGGATGGACGCACTTGTGATGTCTATCCCACCTGTAATTGACAAGGAGTCGAGTCATGAATCAAGAAGCGCGCAAGCAAGCTTTTTTCAGCAGCAACATGCCTGCATGTGCATTGAAAGGACATTGGGCAAGCTTTTGTCTGGTTGATGAAACGGGCAGTGGGAAGGCCTACGGCGGGCTTGCTTACACTGTCTATGACAGTACGGGCCACTCGTACAATGGCAGGCTGACTGGGGAGGGGTTTGCCAAGCTACAAGGGTTTTACTGCGGTCCCGTCGTGCTTATTCTGGAGGGGTTGTACGCTGGGAATGAGCAGCCGTATTTTGAATTGAGTACGCGCAAGACTTACAAATTGCCCATCACCGAACTCCAGGCACGGGCCGAACAAACCCGCTTTTGCACTGCTGATGGCCAGCGTATCGAGGGAAATCCTGCACAGCGCAAAGCGGACCGGTTTTATCAGGTAGAAGTGCGCGACCTGGTCCGGCATGTTGCTCACTTACCGCCGTTGGCGCCCCGCACTTACCCACCTCAACGCCATGCGTTAAAAATGATGGCTGAGTTGGGCTTCGGTCCGCCTCAGCCGACTTTGTCTGGTGTGGTGTTGTTCCCCAACCTGCATACCGTGCTGGAAGTACGACCTTTACGAGCCCTGCGCCCGATGCTATCCACAGAGGATCGTTTCTGCGCCTTGAACCTCTACCAATTGGCGCTGATGGCTACCTTGAGTTACTGCGATTTTGGCCAGCAGCCTCCAACGAATCCGGTGGATAAAGTCAGCTTTCCTCTGGATCCCGGCATAGGGAATCTGTTCGTCGAAAAGCTTTCGGCCTATCAAGAAGCCTGGAATGTTGATCGCGAGCAGGTGCAGCGCTTTTACCCGCTCTATGAGGAAGTCCCATACTCCCAGCGTTTTGAGATCGTGCCCTTCGACCCTGACGTGTACCCACAGAACCGCTCTGAGCTTGGCGCAAAACAGGAGCATCCTGCTCTGGTGCATTTTTTCAACGATGAGCAGTTCGGAACGGACACTCAGGCGTTCATCACTCATCACGCTGAAGTCATCCTGATCGCTGTTCGAGGCACCGCCAGCGGCGCCGATGCACTGCGAGACGCCGACGCCCACCAAGTGCCGTTTTCTGACGGCGTGGGCAAAGCCCATAAGGGCTTCTATCAGGCGTATCTAGCGATGCGCGATTTTATTCTGCGATACCTCGAGCAGTTTCACAGCGGCCAGCGCATTGTAATCTGCGGCCACAGCCTCGGCGGCGCCATCGCCTTGCTCCTGGCAGAAGGATTGCGACGAATCCCCGACACTCAGTACAACATTCTCCTCTACACCTACGGCGCACCCCGCGCCGCCGACGCCGAGTTCACCGAAGGCGCCTCAGCGCTGGTCCACCATCGCATCGTCAACCACAACGACCCGGTGCCCAGCGTTCCGGCCACGTGGATGAACACCACCGCAAAACTCTGGGTTCCGGGTGTAGTGGCGTTGTTCAGCGCACCCGGTCCGGGTGGGCTTCTGTTTGCCGCCGGCCTGGTGCGTGTGGGTGGCAGTCCCTACCAGCATCACGGCGAACAGCAGCACTTCATGCCGATCAAACTGGCCGATGGCACGCATTCCTCGGTGTTATGGACGCCCGGTTGTGAGTCTATTCTGCAGGCCGGTTGTAACCGTGCCTTGCAACTTCAAGGTGACATGCCCAACCGCGCCAACGTGCTGAAACAACTGTTTCAGGCCAGCCAGCACTTCATGACGGCCAGTTACATTCCGGCGGCCTGGGCCACGTTGCGTCGCTGGCAACAAACCGTTGATAGCCAAGGGCCTCTGGTCACGCAGAGAGAATTTGAGCTGCTGGGCCGTGCCCTTGAGAGCATGACTGCGCAGTTGCGCGACAAGAACCGCGAGCTGGACCGTCGCCGCCCCTCAAACCAGCGTGGCTATGGGCACGAACATAGCCAGGCGTTGAACGCAGAAATTGACCGGTTGCGCACCAGTCGCCAACGCTTGGAGTCCCTGCGCTGGCGGCGCCTGGACGCCCGCGACGTGTATGGCAGTCACGCCGATCGCGCGCACCTGCAACCCAGCCTGAAGCGTTGGTTCAGCCACCGTGAAAACCGTGAGTTGGCGCAAGTTGCCAGTATTCCTGCGCCGATTCATGACGGTTCAGGCAAGGTGCATCCGCTCGACCTCGACTCCATTGTGTAGACAGGCCGGTTACAAAAACTCCACCTGCGCCGGTTGCCGTTTCATCAGCACTTTGCCATTGCGGATTGAGTACAGCGGCAGGCCCTGGCTGCGAATAACTTCGTAGTCGCTGTTTGCCGACAAGATCAGCAAGTTGGCCGGGCGCCCCGGCTCCAGGCCATAACGCTCGCCCAGGGCCATGGCCTTGGCGCTGTTGTCGGTGACCAGGTCCAGAGCACTTTGCAGATTGCGATAGCCGAGCATATGGCAAATGTGCAAACCGGCTTCCAGGACCCGCAGGATGTTGCCGTTGCCCAAGGGGTACCAAGGGTCGACGATCGAATCCTGGCCAAAGCATACGTTCATGCCGGCGTCGAGCAGTTCGTTGACGCGGGTCACGCCGCGGCGTTTCGGGAAGCTGTCGAAGCGGCCTTGCAGGTGAATGCTTTCGGTGGGGCAGGAGACGAAGCTGATTCCTGAGTGCCCCAGCAGGCGAAACAGTTTGGCGCAATACGCATTGTCGTAGGAGCCCATGGCCGTGGTGTGGCTGGCGGTGACGCGTGCGCCCATGTCGCGGCTGCGGGCTTCTTCGGCCAGCACTTCGAGAAAGCGCGAGTGAGGGTCATCGGTTTCGTCGCAGTGCACGTCCACCAGGCAACCCGTGCGTTCGGCCAGGTCCATGAGGAACTTCACCGAGCTGACGCCTTGGTCACGGGTGTACTCAAAGTGCGGAATGCCGCCGACGACGTCGGCGCCCAGGCGAATGGCCTCGGCCATCAACTCGCGGCCATTGCGGTAGGACTCGATGCCTTCCTGGGGGAAGGCGACGATTTGCAAGTCGATCAGGTGCGAGCTGTCTTCGCGTACCTCAAGCATGGCTTTGAGTGCCGTGAGCTCGGGGTCAGTGACGTCGACGTGGGTGCGGACATGCTGAATGCCGTGGGCTGCCAGGGTCTGGATGGTTTTTTTGGCGCGAGTCTTGGTGTCTTCCTGGGTGATCGTGGCTTTACGCTCGCCCCAGCACTCGATGCCTTCGAACAGCGTGCCGCTCATGTTCCAGCGCGGTTCGCCAGCCGTAAGGGTGGCGTCGAGGTGAATGTGGGGTTCAACAAAAGGCGGTATGACCAGGTTGCCAGCGGCGTCCAAATCACCGGCCCTTAAAGCAGGTACCTCGGTTTGCGAAGTGATGCTGGCGATCCGGCCGTGTTCCAGGTGCAGATCATGCAGGCCTTCACGGTTGCGCAGGCGGGCGTTGATGATATGCATGGGCAAGTTCCTCTTGGCTAAAGACAATCAGGCAGTCAGCCGCCAGATCATCAGGGCTATTCCGATGTCCAGGCGGTCGTATGAGTTGCCCAGCGTCAGCCCGCTCAGGGCTTCGATACGCTGGACGCGG
The DNA here is from genome assembly GCF_003852315.1 of Pseudomonas sp. LBUM920. Lineage (NCBI taxonomy): Bacteria > Pseudomonadati > Pseudomonadota > Gammaproteobacteria > Pseudomonadales > Pseudomonadaceae > Pseudomonas > Pseudomonas edsoni (SeqCode). The sequence goes on from NZ_CP027762.1 coordinate 2,243,552, forward strand.
TGCGTCACCGTGTTGCGGTGCAGGGCCAGGCGCTGCGCGGCGGCCACAAGGTTACCATTCTCGTGAAACCAGGCTTCCAGGGTCGGCATCAGGCAAGGGCCATGGTGGCGGTCGTGGCGCAACAACGGGCCCAGGCGCTCATTGAGAAACTGGTCGAGCAGGGCGCGATCACGCACGCCACTGAGCAGTTTCAATACGCCGAGTTCGTCATACACACAAAGCCCGGCGCGGTCGCTGAAACGTCGCGCCGCCGCCAAGGCCTGGCGTGCCTCATCCTGCGCCTGAGCCAGGCTCGCGGGTGGGTGGGCAGCGGCACTCAGGCCGATAAACAGTTTCAAAGGGGCCAGCCGCAGGTTCAAGGGGTTAAGCCAGGCAACCCATTGTTGGCGATTGGCCAACGCTTGCACGGCATCGGTGGCCGGCAGCAACAATGTCCAGTGCCCAGCCCTGCCCACAATCGGCAATGCTGCATGATGCTGCGCCGAGAACTGGCGCAATCGACGCGCGATACTGTCGTGCTGCCGGGCCAATTGCGCCTCCGTCTGCGCAGTATCACCCTGGGCAAATAATGCCTCGCCACCCTCCAGTTGCAACTGGACAACCTGCCAATGCCCGGCCAGCGACATGCCCAGCTGCGCTGCCCGATTCAGTAACACCTCAAGGGACTGATAATCACCGGCGAGCAAGCGTTCCAGCACGTCGTGTTGCGAACGGCCCAGTTGCTCGGACTGGATCAGCGCCGAACCAATCGCCTGTGTCACCAGCACCATTTTCAGCGAGTAAGGCTGCTCGATCAGCGGCATGCCGGCCGCTTCGGCGGCGCTCAACAGGCGCTGGGGGATTGTCTGGATATAGGCCGGCCCGGTGAGGATCACCAGACCGGCAACCTGACGCTGGCACGCTTCTTCAAGCAAACGCAGGAGGTTGGGTTCATCGCGTGGGTGATTGATGCCGGTGACGAACACCAACTCGCCGCCCAGTACCCACTCGGCAATCCCGCTGTTTTCCGCGACATACGGCCAGCGCACGGCGTTATCCAGGCCGCTGTCACCTGCGCGCAGGCGCATCGATTCAAGGCCGGGCAGGGCCAGTACATCGGCGACGGTGAGGCTCATGCCGGGGCATCAGCCAGCGGCGCACGCACACGCAGCACGGCGGTCAGCACGACGTAGGTCAGCGACGCGGCAACAATCCCCACCAGTGGCGCCACCCAGGGCGAGTGGAACGCCAGCACCGTGCCCACCGCGTACGCCACCAGCCCAGGCCAATTGAATGCCGGCAGGCGCGTCTCGGCCAGGCGCGGGTACTGGCCGCGATAGCGGTAGAAGAAGTCTGCCATTATCACGCCGCCAATCGGTGGGATCACTGTGCCCAGCAAAATCAGGTAGGGCACCAGCATGTCGTACATGCCGAGCAGCGCCAGCAGGGTGCCGATAACCGCACCGGCCAGGGTCACGGTCTTGCGGCGACGGGTCCGCAGCAAGTTGCAGCCGGCGACGGCAAAGTTATAAATGGTGTTGTCCTGGGTGCTCCAGATATTGAGCAACAACATGGCCATGGCCGCCATCGCGAAGCCTTGCAGCAACAACACTTCCACCACGTCTGGCTGCTGGTAGACGATGGCGCCATAGGCCCCGATCAGTACCATCAAACCATTGCCGATAAAAAATCCGATCAGGCTGGCCAGCACCGCGACCTTGGCCGAACGGGAAAACCGCGTCCAGTTGGTAGCCTGGGTCGCACCGCTGACAAAAGTGCCAAACACCAGTGTGATCGCGGTGGACAAATCCAGCTCGCCTGACGGCACGACTGCCAGCAGGCCGTCCAGCCCGCCGACTTTTACCGTGGCGACCCACATCGACAGAAACAGCAAGATACCCATGGCCGGCACCGCGATGTAGGACAGCACCTCCAGCCCGCGATACCCCACATACGCCGTGGCGCAGAACACCATGCCGAACAGCACCATCAGGCCCAACACGCTGCCCTGGCTAAGCTCGAAATACTTGCCCAGCACCACGGCGGCGGTGGCCGTGCCCCAGGCGTACCAGCCGATCTGGGTAAAGCCGAGGATCAAGTCGCTGAGCTTGCTGCCGACCTCGCCAAAGCAGAAGCGGCCCATCAACACTGAATTCAAGCCACTCTTGAACGCGATGTAACCCAGGCCCGCGGCGTAAATGCCCAGCAACAGGTTACCCAGGGCCACAACGCCGAGCATGTCGGTAAAACTGAACGCTACGCCCAGCTTGCCGCCGGCAAACATGGTCGCGGTGAAAAACGTGAACCCCAGCAGCACCATGGCGGTGGATGCCAGGCCCTTGCGCGCATGCATCGGCACTTCGCTGAGGGGGTAATCGTTGCCCGGTTCTTGCTGAGTCATGGCCCTGCTCCCTGAATGAGTGACGCAGGCCTGTTGCACCGCGCGTGCCAAATCGGCAGAAGTGACAGGCGCACGCAAGATGCTGTGCACCGTGCACAGTATTTATAGCCACATTGGGGAGAGTCGCAGGGAACAGTGGTCTTTGTGCCCAGTCGGGCACGAAAGCGGTGCAGCGGTGATACAAATTGGATCAGCTGCTGCTAAAGGCGCTTGGTCATGTACACGCGGCGCAGACCCTGTTCCACGGCGCGATGGGTTTGCACGTAGCCACGGCGTGTGTACAACGCGATGTTCTCGGTCATGGTTTCATGGGTGTACAGGTAAATCGCTGCGTAGCCGGCGTCGATGGCGCGTCGTTCGGCAAAATCCATCAGCAGTCGTCCGAATCCCAAGCCCTGGGCGTCAGGTGCTACAGCGAGGTTGTCCAGCAGCAAAGCGCCTTCGCCCTTGAGCAGGATAATGAACCCTTGAACCTTCCCGGCGTTGTCCAGCACGTAAACGCCGCCAGCCTCGACCAACAGCTGATAGTCCTCAAGCATCGGCCCGGGCTTGCGGCCGATCCGCTCGATGTAGGGCGAGTAGGCGGCTTCGACAATGGCCTTAATGGCAGCAACGTCATCAGGGATGGCGGGGCGCATCATTGCAGTGTGCTCCTGTAACAAATGACTCAGTCTGCTGGTGCTTCGAAGATCGCCTCGATACTGCGCTCGAACACCTTGGCGATCTTGAACGCCAACGGCAAGCTCGGATCATAGCGGCCGGTTTCGATGGCATTGACGGTCTGGCGCGAAACCTCCAGGCGCTGTGCAAGGTCGGCCTGGGACCAACCCCGTTCGGCGCGCAACTGGCGCAGCTGATTATTCACTGGTAGCGCCTTGTGCCGACGATCGTGGCCACACACCAGACGCCGCCCATGATCGGCCACACCATGAAGGCCGACAGGCGTGGAAAACCGGCGGTTTCCAGAAAGCCGTAGCTGAACGTCGTGAGTGCGGTGCAGACAAACGCCACAGCGAGAGCATCCAGTTGGATCTTGCGGCCCATTTCATCCATGGCGTTCACGCGGCGGACGATCGAAACCGCCATCGCGATCATGGGAATCACCGGCAGCAACGCCAGGGCGATTTTGGCGACCCCGTCAGGCATGGATCGAACGAGCGAGCTGGAAACCACGACGCACAAAATGTACACCACCATGACGACTGCGAATTCCATCAGAAAGCGTTTGGGCGACATGACTCTCTCCATAAGTAAAGTGTGCTTTACGTTAGGTATGATCAATTACCATGTCAAGGCTGCTTTACACTGAGGTTTTCCAGGCATAAAAAAACCACCCGCAGGTGGTTCTTCAACGTGCCATCGCTTACTCGCCGCGATAGATGCAGCCGCTGGTGCAGGTCTCGTGGATGCGAATCGCACTGAGTTCCGGCAGCAGCGGTTTGAGCTCAGTCCAGATCCATTTGGCCAGCACCTCGCTGGTCGGGTTTTCCAGGCCTGGGATGTCATTGAGGTAGTTGTGGTCGAGGCGCTCGTAGAGCGGCTTGAAAATCGCCTTGATCTCCGAGAAGTCGCGAATCCAGCCGGTATGCGGATCGAGGTCGCCGCTCAGGTGGATCGCCACCTTGAACGAATGCCCATGCAGGCGTCCGCATTTATGGCCGTCCGGCACGTGGGGCAGGCGATGGGCGGACTCGAAGGTAAATTCTTTAAAGATTTCCACGGTATTTTCAGCTCGGTCAGGTATCTGGCAGGCGGCGAGTTTAACAGCTTGATCCTTCGCCGCGCATACCGCTTGGTCATAGCGCCAGCAAGTGCTCGCCCAATGTGCCGTTATCTGCCAGTTCCAGGAACTCATCGCCCAACCGTCGGCTCTCGCTCATCGCGGTTTGCCAGTACTTGTTGCGGCTCGGGTCATCGCCCATGAAGCGCTTGAAGTCGCTGCGGTCCGGCAGCTTGCCGTGGGGCAGGCGGGCCAAGTAGTCCTTGGATGGGGCCAGCAACAATACGTCCTGCAAGCCCTGTTGATTACTGCGCCGCCACGGCAGGCCCTTGTCGAACCACCCGGGGATGACCCGGTCGGTGAAGTGCGGGTACAGCACGATGTCATCGCCGTGGTAGGGCAGGTCGAGGTGATAGTCGAGCAGGCCGCCATCGCGGTAAGTGCCGGCGCCCGCGCCGGGCAGGTCGCGTACGCCTTGCATCACCATGGGGATCGAGCCGGACGCCAGCAGTGCCTGGCGCAAGTTGCGCAGGTCCAGGTCGAGGAAGCGCGAAGGGAAGTCCTTCAGCGGATGCACCGGCGGCGCCTGGCGCGGGTCGTGGATGATCAGCCGTTCGAAGTGCCGCGCCAGCCGCGCACGGCCGCGCAGGTTGTCGGCGATGACGGACGACAGGCCCAGACCGAGCCGACCGCGATGGTCATCGGCGAGCAGGCCGTGGCTTTTGACCACCATGATGTTCAGGCGATAGTCGGGGTTGTCCAGCACCCGTGCATCACGGCCTGCGAGCAAGTCATCGAGCATGCGCTGGCAGCTGCGGCTGACCTCGGCCATGGTCACGCCCTTGGCAAAGCGTTGTTCGTTGTACAGGCGGCCGAGGTCGAGCAGGCCTTGCACCGGGTCGGGCAGGCAGGCGCTGGCAAACCGCCAGGAGCCGATGGAGGCGCCGATCAGCGCACGCTCGCGTGGCGCGCGCGGCAACCAGTCGCCGAACAAGGCCAGGTCCAGCCCCTGGATGCCCAATGCCTTGGGGCCGCCGGCCGCGCCGGGCAGGATGCCGACATCCGCAGGTTTGAGGCCCTGTTCGCGAATGCGCGCAAAGGCGCGTTTACCGGCCTTGAGCGTCAACGCGGGAAATTTGATGTGGATGGCTGTCATACCAGTCTCTGTTCAAGCGAGCGGGGCAGTATAGGAAAACTCGCGGGTGATGGGTAAAAGAGGGCGATTGAAAAATGCCATGGTGGCAATTCAGTTTCAGTTAAGTTGCAGCGGGTACGTTGGCCTGCGTAGGAAAAACATCCTGAAACGGAGATTTGCCATGAAGCGCCTCACAGCGCTGGTCGCCGCCGGTATCATCGCCTGCACCTCGGCACAGGCCTGGGCAGTGGACCCTGACAAACCACTGACATTGCCTGGCACTGTTACAATCGTCGCCTTTGATCAGCTGGAAGCCACGGCCCTGGCACTTCACCCAGGTTCGACCCTGCTGGACACCGACCTCGACGAGGCCTACGGCAAGTACTTGTACCAAGTCGAACTGGAAGATGCCGACGGCATCGAGTGGGAAGTCGAATTGGACGCGCTCAGCGGGCACGTGCTCAAGAATCATCAGGAAACGTAATGAAGGTATATCGACGCGCCAGTGGTTTGATGGTGCTGGTGCTCCTGGCTTTTTGTTCCAGCCTGGCGGCCCGCGACCTCAACCAGGATGAAGCTTTGGCACTGCGCCAGCAGGGCGTGATCCTGCCGCTCGAGCAACTGTTGCAACAGGCCATGGCGCGCTACCCCGGCTCTCGGTTGTTGGAAGCCGAGCTTGAAAAAAAACACGGCCAATATGCTTATGAGGTGGAGCTGGTGACCACCGAAGGCGTGGTGCGCGAGATCAAGCTGGATGCGACCACCGGCGTGCTGCTCAAAGATAAGGAAGACGACTGATGCGCCTGCTTCTGGTGGAAGACAACGTTCCCTTGGCCGATGAACTGCTGGCCGGCCTGCAGCGCCAGGGCTATGCCGTCGACTGGCTGGCCGATGGGCGCGATGCCGCCTATCAGGGCCGCAGCGAACCCTATGACCTGATCATTCTCGACCTCGGCTTGCCCGGCCTGCCGGGGTTGGACGTGTTGGCTCAATGGCGCGCAGCCGCCCTGGCCACGCCCGTGCTGGTTCTCACCGCGCGCGACTCCTGGGCCGAGCGCATCGAAGGGCTCAAGGCCGGTGCCGACGATTACCTGAGCAAACCCTTTCACCCCGAAGAACTGCACTTGCGTGTCCAGGCGTTGTTGCGCCGCTCCCATGGCCACGCCAACCAGCCCACCTTGCAAGCTGCCGGGTTGCACCTGGATGAAGGCCGCCAGTGTGTACTGCGCGACGGCGAAGAGATCCAGCTGACCGCCGCCGAATTCCGCCTGCTGCGCTACTTCATGCTGCACCCGGAACAGATCCTGTCGAAAAGCCATTTGGCCGAGCATCTTTATGACGGCGAGACCGAGCGTGACTCCAATGTGCTGGAAGTTCACGTCAACCACCTGCGTCGCAAGCTGGGCCGCAGCGTGATTGAGACTCGGCGCGGCCAGGGTTACCGCTTTGGCGCCAGCCCTGCATGAGGTCGATTCAGCGGCGCCTGAGCCTGGGGCTGATCAGCGTGATGGTGATCGTCGGCGTGGTATTGGCGCAAACCAGCCTGTGGTTGTTCGAGGCCGGTTTGCAGCGCTACCTGGAAGCGGGCTTGCGCAACGACAGCGAAAACCTGCTGGTGGCGCTGGTGCGCGGCCCGAACGGGGTGCAACTGGATGAACAACGTTTGTCGCCGGCCTATCAGCGGCCGTTTTCCGGGCATTATTTCCGTATTGATTTTGCCGACATCCATTGGCGTTCCCGTTCGTTGTGGGACCAGGAATTGCCCCGGCTGCCGGAAGCCGGTCTCAAGGGCAACCTGCAACTGGGCCCGGAAGGCCAGCAACTGCTGGTGTTGCGCTCGGACTACAAGCGTTTTGGCCAGTCGATTTCCATCAGCGTGGCCCAGGACTACACGCCGGTGCGGGAAAGTTTCCGTCTGATGCGTCAGATCGGCCTGGTGATGGGCCTTGCGGCATTGCTGCTGGTGCTGATCCTGCAACGGGTCACGGTGCGCCGCGCCTTGCGCCCGTTGGAAACCGCCCGCGAACAGATCGCTCAACTGCAACAAGGCCAGCGCTCACAACTCGACACTCAAGTGCCGCTGGAACTGGAACCCCTGGTGGCGCAGATCAACCACCTGCTGGCTCACACCGAAGACAGCCTCAAGCGCTCGCGCAACGCGTTGGGCAACTTGGGGCATGCGCTGAAAACGCCGTTGGCCGTGCTCTTGAGCGTGGCCTCCAGTGAGCAGCTCAAGGCCCATCCCGAACTGGGCAAGCTTTTGCGCGACCAGCTGGAGCAAGTGCAGCAACGCCTGAATCGCGAACTCAACCGCGCGCGCCTTGCCGGCGAAACCCTGCCAGGTGCCTTGTTTGATTGCGAAAAAGAGCTGCCCGGCCTGCTGGCCACGCTGAACATGATCCACGGTGAACACCTGGATTTGAGTTACCACGTCACGCCCGGCCTGCAATTGCCCTGGGACCGTGAAGACTTGCTGGAGCTGTTGGGCAACCTGCTGGACAACGCCTGCAAATGGGCGGATGCGGAAATACGCTTGAGCATCAGCGAAACGCCGCACAGCTATTTGCTGGCCGTTGAAGATGACGGGCCGGGCATTCCGCAGAGTCAGCGCGACCAGGTGTTCAGCCGGGGTACGCGCCTGGATGAACAGATCGACGGCCATGGCCTGGGGCTGGGGATTGTGCGCGATATCGTCGAGGTGTGGGGCGGAGTGTTGCAGTTGCAGGAGAGTGAGTTGGGTGGCTTGAGGGTGCTGATCGAATTGCCCAAGCGCCAGGCCTGATACACCACAAAATATAAAAATGTGGGAGCGGGCTTGCTCGCGAATACGGAGTGTCAGCCAGCAAATTCGGCAACTGACACACTGCATTCGCGAGCAAGCCCGCTCCCACATTGGACCTGCTCAAGGGTCAGAATCTGTGCAACTCACTCACACGCGAAACTGATCCATCAACCCCTGCTGCTGATTCGCCAGGCTGTTCAGCGCTTGGCTCACCCGCGCCGATTCATTCGCCTGCTCCGACAGCGACTCGGTCACATCGCGGATCGTCGCCACGTTGCTGTTGATCTCTTCGGCCACTGCGCTTTGCTCTTCGGCGGCGCTGGCGATTTGCAGGTTCATGTCGCTGATCACCGTGACCGCCTCGCCAATCTGGCGCAGGGCGGTGACCGCCTGGCCGACCTGCTCGACGCTGCCCTGGGCCTGGCGATAGCTGTTGCCCATGGAGCCGACCACATCGGTGGTGCCGTTTTGCAGCAGTTCGATCACCACGCGGGTTTCTTCCACCGATTCCTGGGTGCGCCGTGCCAGGTTGCGTACTTCGTCGGCGACCACGGCAAATCCACGGCCGGCCTCACCCGCGCGGGCGGCTTCGATGGCGGCGTTGAGTGCCAGTAGGTTGGTTTGCTCGGCAATGCCTCGAATCACTTCCAGCACCGAACCGATTTTCTCGCTATTGGCCGCCAGGCCTTCGACCTGAGCCATGGCGGTGCTCATGTCCGCCGCCAAGTGCCCGATGTTGGTGGTGGTGCGGTCGATCACGGTCAAGCCCTCGCGGGTGGCCTGGTCGGCGTCGCGCGCGGCTTGTGCGGCTTGGGCGGCGCTGCGGGCCACGTCCTGGGCGGTGGCGCTCATTTCGTGGGAGGCGGTGGCCACCTGATCCACCTGGCGATACTGCTGCTCCATGCCGGCGCTGGTCTCAGTGGCAATTGCGGCGGATTGGTCGGCCGTGCCGCGGGCGTCCTGCACTGAGCGTTTGACCTGGGCAATGATCGGTTGCAGTTTGTCGAGGAAGCGGTTGAACCAGCCGGCCAGTTGGCCCAGTTCGTCCTGCTTGTCGTAGGCCAGGCGACGGGTCAGGTCGCCTTCGCCGCTGGCGATGTCTTCCAGCATGCGAGCCACGCCAAGGATGGGTCGGGTCACGCTGCGAGCCATCAGCCACACCAGTACCAGGCCGACCACGGCCGCGAGCAGGCCCAGGCTCAGTTCCAGCAGGGTGCCGCGCGTGTTATCGGCATCCAGTTGCGCCTTGAGTGCCTCGGCGGGGCCCACCAGGACTTTTTCCGGCACATCCAGCAACACACCCCACGGCTTGCCGCCGGGAATCGGTGCGAACGGCGCCAGTACCTTGAGTTGATGGTCGGTGCGCACGCTGCGGATCTGCGTGCTGGCCGCCAGTGCGTTGATCAATTGCGCGCCGCTGGCCGTGTCGACTTTATCCAGGCGCTGGCTGAGTTTGCTCGCATCCGGGCTGTAGCCGGCGAGCAAACCGGTGGGGCTGAGGATGCTGACTTGCGTCTGGCCGTCATACAGCTTCTGGCTGGCCTGTTGGCTCACGGCCTGCAAGCTGTTGAGGTTGATGTCCACCGACAGCGAGGCGATGACTTTGCCGTTGACCATCAGCGGAAACACGATGCTGGTCATCAGCACGTTTTGCCCGTCGATCACATAAAAGTACGGCTCGATCACGCAGGGTTTCAAGGTTGTGCGCGGGCAGGTGAACCAGGCGTTGGCTTTCTCGCCGCTGGGCCCAATGCGGGTATCGGACATGTCGCTTTCGGGCAGTGACATGGAGGTCAATTTGCCGGGCGTCGGTTGCGACCAGTACAGGGCAAAACGGCCTTTGTCGTTACTGCCCAGTTCCGCCTGATTGGCGAACAGCTCATCCTTGCCGTCCAGCGCATTGGCTTCAAACACCAGCGACAACCCGAGCAGGTCCGGGTTGGCCTGGAGCGCGGCCTTGACCTGGCGGGTCAGGTCTTCGCGGGTGTCGAAGGCGTCGAGGAAGCGTTTTTCCGCCTGTTCGCGCAAAAACAGTACCTGACGGGCAAAACCATGGCCGTACTGGTAGGCGTCCATGAACTGCTGGCGAATGCCCAGCGCCTGCACCTCACCCTGGGCCTCGATGCGTGCCTGGGCGGACTCGTCGAGCATCTGCATGCTCGAGGCTTTGACCTGCTGCGAGCTGTGCTCCATGCGATACAGCGACAGACCCACCAGCAGGGTCACGATCCCCAGCAGGCACAGGCCGGCGAGCAGGGTGATTTTCCATTGAATGGAGAGCTGTCTGAGGAACATCGAGGAGCATCCTTAACCTGAAAACACAGAGAGTCAGGCTATCGGCCGCGTTTTGCCGTTCTTTATTATTTAAACGTTCAATTGAACGCTGAAAACGACGCCGTTTTTTGACATGCGCGCCCGCCTGCTGCAAAGTGCGCGCCCTCTAATAAGACCTCCTAAAGCCTGCACGCCGGCAGCCAACCCCATGGCCGCCCGGGCGCGGGCATGCCTGTTTTTTATGTTTCTGTCTTGAGGTAACCATGATTAACGCAGTCATCGCCGCGGTCGGCACCATGCTGGTGCTCAGCTTGTCCCGCGTGCATGTGGTCATCGCCATCATTGTCGGCGCCCTGGTGGGTGGCTTGACCGGTGGCCTGGGCATCGAGGCCACGCTCAAAGCCTTCAACGGCGGCTTGGGCGGCGGGGCGACCGTGGCGTTGTCCTACGCCTTGCTCGGCGCTTTCGCGGTGGCGATTGCCAAGTCCGGTCTGGCCCATGCCCTGGCAGACAAGGCGCTGATGCTGGTCGATCGCCAGGAAGCCACGGGCGGCAGCCACGTCAAATGGTTGCTGATCGGTCTGCTGTGGGTCGTGGCAATTGCCTCGCAGAACATCCTGCCGATCCACATCGCGTTTATTCCGCTGCTGGTGCCGCCGCTTTTGTATGTGCTGACCAAGCTGCAATTGGACCGTCGCCTGATCGCCTGTGTGATGACCTTCGGCCTGATCACGCCGTACATGTTCCTGCCGGTGGGCTTCGGCAACATCTTCCTCAACCAGATCCTGCTGGCCAACGTGGCCAAGAGCGGCGTCGACATCAGCCAGGTCAACGTCACCCACGCCATGGGCTTGCCGGCGCTGGGCATGGTGGTTGGCCTGCTGGTGGCAGTGTTTGTCAGTTATCGCAAAAAGCGCGTGTACGACCTGGAAAAAATCGAGCGCGTCGAGCAAGTGGCCGTGCAGTACAACCCGCTGACCCTGCTGGTGGCCGGGCTGGCGATTGCCTCGGCGTTCATCATTCAACTGTGGCTGGACTCGATGATTATTGGCGCCCTGGCCGGGTTCCTGATCTTTTCGGTGTCGGGCATCGTGCGCTGGCGCGAAACCGACGACCTGTTCACCGAAGGCATGAAGATGATGGCGATGATCGGCTTCATCATGATCGCTTCCTCGGGGTTTGCCGAAGTGCTCAAGGCCACGGGTGACGTGCGTTCGTTGGTAGAAACCTCGGCGGCATTCATCGGCCATAGCCGTGGCGTGGGCGCGCTGCTGATGTTGCTGGTGGGGCTGCTGGTGACCATGGGCATTGGCTCGTCGTTTTCCACGGTGCCGATCCTCGCCGCGATTTTTGTGCCGCTGTGTGTGCAACTGGGTTTCAGCCCGTTGGCGATTGTGTGCATCGTCGGCACCGCAGGCGCCCTGGGCGACGCCGGCTCACCGGCGTCGGACTCGACCCTCGGCCCGACCTCCGGCCTGAACATCGACGGCCAGCACCACCATATCTGGGACACCGTGGTGCCGACGTTCCTGCACTACAACATCCCGTTGCTGGCATTCGGCTGGCTCGCTGCGATGACCCTTTAATGATTTGAAACACCTCCCGCGCCACGGGTAACGAGTGGCCTACAGATCCGTTGCAGTTGGCCGATAGCCTCTCCAAGTCGCCACTAATAAGAGAGAAAAGCCATGCGTCTGAGTCTGAAGGCCAAAGTCCTGTCCCTCGCCGTAGTGCCGGTATTGCTGTTTGCCGTGGTCATCAGCCTGACCACCGTGTGGATCCTCCAGGGCCAGGCACGCAACGAGGTGGATGAAACCCGCCAGCGCCTGCTCAACGACGCCAAGGCCACCCTGCAAAGTTACGTCGAGGTGGCCATGACCACCATCAAACCGCTCTACGACGCCGCCGCCCCTGGGGACACCGCCGCGCGGGCCGAGGTGGTCAAGTTGCTGTCCTACACCCACTACGGCAAGGACGGCTACTTCTTCGGCTACGACTCCGAGACCATCCGCCTGTTCAAGGGCAACAGCCCCGACGGCGTGGGCAAGAGCTTCAAGGACAACCGCGACCCCAACGGCGTCTACGTCAACCGCGACCTGGTCAAGGTCGGCAAGGACGGCACCCACTACCTGCAATACAGCTCGACCCAACCGGGGCAGACCGAGTTGGTGCCCAAGCTTGGCTACACCGAATACCTGCCCAAGTGGGACATGGTGATTGGCACCTCGGTCAACCTCGACGGCATCGAAGCCCAGGTGGCGGTGGTTGAGGCCAAGGTCGAGAAACGCATGGAAGGCGTGCTGCTGAGCATCCTCGGTGTGGCCGTGGTGGTGTTGCTGGTGATTGCCGCCGTGGGCATGGTGACCGCCAATACCATCCTGCGGCCGTTGAACTTGATGAAAGCCAACCTCGACGATATCGCGGCGGGCGAGGGCGACTTGACCCGCCGCCTGGCCATCACTAGCCAGGATGAACTCGGCGATCTGGCGGGTGCGTTCAACCGCTTTGTCGACAAGATCCACGGCCTGGTGCGGCAGATCACCGAGATGACCTCGCAACTCACCGGGTTGGTCGGGCAGGTGTCCGAGCAAGCCCAGCGCTCGGAAACCGCGATGGAGCGCCAACGTCACGAAACGGACCAAGTGGCCACCGCCATTAATCAGATGTCCTCCGCCGCCCATGAAGTCGCGCGCAGCGCCCAGGGCGCCGCCGTCGCCGCGCAACAGACCGACGCCGAGGGCCAGGCCGCCAAGCGCGTGGTGGACGGCAGCATCGCGCAGATTCATGCGCTGGTGAATGACATCCGCAGCAGTGGCGTGTCCCTCGACAGCCTGCAACAGGACGTGTCGTCGATTGTCAGCGTGCTGGGGGTGATCCGTTCGATCGCCGAACAGACCAACCTGCTGGCGCTCAACGCCGCCATCGAAGCCGCGCGAGCAGGCGAGGCCGGCCGTGGTTTTGCGGTGGTGGCCGATGAAGTGCGAGCGTTGGCCAGCCGCACTCAAACCAGCACCCAGGAAATCCAGGGCATGATCGACCGCCTGCAAAAAGGCACCGAAGCCGCCGTGGACGCGATGCGCCGTTCCAGCGATGCCGGCGACGGCACCTCGGCCCAGGCCAACCAGGCCGGCGCCTCACTGGACACCATGGCGCAACTGATCGGCACCATCAACTCGATGAACGCGCAGATTGCCAGCGCCGCCGAAGAGCAAACTGCCGTGGCCGAAGAGATCAACCGCAGCGTGCATCAGATCGCCGTGGCGGTGGACAGTGTGGCCGATGAAACCCAGCTGGGCGCCCAGACCTCTCGCAGCCTGGCGGATTTGGGCCAGCGCCTGGGGCAGTTGGTGGGTCAGTTCAGGATCTGATCTTTCATAGGTTTAACCTATGTTCAACTAACGTACATACGAATATACCGCTCACCGCCCCTCGGTAAGACTTGAGCCCCAACCACAACAGGGGCTCACCTCAATGCCGCATCCCGACCCGCTTCAGCGCTTGGCTGAACTCGACACCAACACGGTTTCGAACGCACTGGATGTCCTGCAACTGCCCGGCGCCGTGGTGGGCATCCGGCCGTTGTGGGACTGCCCCACGGTGGTCGGCCGCGCCAGCACGGTCAAGCTGGCGCCCAAGACCGACGCCGCTCCCGGCGTGCACCTGATTTCCCCGGTGATCGACGCCATTACCGGCGATGACCGCGTGCTGGTCATCGCCGGAGGCATCGACGGCGTTTCGTGCTGGGGCGACATCATTGCCAATGCCGCCGTGGCCAAGAGTATTCGCGGTGCGGTGATCGACGGGTTCAGCCGGGATATCGACGGCAGCGCGTCCATTGGATTCCCGGTGTACGGCCGTGGCGTGACCATGGTCAGTGCGCGACACCGCGTGGTGCAGGTGGGCGCTGGCGTGACGATCAGCGTCGGTGGCGTGGATGTGTCGGAAAACGACTTCGTCATCGCCGACCGCTGCGGCAGCGTTTTCATCCCCGTCGCAGTGATTGAACAGGTACTGGACTTGGGCGAGCGCATCGCCGCCCGTGAAGCCGGCATGGTCGAAGCAGTACGCAGCGGCCGTTCGGTGGCCGATGTGATGCACGACAGCCAATTCGACGCCATCCGTGTGGAGCCCGCCCAATGAATGACCAACAGCTGGTCGCGCTTTTTGAAGGGCTCGACACGCCCGGCGTCTCGGATGCCATGGATAAACTCGGCATTTGCGGCCAATGCCTGGGCATCGCACCGCTGGATAACTACCGTGGCACTGTCGTCGGCCCAGCCTTTACCGTGCAGTACGTGCCAGCCGCCACACCGCCGGGTTCGGTGGGCGACTTTATCGAAGACGTGCTGCCAGGAGACGTGGTGGTGCTGGCCAACGCCGGTCGCACCGACTGCACCGTGTGGGGCGACATCATGACCCAATACGCCGGCAGTCGTGGGGTTGCCGCCACGGTGATCGATGGCGTGTGCCGGGACGTCAGCAAAGCGTTGGGCGATGGTTATCCGATGTTCACCAGAGGCCGCTACATGCGTACCGTTAAGGACCGCGTGCAAGTGGCGTCGGTGAACCAGCCGGTGGCCATCGGCGGTGCCCGTGTGTGTGCCCGGGACATCGTGGTGGCCGATGCGAATGGCGTGCTCGTGGTGCCCCGCGACCGTGCCGAAGCCGTGGCGCGCACCGCGCGGCAGATTGAACACGCGGAGTCGCAGATTCGGGCGCAGCTCGAGGCCGGCAAGACCCTCAAGCAAGCGCGCGAAGCCCTGGGTTATCACCAGTTGCAGAGGAAAGACTCGTGACCCTCGAACGTCTGAACACGCGCCTGGCTCACGCCCAGCCGTCTGCCACCTACCGCATCATCGACCGCGTCGCCGCCCGCCGCGCCGAAGGGGCGAAGATCATTTCGCTGTGCGCCGGCGAGCCGGATTTCGACACCCCGGAACACATCCGCCAGGCCGGTATCGACGCGATCCGCAATGGCCACACGCGCTACACCCAAGTGGCCGGTGTGCGTGCCTTGCGTGAAGCGGTCGCGCAAAAATTCCGCCGTGAAAATGGCCTGGCTGTCACCTGGCAGGACACGATCGTCAGCAGTGGCGGCAAGCACGTGATCTACAACGCACTCGCCGCCACGTTGAACGACGGAGATGAAGTGATCGTGCCCGCGCCTTACTGGGTCAGCTACCCGGAAATGGTCGAGCTATGCGGCGGCACTGCCAGGATTGTGCCCTGCAGCGGCGAGGACGGGTTCAAGTTGACGCCAGCGGCGCTGGACGCGGCGATCAACCCCGCGACGCGCTGGCTGATCCTCAACTCGCCCTCCAACCCCACCGGCGCGGTGTACAGCCAGCAGGAGCTGCGTGCCCTGGCCGACGTGCTCTTGGCGCATCCGCATGTGCTGGTGCTGGCGGACGATATCTACGAACACTTGCTGTTCGACGGGCAAACCTTCCACACCCTGGCTGAGGTTGAACCCGAGTTGGCGCCGCGGGTTTTGACCATGAACGGCGTGTCCAAGGCTTACGCCATGACCGGTTGGCGCATTGGTTTCGCCACTGGACCGCGTTGGTTGTTGGCGGCGATGGAAAAGCTTCAGGGCCAACAGACCTCAGGCGCCAGCGCGATTTCACAGCACGCGGCGATTGCTGCCTTGAACGGGCCGCAGGCGTTTATCCAGCAATCGCGGGCCGTGTTTGAGCGTCGGCGGGACCTGGTTGTGTCCTTTCTAAACAACACGCCGGGCCTGGAATGCGCGCGCCCGTGCGGCGCGTTTTACGCGTTTGCCTCCTGCGCCGGTTTGCTGGGGCGCACCACGCCTGCCGGCAAGCGGCTGCAAACCGACGAAGACGTGGCGCATGCCTTGCTCGATGAAGCCAACGTGGCCGTCGTGCACGGCAGCGCATTCGGCCTGGCGCCGTACCTGCGCATCGCTTACGCCCTGGACGATGACGCGTTGCTGCAGGCGTGCGAGGCCATCCGCCGGTTCTGCGCGGCGACGCGTTAGAGGTCGCGCATCAGCAGGCCAAAGCGCAGGTCCATTGCGGCCGGGAGCGGCACATACACGGTGTGCCCGTCGCCCGGCGCGACCTCAATGGCTTCACCCTTGGCGTTGTGCAGCACGGCCAGGTCGAAGTGAAAATTCCCGGCGGGCGTCATCAATTCCAGATGATTGCCCACGGCAAAGCGGTTCTTCACCTTGACCTCGGCCAGCTCCCCACGGCGCTCGCCGGTCAACTCCCCGACAAACTGCTGACGTTGCGACACCGAGCTGCCGTGCTGGTAATTCTGGTACTCGTCATGCACGTGGCGGCGCAGGAAACCTTCGGTGTAGCCGCGCTGGGCGAGTGATTCCAAATCGCTCATCAGCCTGCGGTCGAAAGCGCGCCCGGCCACCGCATCGTCGATGGCCTGGCGATACACCTGGGTGGTGCGTGCGCAGTAGAAGTGCGATTTGGTGCGACCTTCAATCTTCAGCGAATGCACGCCCATGTGGGTCAGGCGCTCCACGTGCTGCACCGCGCGCAGGTCCTTGGCGTTCATGATGTACGTGCCGTGTTCATCCTCGAACGCGGGCATTGGCTCATCCGGGCGATTGGCTTCCTGCAGCAGGAACACTTGATCGGTCGGCGCGCCGATGCCCAGGGTTGGCTGACACGTTTGGACGATGTCGCCGGCGGCGTTTTCCACCGCCGGCGTGGCCTGATACTTCCAGCGACACGCGTTGGTGCAGGTGCCTTGGTTGGCATCGCGCTTGTTCAGGTAGCCCGACAGCAGGCAGCGTCCGGAATAGGCCATGCACAGGGCGCCGTGCACGAACACTTCCAGTTCCATGGTCGGCACGTGTTGGCGGATTTCCTCGATCTCTTCCAGTGACAGCTCGCGCGACAGAATCACCCGGCCGATGCCTTGTTGCTGCCAGAACTCGACGCTGGCCCAGTTCACCGTGTTGGCCTGCACCGATAGATGGATGGGCATCTGCGGAAAATGGCGGCGCACCAGCATGATCAGCCCCGGATCGGACATGATCAGCGCATCCGGGCCCATGTCGATCACTGGCGCCAGGTCCTTGAGGAAGGTTTTCAGCTTGGCGTTGTGCGGCGCGATGTTCACCACCACGTAGAAACGTTTGCCCTGCGCGTGGGCTTCCTGGATACCGAGCGCCAGGTTGGCGTGGTCAAATTCATTGTTGCGTACACGCAGGCTGTAACGCGGCTGGCCGGCATAGACCGCATCGGCGCCGTAAGCGAAGGCGTAGCGCATGTTTTTCAGGGTGCCAGCGGGGGCGAGCAGTTCGGGGGCGATGACAGATGGCATGGGTTTGCGTCGCAAAAGGTCGCGAGGGTAGTGGAGCTTGATCTCGGATTTATTGATCCAGATCGCCCTTTGTTGATTTTGTATCGTGGTGTATCGGCAGGCAGGTTTCGACATAGGCGCGATACGTCGGCGGTTTCCAATGGGGCATCCCCCTCGCCACAAGGTAATTGCCATGCGACTTATCTCGGTGCTGTTCGCCGGCCTGCTGTTAGCCTTTGCCCTGGTGTCCAACCAGGTGGCCAGCCAAGAGACCCAAACCACCCAGGGTGCGATGCCCTCACTGGCGGGCGCGGTCGAGTGGCTCAACTCGCCACCGCTGAGCACCGACGCGCTCAAAGGCAAAGTGGTGCTGGTTGATTTCTGGACCTACGATTGCGTCAATTGCCGCCGCGCACTTCCCTATGTGCAAGCCTGGGCCAGGCAGTACGAACAAGACGGGCTGGTGGTTATCGGCGTGCACACCCCGGAATACGCCTACGAGCACATCACCGGCAATGTCAGGGACCAGGTGCGCAAACTCGGTATCACTTACCCGGTGGCCGTCGACAACAACTACGCGATCTGGCGCAGTTTCGATAACCAGTACTGGCCCGCCCATTACCTGATCGACGCCAAGGGGCAGGTGCGTTACAGCCACTTCGGCGAAGGCCGCTATGACGCTCAGGAGCAGATGATTCAGACGCTGTTGAGCGAGGCAAAGGCGCAGGCTTCCGGGCAATAAGTGATGCGGTCTATGCTTGTGCGATAAACGATGGCACTCCCAGCATTCGCAGCGGACTAAGCAACAGGGCCTGCACAGGGCCTTGGCTTTTCTGACATGGACCGGACATGAATCAAACCAACCTGCAATTCAAAACCCTGTTGTTGCTGCTGGCCCTGGTGACCATCGCCTTTATCTGGATATTGCTGCCGTTTTACGGCGCGGTGTTCTGGGCGGTGATTCTCGGCATTATCTTTGCCCCGATGCAGCGGCGCCTGCAACAGCGGTTCGGCTGGAACCGCAACCTTACGTCCCTGGCGACGCTGACGGTGTGCCTGATCATTGCGATTTTGCCGGTGATCATTACCAGTGTGCTGCTGGTGCAAGAGGGCGCGACCCTGTACAAAAATATTGAGAGCGGCAAGTTGGACGTGGCGGGGTATATCGAGCAATTCAAGAATGTCCTGCCGCCATACTTCCAGCACCTGCTGGATCGCTTTGGCATGGGCAACCTGGAAGGCCTGCGGGAAAAGATCGTCAAGAGTGCAATGCAGGGCAGCCAGTTCTTTGCGACTCAGGCGTTCAGCTTTGGCCAGGGCACGTTTGATTTCCTGGTGAGCTTTTTCATCATGCTGTACCTGCTGTTTTTTCTGCTGCGCGACGGTCCGGAGCTGGTGCGCAAAGTGCGCACGGCGGTGCCGCTGGCCGAGCCGCAAAAGCGCCGTTTGCAGCTCAAGTTCAATCGCGTGGTGCGGGCCACGGTCAAAGGCAACGTGCTGGTGGCCGTCACTCAAGGCGCGCTGGGCGGTTTGATTTTCTGGTTTCTGGATATCCCCAGCGCGTTGCTCTGGGCGGTGTTGATGGCGTTTCTGTCGCTGCTGCCTGCCGTGGGCGCAGGGATTGTGTGGGGCCCGGTGGCCATCTACTTCCTGTTGAGCGGTTCGATCTGGCAGGGCGTGGTGCTGGCGGTGTTCGGCGTATTCGTGATCGGCTTGGTGGACAACGTACTGCGCCCGATCCTGGTGGGCAAGGACACCAAGATGCCGGATTACCTGATCCTGATCTCGACCCTGGGCGGGCTGTCGGTGTTTGGCCTGAACGGGTTTGTGATCGGGCCGCTGGTGGCGGCGTTGTTTATGTCGAGCTGGGCGCTGTTTGTCGAAAGCAAACCGCGGGTCAAGCTGCCGCTGCCTTAGCGGTTACAGAAGGCGAGCTTCAGGCGTGCAGTCTGAAGCTCGACGCTTGTTGAAGCTGCTTTTCGGCCGCTGATAACGAGGTGAGTGGGCCGCTGATGGGCTCGCCATCGCGCACCAGGTACCAGCAAGCCAGCAGCCCCAGCTTGCGAAGAGGGGCGGGAACGGCGCTGCCGATAACGGACATGATCTGAACAGTGGGCATAGAGGCCTCCAATTGCTATGGAGGCCACCTTACGGCGCTACGTGCCGAAGGAAAAATCAACCGGCTCGATAGTCGTCATCAACACAAGACGTCAATCCACCACTTGATCAAGCATGATCACCACTTCCTGCTCACTGAGCAGCCCCTTGTGCACCAGGTTTTGCGCCAATAACGCCAGGAACTTCGCGCTGCGATGGCCTTCAAGGTGCTTGAGCTCTGTGAGTGCACTGTAGACCTTACTGGACGTGCACAGGCCGGCGGTGCGGTGCGGGTTTTGCGTGGGCATGGTCAGTCGTCCTTAATTGTTATTGGCTGGACAGAATCAATAGTGAGAGGGTTTCGTGACACAAACATGACAGCGCAAGCCTCGTTCGAGCAAGTAGACATTAGCCATAATCATGTGCGATTACGCCTCGAGCATTGTCCTCACAGCGACCTTTGCAGGGTAAATCCGGACCTTTGAGGCAAAAAAAAGGCCCCGCGGGTAAGCGGGGCCTGATCCTGTGATGTCAATTGCGTGTTACCAGCCGCGGCCGTAATAGCCATGGGGAGGGCCGTAGTAACCACGTGGTGGGCCGTAATAAACCGGCGCCGGGCGATAATAAACCTGCTGTTGCACATACACCGGTGGTGGCGGCGCGTAGTAGACCGGAGGAGGCGCGGCATATACCGGTTGCGGCTGAACGTAGACCGGTTGCTGCACGTAGACCGGCTGGGATTGGCTGGCAACCACCGAGCCGACAACGGCTGCGCCGACTAAAGCACCCAACACGGCCGGGCCACCCCAACCACCACCGTGGGCGGAGGCTTGGCCTGCCATAGCGAGTGCGCCGATAAGCAAGGCGATTTTGGGGATTTTACGAATCATGGTCATTCCTCGGTTAGCCCCTGCGCTTGTGGTCTGCAATCAATAGACTCAAGGATTGTCGCGGGGATACTTTTAAGACAACGTATTTCTGAAAAACAGCACAGCCGATAGGTAAAGGTTGTGTAAGGTCTGTACCCAATTGCTTACTCAAAGGAGTTTTCCATGCAGATGCACCCCAACAAGGACACCCAGCTGTGTATGTCATTGTCGGCGCGCCCCGGGAATTTTGGCTTGCGTTTCCATAACCATCTGTATGAACAGTTGGGTCTGAACTTCTACTATAAAGCCTTCAGCAGCCAGGATTTACCCGGCGCGATCGGCGGTATACGCGCACTGGGCGTTCGCGGTTGCGGCGTTTCCATGCCATTCAAGGAAGCCAGCATTGCGTTGGTCGATGAGCTGGACGACTCGGTCAAGGCCATTGCCTCCCTCAACACCATCGTCAACACCAACGGCCATCTCAAGGCCTACAACACCGACTACATCGCCGTCGAGCAACTGCTGAAAAAGCACGCGGTACCGAAGCAATCCACCTTTGCCCTGCGCGGCAGCGGCGGAATGGCCAAGGCCGTGGCCAGTGCCTTGCGCGACGGTGGTTACGCCCATGGCGTGATTGTGGCGCGTAACGAAGTGGCCGGTCGGGCCTTGGCGCACAGCCTGGGCTACGAATGGCAGGCAGAGCTGGGGGACTTGCGCCCGCAGATGTTGGTCAACGTGACACCGATCGGCATGACCGGTGGGGCAGAGGCGGATCAACTGGCGTTTGAAGCAGAAGCTGTGGATGCCGCCGATACCGTCTTCGATGTCGTGGCGATTCCCGCCGAAACGCCGCTGATCGTGCGCGGGCGGGCCAAAGGCAAGCGAGTAATTACCGGGCTTGAAGTGATCGCGATCCAGGCGTTGGAGCAATTTGTGCTGTACACCGGCGTGCGGCCAACGGATGAACAGTTTCAGGCCGCAGTGGCCTTCGCCCGAAATTAACGCCTGCGCAGATCCAAATGTGGGAGCGGGCTTGCTCGCGAAGGCGGTGGTTCAGTGGGCACATTCGTCGACTGACACACCGTATTCGCGAGCAAGCCCGCTCCCACATTGTTGATCGAGTTATGCCTGTTCCAGGTGTGCCAGGCGTTCTTCAAGCGCTGCGATTCGGGATTCAAGCTCTTCGATACGATCCAGAGAAACCGCCCCCGTTGACCGCTCCACCGGATTCCCCCGTGCCGCCAGAATCACCTCGATATCCGCCGGGTCCCCCAGCGCATGGGTATAACGGTCTTCGCGCTGCCCGGCCTGACGCGGCACCAGCACCGCCAGCCCGCGCGCGATCAAACGCTCCAGCTGGTGTACGACTTGCTCGGCGTCTTCAAAATCATGCATGCGTCCGCTGCGAGTCAGCAATTCATTGACCGTCTGTGGCCCGCGCAGAAACAGCAGCCCGATCAGGATCACCTGGGCCGGCACCAGCTCCAGCGCCTTGTCCACGCGATGTTCCCAGCGGTCGGCGCGGCTCCCCATCACCAGGCGGGTAAAACCCTGGCCTTCCAGCGCGCGCAGGCTTTGGCCGACCTGGCCCTGGCTGAGGTTCGTCACCGGTTCGCGGCTGGTCTTCTGGTTGCACGCCAGCACCAGGGCGTTAAGGGTCAGCGGGTAGGTTTCCGGGTTGGTCGCCTGTTTCTCGATCAGGCAGCCCAGGATGCGGATTTCCGTGCTGGTCAGGCGCGGCTCAGGGGTCTCGGTGTCGTGCTCGGCGGTCATCGCGCTTTCCCTATGCAGTGAACCCACTAGCCTAATCCTGAAAAAATAAAAGACAAGCGGCACGCGCGGCTGGCATGTCTATAATCGCCGCTGGTTCCAAACCCTGCCATTACCGTGAGACTCTCATGACTATTTCCCTGTACGCCGCCTCCATCCCGGTCTTCAAGCAAATGCTCAACGCCCTGAGCGATGTGCTGAACAAAGCCGAAGCCCACGCCACCGCCAAGAACATCGAGCCAAACGCCTT
This sequence comes from Pseudomonas sp. LBUM920, assembly GCF_003852315.1. Classification (NCBI taxonomy): domain Bacteria; kingdom Pseudomonadati; phylum Pseudomonadota; class Gammaproteobacteria; order Pseudomonadales; family Pseudomonadaceae; genus Pseudomonas; species Pseudomonas edsoni (SeqCode). The sequence goes on from NZ_CP027762.1 coordinate 2,266,119, forward strand.
GCTGCAGGCGCGTTTGTTTCCGGACATGTTCCAGCTGGTGCGCCAGGTCCAGATCGCTGTCGACTTCGCCAAAGGCGTTTCCGCGCGTCTGGCCGAGATCGAAGTGCCGAAATACGAAGACAGCGAAGTGACCTTCGCCGACCTGCAAGCACTGATCGCCAAGGTGCTGGCATTTGTCGACACCATCAAGCCTGAGCAAATCGACGGCAAGGAAGGCATCGAGATCATCACCCGCCCAGGCACGCCGAAAGAAAAGCGCTTCAGCGGCCAGTCCTACCTGCTGACCTACGGCCTGCCGCAGTTCTTCTTCCACGTCACTACCGCTTACGCTTTGCTGCGTCACAACGGTGTGGAAGTGGGCAAGCGTGATTACATGGGCGCTTTCTAAGCCCATAAAAAAGCCCGGGGTTGTTCTTGATCGAACGCCCCGGGCTTTTTCATGCCTGACGGTTAAGCCAATTGCTCATCCTTGCCCAGGCACGCCGCAGCGGTAAACAGCACATCGGTGGACGAGTTGAGCGCGGTTTCCGCCGAATCCTGCAGCACGCCGATGATGAAACCGACGGCCACCACCTGCATGGCGACTTCGCTGGGAATACCAAACAGGCTGCACGCCAGTGGAATCAACAGCAGCGAGCCACCGGCCACACCCGACGCCCCACACGCACAGATCGCCGCGACTACGCTGAGCAGCACGGCGGTCGGCAGGTCGACGGCAATGCCGAGGGTGTGAACCGCTGCGAGTGTCAGCACGGTGATGGTAATTGCCGCACCGGCCATATTGATGGTGGCGCCCAGCGGAATCGACACCGAGTAGGTGTCTTCATGCAGGCCCAGGCGTTTACTCAGCGCCAGGTTCACCGGAATATTTGCCGCCGAACTGCGGGTGAAGAAAGCAGTAATGCCGCTCTCACGCAGGCACATCAGCACCAGCGGGTACGGGTTGCGGCGCAGTTTCCAGAACACGATGGCCGGGTTCACTACCAGCGCCACGAACAGCATGCAGCCGATCAGCACCATCAGCAGGTGAACGTAGCCGAGCAGGGCGCCGAAGCCCGAAGTGGCCAAGGTTGAGGCCACGAGGCCGAAGATGCCAAGCGGTGCGAAGCGAATCACCATGCGCACGATCAGTGTCACGCCGTTGGACAAATCCTCCAGCACGGTGCGGGTGGTTTCACCCGCGTGACGAATCGCGATGCCCATGCCGATGGCCCAGGCCAAAATGCCGATGAAGTTGGCGTTCATCAGTGCGCTGACCGGGTTATCCACCACACTGAGCAACAGGCTTTGCAGCACCTCGCCGATGCCGCCGGGCGCACTGACGCTGGCATCGTGGGTGGCGAGCACCAGCATCGAGGGGAACAACGTGCTGGCAATCACTGCGACCACGGCGGCAGCGAATGTGCCTAGCAGGTACAGAAACAGGATCGGCTTGATATGGGTTTCCTGGCCGTGTTTATGACTGGCAATCGATGCCATCACCAACACGAAGACCAGAATCGGCGCCACGGCCTTGAGCGCGGCGACAAACACCTTGCCGATAAAACCGGTGGCCTTGGCCGCCTCTGGCGCGAACAACGCGAGAAGGATGCCGGCGACCAGGCCGAGGATGATTTGCGTGACCAGGCTGACGCGAGCCAGTCGTTGCAGGAGGGAAGGGGCAGCAGTCATAAACACATGTCTCTATTTTTTTGAAGGCACAGCGGCGCACGCATAACGGGCTGTAGGACGCGGGGCGCGGGGCGCGGAGTCTAGCACGCTGTACAAAGTGTTCCGTGCGATGCGGCATTCGGTCACCCGCGCCTGCGGGCCTTGGCCAAATCCCGACATACTCTGTTAACATTCTCGCCTCTCACCTTTCCTATCCGTCAGCGAGCCCCTCGGGCTGTCGTTGATGTCGTCGTTTCTGGAGTTTTCATGCTGTTTCCCATCCTGCTGCTGTCGGCCGCCGGCTTCACCGTGCTGACCACAGAATTCATTATCGTCGGCCTGTTGCCGTCCATTGCCCGGGACTTGGATGTCACCGTGTCCCAGGCCGGGCTGCTGGTGACCTTGTTTGCCTTTACCGTGGCGGCGTTTGGCCCGTTTCTCACGGCGTACTTCGCGCGCTTCGGGCGCAAGCGTTTGTTCATCAGCATTCTGATCATGTTTGGCGTGGCCAATACGGTGGCCGCGCTGGCGCCGAATATTTGGGTGATGGCAGTGGCACGGTTGATCCCCGCGTTGGGGCTGCCGGTGTTCTGGGCCTTGGCCAGTGAAACCGCAGTGGATATCGTTGGCCCTGAATACGCCGGGCGCGCCATCGAAAAGATTGGCTTTGGCATCGTCTGCGCCACCGTGTTCGGCATTCCAGTGGGCACATTGATTTCGGACATGTTCGGCTGGCGCACTGCGTTCGCGATCCTCGCCGTGGTGGCGTTGGCCAAGGCGTTGCTGCTGTTTATCTACCTGCCGGTGACTAAGCCGAAGAACGATCAAGTCACCCTGCGCTCGCAGTTCAAGATCCTGCGCAACCCGGTGATGCAAGGCCATATTCTGCTGTCGATCCTGGTGTTCAGCGGCATGTTCACCGCTTACACCTACCTGGCCGACATCCTCGAGCGCCTGGCCGGGTTCGACGGCACCCTGGTGGGCTGGTGCCTGATGGGCTTTGGCGCGGTCGGCCTGCTCGGCAACTCCCTGGGCGGGCGCGCAGTGGATCGCCACCCCTTGATCGCCTCCATGGTGTTCTGCGGGTTCATGATCGCAGGCATGGTGGCCTTGGTTCCGGCAATTCACTCAACGATTGGCCTGGCGGCGGCGATGGCCGTGTGGGGCGTGACCCAGGCGGCGATGTTCCTGGTCAGCCATGTGCGGTTGATGAAGGCCGCGCCCCATGCCCCGGCGTTTGCCGCGTCGTTGAATATTGCTGGCGCCAACCTTGGGATCGGCTTGGGCGCAATGGTCGGCGGGCATGTGATCGACACCCTCGGCCTTGGCAGCCTGGGTTTTGCGGCGTCCGGTTTTATCCTGGTGTCGATCTTGCTGGCGCTGTGGCTGATGACCGCCAGGCAACCGGTCGCATCCCACGCCTGAACCCTCAGGGCAGGGCGGTAAACAGCTCGCGCCTTGCCCCTTCGGTAATCGCCACAATGCCGGGGTGCTTGATTTTGCGTTCCACCGAGATCGCGTAAAACGACTCGGTGACCGCATCGGTCTGGCCCATCAGTGCCACGCCATACTGGCGCACCACCTCATCGGCAATCACGCTGGGGGCAATAAAAATGCCGCTGCCGGATTGCCCGAATGCCTGCATCAAGGCGCTGTCGTCGAACTCGCCGATGATCTTCGGTTGGATCTTCTGCTCGGCAAACCAGCGCTGCAAGCGGCTGCGCACCACCGTCTCGGCGCCCGGAATCAACAGCGGTGCGCCCTGCAAGCATTGTGGGAAATCGCCGCCATACCTGTCAGCCAATGCCTGGGTGGCGAAAAAACTGATACCGCATTCACCCAGCTTCTGGCTGTAGCCCTTGATGTCCAGGTGTGTGGGCATGGGGCTGTCGGAAATCACCAAGTCCAGGCGCTGGATCGCCAGGTCGGCCAGCAGGCGGTCGAGTTTATCTTCGCGGCAGGTGATGCGGATCGGTTCGCTCAGCTCCATGGTCGGCGCGATCAGCCGGTACACGATGGATTTAGGCACCACGTCCGCGACGCCGACCCGGAACAGGATCTGCTGTTCGTTTGGCTCTGCGCGCAGCAACGCCTCCAGCTCATTACCGGTCTGGAACATCTGCTCGGCGTAGGGCAGGGCGCGGCGCCCGGCCTCAGTCAGTTCCAACTGGCGCCCGACGCGTTGAAACAGCCCGATACCAAAGGTTTGCTCAAGCAGACTGATCTGACCGCTGATGGTCTGCGGCGTGAGGTTCAATTGCTCACAGGCGCGCACGATGCTGCCGGTCTTGGCCACTACCCAGAAGTAATGCAGTTGTCGGTAATTGAGCATCACGGTCTACACTTCGTAAAAAACGAAGTATACGTCAGAAAAATACGAATTTTCCTGAACTGTTCGCCTGCATAGAATGCCTCGCTATCGAGGGGCCACTATTTGGACCCGCTGGTTCTAACGAGGAATACATCATGAAACTCAATTCCCTGGGCGCCGCGTCATTGCTTGCGCTTTCATTGATAGTGGTCAGCGGCTGTGATCAGGTGGAAAAAAGCGCCCAGCAAGTGCTCGGCAAGGCCACTGATTCCGCCAAGCAAGCCATCGATGACACCCATAAGGCCGCCGAGCAGGCATTGAGTGAAGCGACACAAGGCTTGATCAGCCCGCAAAAAAAGGATGATCAGGAAGAAAAAGAACCCGAATCGAACAGCAAAGAAGCCTAACTTCCCAGCACAACGTCAGGACTGACCTATGGATTACCTTTTACAACTGGCCGCCAGCCCCACCGCCTGGGTCGCACTGGCCACCTTGATCGTGATGGAAATCGTGCTGGGCATCGACAACCTGATCTTTATCTCGATTCTCACCAACAAATTACCCGAGAAGCATCGGGCCAAGGCACGCCGCATTGGTATCAGCATGGCGTTGGTATTGCGCCTGGGCCTGTTGAGTACCATCGCGTTTATCGTGCAGTTGACGGCACCGGTGTTCGAAATCTTCGGCCAGGCGTTTTCGTGGAAGGACATGATCCTGATCGCCGGTGGCCTGTTCCTGGTGTGGAAGGCGACCACCGAAATCCATCACAGCATGGACCCCGAGCCAGAGGCGAAAGAAACCGTCAGCAATGCCGTGACCATTGGCTTCGCCGCGGCCATCGGCCAGATCCTGCTGCTCGACCTGGTGTTCTCCATCGACAGCATCATCACCGCCGTGGGCATGACCGAGCACTTGCCGATCATGATCATTGCTGTGGTGGTTTCGGTGATCGTGATGCTGGTGGCGGCTGAACCGTTGGCCAAGTTCATCAACGACAACCCGACCGTGGTCATGCTGGCTCTGGGCTTTTTGATCATGATCGGCATGACGCTGATCGCCGAAGGCTTCGGCGCCCATGTGCCAAAAGGCTACGTGTATGCGGCCATGGCGTTCTCGGCAGCGATTGAGTGCTTGAACATCGCACGACGCAATCGCCACCAGCGTTTGCTCGCCGCGAGGCAGTAACGCCAGAAACACAAAAAGCCGGCTGAGCTCACAAGTGCCCAGCCGGCTTTTTGCTGTCTGATAGAATCTGCGCACTTGTTACCTTGAGGTCCACCATGAACGAGCCGATTCGCCTCACCCAGTACAGCCACGGCGCGGGTTGCGGCTGCAAGATTTCACCGCAAGTGCTGGAAGTGATTCTTGCCGGCAGCGGCGCACAGAACCTCGACCCCAACCTGTGGGTCGGCAACGCCTCACGCGACGACGCGGCGGTGTACGCCATCGATGACGAGCGCGGCGTGGTCTCCACCACCGATTTTTTCATGCCGATTGTCGATGATCCCTTCGACTTCGGCCGTATTGCCGCCACCAACGCAATCAGCGACATCTACGCCATGGGCGGCGACCCGTTGATGGCCATCGCCATTCTGGGTTGGCCAGTGAATGTACTGGCGCCGGAAGTTGCCCGCGAAGTCATCCGTGGCGGCCGTTCGGTGTGCGACGCCGCCGGCATTCCGTTGGCCGGTGGGCACTCCATTGATGCGCCAGAGCCGATCTTTGGTCTGGCCGTCACCGGCATCGTGCAAAAACGCCACATGAAGCGTAACGACACCGCTACTGCCGGCTGCAAGCTGTACCTGACCAAGCCTATGGGCATCGGTATCCTCACCACTGCCGAGAAGAAGGGCAAACTGCGCGAAGCGGATATCGGCCTGGCCCGTGACTGGATGTGCACGCTCAACAAACCTGGTAGTCGTTTCGGCAAGTTGGCCGGCGTAACCGCCATGACCGATGTCACTGGTTTCGGTCTGTTGGGGCACCTAGTGGAAATGGCTGACGGCAGTGGTCTCACGGCGCGCATCGAATACCAAAAGGTCCCACGCCTGGCCGGGATCGAGGACTACCTCGATCAAGGCTGTATGCCCGGTGGCACCTTGCGTAACTTCGACAGTTATTCGAGCAAGCTCGGGCGCCTGCAAGAACTGCACAAGCGCGTGCTCTGTGACCCGCAAACCAGCGGCGGCCTGCTGATCGCCGTTACCCCCGAAGGCGACGCCGAATTCCACACCGTGGCCGCCGAACTGGACCTGAGCCTTGAGCCCATCGGCGAACTGGTTGAGCGACAGACCCACGCGGTAGAGGTGTTTTGATGGCAACTGACATCACCGACTACCGCGACATCTTCCTCAACGACCGGCCGATGATGGATACCCGCGCGCCGATCGAGTTCACCAAAGGCGCATTCCCCGGTGTGGTCAACCTGCCGCTGATGACCGACGACGAGCGCCAGCGGGTCGGTACCTGTTACAAACAGCAAGGCCAGCAAGCCGCTATCGTGCTGGGGCATGAACTGGTGTCCGGCGCGATCAAGGCCGAGCGTATTGAACAGTGGGCGCAGTTTGCCGAGGCCCACCCTGAGGGCTACTTGTACTGCTTCCGCGGTGGGCTGCGTTCGCAGATCGTGCAGCAATGGTTGAAGACCGAAGCCGGTATCGAGTACCCGCGAGTCGGCGGTGGCTACAAGGCCATGCGTACTTTCCTGCTGGAAACGCTGGAGCAGGCGACTGCGCAGTGTGATTTTGTGCTGCTTGGCGGCATGACCGGCACCGGCAAGACCGAAGTGCTCGGCCAATTGCGCAACGCATTGGACCTGGAAGGCCACGCCAACCATCGCGGCTCCAGCTTTGGCAAGCGCGCCACCGCGCAGCCGTCCAACATCGACTTCGAAAACCGTTTGGCTGTGGACCTGCTAAAAAAACGCGCGGGTGGTATCGAGCAATTCGTGGTCGAGGACGAAAGCCGCATGATCGGCAGCTGTGCGCTGCCGTTACCCTTGCACCAGAGCATGCAGACGTTTTCGATGGTGTGGTTGGAAGACAGCGTTGAAGGCCGCGTAGAACGAATCCTGCGGGATTATGTGGTCGACCTCTGCGCCGAGTTCATTCAGGTGTTTGGCGAAAGCGGTCAGGCACTGTTCGCCGAGCGCTTGACCCAGAGCCTGGCCAATATCCATAAACGCCTGGGTGGCGAGCGCTTCCAGCGGCTGCAGGCGATCTTGCAAGATGCCCTGGCGGAACAGGCCCGCAGTGGTGCAGTGGACCTGCACCGGGTGTGGATCGAAGGTTTGCTGCGTGAGTATTACGACCCGATGTATGCCTTTCAGCGAGAACGCAAAGGTGCGCGGATCGAGTTTGCGGGCGAGCAGGGCGCCGTGGTGGAGTACTTGCGCGAGCGCAGTGGCAAGGCAGAATAATCAGCGGTGGTTAAGGGCCTCTTTTGCGAGCAAGCCCGCCCCGGCATTTCGACCATGTTCCTATTGGATAAACGCGGTCAAATGTGGGAGCGGGCTTGCTCGCGAAAGCGCCTTTAACCTCACCCGAAATCTACAGGATGACCGCCCCGATCAACCCGCACACCACGCCCACTACCATGGTCAGCACGGCCACCGTCACCAGCACTCGCGCATCGAAATCCTTGCGCAGCATCAACAGTGACGGCAGGCTCACGCTCGGTAGGGTCATCAGTAAGGCCACGGCCGGACCGGTGCCCATGCCCAGGGTCATCATGGTTTGTACGATAGGGATTTCGGCGGCTGTAGGAATCACGAACAGCGTACCGACGATTGCCAGTGGCACCAGCCACATCAGGCTGTTGGCCATGGCCCCATCGACATGGGGAAACAGCCAGACCCGCGCGGCGCCCAGTACCAGCACGGCAATGATGTAGATCGGGATCGTGCTCCAGAACAGCTGCCACAAGGTGCGCAACCAGCGGCTCAGGAACGGTTGCGATTCGCTCAGGCTGGCGTCGGCGACCGCGTTCAATGCGGCTTCGGGCACCTGATCGGGCCGGGCAATGCGCTGTGCCACCAACGACACCCCGACCACCAGCACAATCCCCGCCACCAGCCGCAATGCGGTAAAGCCCCAGCCCAATACAAAGCCCATGAACACCAGCGTTGCCGGATTCAACACCGGGTTAGCGATCCAGAACGCCAACGCCGCACCCACCGACACGTTTTGACGGCGCATGCCCGCCGCCACAGGTGCGGCGCAGCAACTGCACATCATCCCCGGCAGGGCGAACAGCCCACCGCGCAGGGTCGAACCCAGCCCGGCACGGCCAAACAGGCGCAGCAGCCAGTCGCGGGGAATCAACACTTGCAGCAGCGAACCCAGAATCACCGCCAGAACCGCAGCTTTCCAGATCGCCAGGAAATACACCTGGGCGTAGGCCAGCGCGGCGGTCAGGGGCGCGGTTTGCTGGTCATTGAGAATCGAGGCACCGATGCTGTGGTTATCCGCCGCGACGAATGCCTTGAGGTAGTAGGGCGACCATTTAACGTAGTAGAGGCCGATGCAGGCCACCAGCAGGAACAGCGCTGGTTTCCACCAGAACGACCAGCCCCGGTTGGGCTGGGTGGAGAGGAGGTTGGGCATGGTGCTGATCCGCAGATGATTCAATAGCGACGCATCATACGCTTGTGCCGCGCCGGCTTCAGATATCTGCGCTGACCTGAGTTGCATCCGGGCATGTCTGCTGGCCGTTATCCAGGCCTTGCTTGTAGTTGCGGCTCAGCAGCGACGCCTTGCCGTTGTGCCAGGTCAGCGTCAGCACATACAGCGTGTCGAAGTCACTGCCCGACCAATCGTCGGTGATGGTGTGTTTTTCACCCGAAGCCTCACTGGCGACTTTGTTGATCAATTCCGGCAGGTAGCCGTGCGACCAGGCGGTGTAGATGATCGCGTTGTGATACTTGTCTTCCACCAGTTCGTCGGCGAGGGCGCTGGTGTCGTTGGCCGAGAATTTGATGTTTACCGGTAGGCCCAGCTTGATCGCGCTGGGGCTGATGGTCATCAGCGGTCGAATGTAGCTGTAGGAATTATCGTGCTCGCCTTCTTCGACATTACGCGTCGGGTTGGGCGCAAACACGAAATTGGCTTTGCCGAATTTCTCCGGCAGCACGGTGGCCAGGTTCATTGCGCGGTTCAGACCCTGGCAATTGAGCTGGCCGAGGCCGCCGACGGGTTTTTCGCCGTGGCGTAGAAATACCAGGGTTTGCACGCCATCCACCGGGCCAGCGCTGCTGATGCGCGACTCCAGGCTCAGGCCGATGGCGCCGCCTGCCAAAAGCAGCGGCAACATGATGTATGAGTAACGTTTAAGGCGTTGCGCAAGGCACAGAGGCTTGATTGTCATTAGGTTCGAGTCTTCAGTGCATCGGATTAAGGCGGACAAGCCGGGACCCAGCGACGCATCCGGCGTCCTGCGGTTTTTCCGTGTCGATGTAACAGGGTGTCTCCTTTCACCGTAATGGCGCACTTAAGAGTGCATATCGGCATTTTGGTTCGCCTGCGCGCACGATAGCGTGGTTATGTTGCGCAATGATGACCCATGCAGGACGGCGGTGGGGTGGCTATCATGGGGACTTTCCGCCTGGGGATTTCCCGATGAATGCACTCGCCGCTTTCCCGATCAACAGCAAATGGCCCGCCCAGCATCCGGAGCGTTTGCAGCTCTATTCGCTGCCCACGCCCAACGGCGTCAAAGTGTCGATCATGCTTGAAGAGCTGGGCCTGCCCTACGAGGCGCACAAGGTCAGTTTCGAGACCCAGGACCAGTTGTCCCCGGAATTTCTGTCGCTGAACCCCAATAACAAGATTCCCGCGATCATCGACCCCAACGGCCCGAGCGGTCAGCCGCTGGCGTTGTTCGAATCCGGTGCGATCCTGATTTACCTGGCGGAAAAAACCAGCCAGCTGCTTTCCGAAGACCCGGCCACCCGCTATGAAACCCTTCAATGGCTGATGTTCCAGATGGCCGGTATCGGCCCGATGTTCGGCCAGGTCGGGTTCTTCAACAAATTTGCCGGCAAGGCGTACGAAGATAAACGACCGCGTGATCGCTACGTCGCCGAGTCCCGGCGATTACTGGAAGTGCTGGAAAAACGCCTGCTGGGCCGCACCTGGATCATGGGTGACGAGTACAGCATCGCCGACATCGCCACCTTTCCGTGGATTCGCAACCTGATCGGCTTTTATGAGTCCGGCGATCTGGTTGGCATCGCCGACTTTCCTAATGTGCTGCGCGCGCTGGACGGCTTTGTCGCACGTCCGGCGGTAATTCGTGGCTTGAACATACCTGCGTGACCCTAGAGCGTTGAAGCATGCCGACTTTTGATTTCAAGCAACTGGATGTATTCAGCAGCGTTTCGCTCAAGGGCAACCCACTGGCAGTGGTGCTGGGCGCTGACAGCCTTACTGACCAGCAGATGGCCGATTTTGCTAACTGGACCAACCTGAGCGAGACCACGTTTTTGCTGACGCCGCGTGATCCTCGGGCTGACTATCGGGTAAGAATTTTCACCACGCTCACAGAGCTGCCGTTCGCCGGGCACCCGACGCTGGGCAGTTGCCATGCCTGGTTGCAGGCGGGCGGCGTGCCGAAGGGCGATGAGATTATCCAGGAGTGCGAAATCGGCCTGGTGCGTGTCCGTCGTGAAGGCGGCGAGTTGGCGTTCATTGCGCCGCCGTTGTTGCGCACCGGCCCGGTGGATGCACCGCTGCTTGAGCGCGTGCGCCTGGGTTTGGGCCTGGCGCCCGAAGCCATCGTGAGCAGTCGATGGGTCGACAATGGCGCGGGCTGGCTGGCGGTGATGTTGGCCGATCGTGACCAAGTGCTTGCTTTGCGCCCGGACTACTCGCAACTGCACGGTCTGGCGATTGGCGTCATTGCAGCTTGTGACCCGGCGCGCGACGCCGTGGACACGCACTTCGAAGTCCGCGGCTTTATCGCCGGCGACGGCGCTCAGGAAGACCCCGCCACTGGCAGCCTGAATGCCGGTATTGCCCAATGGCTGTTGAGCGAGGGGCTGGCGCCCGACTGTTACGTGGTCAGCCAAGGCACGGCCATGGGGCGCGCCGGGCGTATACGCGTGGATCGCCATGGCGATGACGTCTGGGTCGGTGGTGCGGTTGCGGTGTGCATCGAAGGGCGAGTACAGCTCTAGATCAATGAATTGTTACGAGCTGCGCAATACACTGTTGGCCCCTTGGCGTTTGTGCTGCCGGGGCCAAGGGGCATAAGCTTTCGCCCCAACTATTTCTGCCGCTATTCAGGACAGCCATGACCAGCCAGTTCCCCCAAGCCCGTCCACGCCGCCTGCGCCGCTCTCCGGAGCTGCGTGGCTTGTTCCAGGAAACCGAATTCACCCTCAACGATTTGGTACTGCCGATTTTCGTCGAAGAAGAAATTGACGACTTTGTGCCGATCACCAGCATGCCGGGTGTGCAGCGTATTCCTGAAAAGAAATTGGCCGCTGAGATCGAGCGCTATGCCCGCGCCGGGATCAAGTCAGTAATGACGTTCGGCGTGTCCCACCACCTGGACGCCAACGGCAGCGACACCTGGAAAGAACGCGGCCTGGTCTCGCGCATGTCCTCGATCATCAAGGATGCCGTGCCGGAAATGATCGTGATGTCCGACACCTGCTTCTGCGAATACACCGACCACGGCCATTGCGGCGTGATGCACGGCGCCCACGTCGACAACGACGCGACCCTGGTCAACCTCGGCAAACAAGCCGTAGCCGCCGCCCGCGCCGGTGCTGATGTGATCGCACCGTCCGCCGCCATGGACGGTCAAGTCCAAGCGATCCGCCGCGCCCTGGACGATGCGGGCTTCACGCATATTCCGATCATGGCCTACTCCACCAAATTCGCTTCGGCCCTCTACGGCCCGTTCCGCGAAGCCGGCGGCAGCGCGCTCAAAGGCGACCGCAAAAGCTACCAGATGAACCCCATGAACCGCCGCGAAGCCGTGCGCGAATCGCTGCTCGATGAACAGGAAGGCGCAGACGCGCTGATGGTCAAGCCAGCCGGTGCCTACCTCGACATCATCCGCGACATCCGCGAAGCCTCGCGTTTGCCGGTGGCGGCGTATCAGGTGAGTGGTGAGTACGCGATGATCAAGTTTGGTGCCCAGGCAGGGGCGATTGATGAGGCGCGGGTGGTGCGCGAAACGTTGGGGTCGATCAAGCGTGCGGGTGCGGATTTGATTTTTACTTACTTTGCGATGGATTTGGCGTTGGCGGGGATTTGATTTGGGCTTGTGATCCTGTGGCGAGAGAGGTTGCTCGCCGCAGGCGCTTCTAACTGCACCTATACCGAGTCAGCCTAGTTTTAGCAAAAATCGTGTTGCTCCCGTATGTCGTTGGTGAGATCGCTCTCTTCATAAGAGAAAATAGGCACAAGCTCACCGTCCGGAACTCCCATAGTCATCTCGTAGGCGACAAGTCCGGTAGACATATGCGAAGACATCCCTCATGGGTGGACATTGATTTTTGCGCCCTTGCATAAAAACTTAATATGTTTAAAGTCTGCCCTCATTAAACCGAAGCAGTCGTAGAGGTCCAGTGCTGTGTAGGCGCTTCGTGTTTCATCGCTCATCAGTAGGTAAAGGATGGGTTTGCACCCTTCGTATTCGATGATTGCGTTTTCACGTGTTCCGTTTTTAATGATTTATTGTATTAGTTGAATTTCTCATAACCGCTTGCATCTAATGATTTTATCCAGCTTTTGAAAAAATCCACTTGTTCTTGTGGGTTGTTCGTTAGGTTATTTTCTTCATAATCAAATATATGAACAATATCAGCCCGTGATGCTTGTTTGCCTAATGTCATTTCATATGCAACAAGCCCATTGCTCATTTGAGAGGCCATTCTCGACGGCATGACATTTATTTTTGCTCCCTTACAAAGAAATGTAATATGAGGGAAGTCTGCCCTGACCTTCGCTAAGCACACAAAAATATCCTTTCCCGTGTAGATTTTTTTGAAATTTTCAGCCTCGGAAAATGTCATTGAGAGATTCTCAACACTATATTTAACGGTAACTTCCAATCTCTGATTGCCGATAGCTACTTTTATTTTTTGCGTATTCATACTATTTCTTGTTCCGGTTGGGAATTGAGTACCCTACATAGCTTCCGTCACTTTTTACAGGTGTCATGCCCAAAATGTCCTCTGGGTCTATTTTGTGATGGATTGCAAATTCTTTCTCATTAGAGAATGGTGTCATTTTGCCGAGTTCTAAATTTACATCATGGCCCGGTATGCTTTTTATAACGTATAAATATCCGTCCCTCGTGCCGAACCCGGTTGAAAAATCTATAGCGGTGAGTCTTGATGGAGAGGTGCTTATAAAGTTACTAGGCGGATCGTTACTGTTTAGAGCGTGAAGGTAAAGGTCGTTGCTTTCTCCCTTGCTCTTGAACCCCGTTCTAAAAACTTCATCCGGATGTTTCCTATCTCCCCGAAATAAGTAGTCCTCGTCATCACTTGATTGTGGTGGTTCAGGTTCGTTTTTGTAAACGTTCGCTTTTGTCGAAGGCTCATCAGCAGATGTTACTTTAAGCTTGCACCCACCTTCACCAGGGCATGTGTTCAATCCCAGCGGGTCAACCCACCCTGTAGGATTGGGCGCGTACCGGTACGCGTTGATCCCACCCGCCAGCTTCACCGGGTCCGGCGTCAGGTAACGACCAATATCTGGATTGTAGTAGCGATGGCGGTTGTAGTGCAGCCCGCTTTCTTCGTCGAAGTATTGGCCTTGGAAGCGCAGCGGGTTGTCGACTTTGTTTATGTCGAGGCGGCTGATCTGGCCATAGGCGCGGTAGTGTGCGGACCAGACGATTTCGCCGTCGGGGGCGGTGAGTTCCTGCGGGGTGCCGAGGTGGTCGAGTTGGTAGTGGAACGGCTGGGTATTTTTTGGACCAAAGCCCTCCAGCAGGACCAGCGGGCGGAAACTGTCCGGCTCGTAGATATAACTGCGATGCCTGTCCGCGTGATGCTCCGCAACCAGCTTGTCGCCTTGCCAGAAAAACTCCGTGGTTAGGTCGTCGACGGTTTTGCTGATCCGCCGACCAAACGGGTCATAGCGATAGCTGGCTGTTTTCCCGTTCGGCTGGCTAATGCCGATAAGTCGGTGCTGGCAGTCGTAGCGATATTCGGTGACAAGTTGATGGCCTTTACCGCGTCTTTGGCGGATCAGATTGCCGAACGCGTCATAGTCGTAATGATGATCGCCCTGAATCACCAACCGATTTCCCGCCACGATGTCCGGACCGGGTCGGTCCTGCATCAGCAGGTTGCCGGCCGGGTCGTGGCCGAAGCGCTCTTGCACGTCTTGCGAGTGATCCGCTCGAGTCAGGCGGGCGAGGGGGTCGTAGTGGTAGTGGTGTTCACCTTTGCGCGTATCGAGCAGGCGGGTGAGGTTGCCGGATTTGTCGTAGTCGTAGTGGCGGCGGTAGAGCTTGTGCTCCTGTTGGGTGACTGCGTGGGCGTGTAGACGGTTTTGGTCGTCGTAGTCGTAATGGCTGAGCAGTTGGCCTTGTTGGCGTTGGCGCTCTTTTCCGGTGTTGAAGAGGTGGGATGTTAGGGTTTTGCCATTCAGCTCGACGGTGGCGAGGTGGCCGCTTTTGTCGTGGTTGAAGGTGAGGCGGTTGTTATCCGGCAGGCGCAGGTTTTTCAGTTGGCCGCAGGCGTCGTAGCCGTAGCGCAGGGTGCCCCAGCCTTGGTGGTCGGCGATGAGGCGGTTTTGGCTGTCGTATTCGTAGGCTAACGCCCAGTGGCCGTCGTCGACGCTGAGGAGGTTGCCCTGGCGGTCGTAGGCGTAATCGACCACTCCACCGTCTGGCAGGGTTTTTCGTACAAGGCGGCCGGAAGGGTCTCGCTCGTAGCGGGTAATGAACTGACTGCCATCGTCGCCGTGTTCGGTCTTTACCAGCAGGTTGCCGTTGAGGTCGTAGACGTACGCCGTACGCTGGCCGTCAAAGCCGATTTCCTGCTGGATCAGGCCGTTGGGATGGTAATCCAGCCGGTAGGTTTCGCCGACTTCGTTTTCGATTTCGGTCAGCAATAACCGCACGTTGTCGTAGCGGTATTTAACCTGGGTGCCATCGGCGTTGAGACGGCGGCTGATCAGATGCAAACCGTCGGCATATTCGTAACGAGTGACGTGGCCCAGTTCATCACGTTCGGAGGTGATTTTTCCGTAGGGGTTGTAGCTGAATTCTCGCGTCTCTCCATTGGGCTTGGTGAGTTTCAACAAGCGCCCTGCGGCGTCCCATTGATACTTCGTCAGCGCGCCATGCTCATCCTCACGCGCAACTTGTCGTCCAACATCGTCATAGCGATAACGCTTAACCCCACCATTCGGCAGTTGTTCCTCAACGAGCTGTCCACGCTCATTCCAGACCAGCCGATGAGACCCGTTATCCGGGTACCAAACCCCAATCAGCTGCCCGTGTTTGTCGTAGGTGTAGTCTGTAATGTGGCCGTCAGGATCTGTCTGACGCGTAACGTCGCCTTGTTCGTTACGCTCATACTTCCAAACCGCTTCACCCCGCCGTACGACCCGTACGAACCCGTTGTCATGCTCGTAGGAAGTCGGCTCATCCTCCCCAGGAAACAACGCCACCAAACGTCCGGCGTCGTCATACTGATACGCCGTCACCGCCCCCAGCGGATCCTGCTCAACCGTCAGCCGGCCCTTGTCATCGTAGGATTTGAAATGCTCCGCGCCATTGGGATCAATCCGCTGCACCAGCCGCGCCCGCTGATCGTGGACATACACTTCCTGGCTACCATCAGCGTTGTGAACCGTGACCCTGCCGCCGTCTTCCCACGCATACCGCGTGTCCATCTGCGAAAAACTGGCCCAGTGCCGAACACATCGCGCGGCCTTGCCAGACCGTTCCCACGCCCAAAAGAAACTCGCCCCACCGGCCAGCTGCCGCTCAAGAATGACGTGCTGATCGTCGTACCGATAAACCTCGCTTTCACCTACAGCATTGGTCGCCGAAACCAATCGGCCAGCGTCGTCATAGGCGTAGGAAACGACGTTCTGCTCCGTCACCCACACATACGGCTCACGGCCTTTGGCGCGATGAACCTGATAGTCAACCGCCACAATGCGGCCCAGTTCATAGCGCAAAAACAAAGACCGGCCTACACCGTTATCCAGCCGCTCAATCCGCCCCAAACGATCACGAATAATCCGCAGCCGGTTGTCATACGCGTCGCTGATCGCTGTCAGCACACCGTCGCGGAAATGGTAGAAACGCGACGCCTGGGCCAGCACCAACTCATCGGGCAGGGTACCCAAATAGATCGCCGCTTCAGCCAAGCTGTTGGTGATCGCCGGTCGAGCGGCGGTAGGCAAGGGCAGGGCAGTCGACCGATTCTCATGATCCGTCCAAACCACCGAGTCACCCGTCACCACCAACCGCTGCGCCAGCGCATGACTCCAGCCAAACCCCAACCCACAATCCACTTCCACCGCACTGGTGCGATACAACCGCGTCCACTCAAACGGCAATATCCCGTCCAGCGCGCCATCGGTAAGCGTCAGTAATTCCTCCCCGGTGACCATCGACACCGGGCAGCCATGGGTGGCGGTTTTGTCGGCAGGCGCCGCCGCATCTCCCTGCGGATTTTTCGCAGCGACAGGCACATCATCGACATACTCTTGCCGCACGAGCACCGTCTTCTGCGTCTTGCTGCGAACCATCGACACCGCGTTCGTAATCAGGTTGTCTCCAGCTTTTAACGGCGCAACTGGCACCGTCTGAATCTGGATTGCCGGGCTACCGAGCAATATCGGCTTGGCCGCCTCAACATGCTCACCCAACTGAGATTTTCCGAACTGCTTGGCCATGTGCTCCAGCCACCGGCGCGCACGATGAGACTTGATGCTGCCCAGCACCTTGCTGCCAAGGCGTATCACCAGGCCCATCCCGGCAGTGGCAAGGCACAGCAACACGTTGATCAGCACTTCAAGGCTGATCGAGCCCAGCAACTCATTCATGAGTGGCGGCGGCATCATCCGCATCCAACTGACCATTGCCGCCAGGTAGATGAACAGCAGAGGCTCATCACTGAGTACCAGCAAACCTTTCGCGAGCATTTCGGCGCTGACATTCAGCAGCTTTCCGAACTCGGCCTGGGTCAGGTAGTGCAGCAGCTGTTCGGCATATGTCAGTGGGTGGGTAAGCCACTCAAACAGCAGTTTGAGCGTGTCCCAGAGTGAGCCAAGTGCATCGCCAAACCCTTTGGCGTAGGCCTGGTGCAGTAAGAGGTAGCGTTTGAGGAAGTTTGCTTCGGAGTATTTATTCCACAGTGGCCCGAACGTGGCGCGCCACTCCGTGCGCAGCCAGTGCTCCAGCGAGGTGATGACCGACTGATAGGAGGCATATAAGGCCTTGAAGTGTTCTTTAGAAACGTTGGGGTAAAAATTGACTCGGTACTTCTGGTTACGATCGCACTCGGTGATTTTCAGAATGCCACTGGGGCCGATAAATTTTTTGATGGGGTCGCCCAGGGGGCCACCGTTGGGGTCGATGGTTTGCAACACCACTGGCGTGTTGCCGATGGGTACAAATTGAGAACTCTGGAACATGTGCACCAGGGTCAGGGTGCCGTCCTGCTTGCAGACCGCAACGGCCGAGCTGGGCAGGATGGAGCGGTTGATCGGCGCGACGAGTGCCACCTCATCCCCGACCTTGAATACCTGATCGACATCCAGTGCCGAAAAGCTGATGTAGCTTTCGGCCCAGAGCTCGTAGGTATTGAGGCAGCGTTTGAAATCGCTGAGAACGGATTCGACGTCTCGCGTCTCTGAATCCATCACGGCCAGTACCAGAAGGCCAATGTGTCGGCTGGTGGGGGCGATCAAAAGACAGCCCCAATAACTGGGGCTTTAACGGAAAAAACCATCTGCAATCCCTCGCACTGTGTGATCAGGCGAAGGACTTTGCCGAGGTTTTCAGGTGGTATCTGTAGAGGTTATCCGGGTGTTGCGTGGGACGTTTCGGTAGTCCTTGTCAGCGCTGCGCAAATGCCAGGTTCAAACCCAACCCTGCAAAGGCTGCCGCAAAACTGCGGCGCAACCAGTTCTGCACGCGCGGCGATTCGATCACGGCGCGGCGAAAGCCATTGGCCAACAAGCCATAGATGACGAAAACCGCAAACGTCATCGCCATGAATACTGCGCTCAGTACCAGCATTTGCACGGCGGGCGAGATGCTGCCTGGGGTAACAAACTGGGGCAGAAAGGCCAGGAAGAAAATCGTCAGCTTGGGGTTGAGGATGTTCAACAGGAAACCACGGATCATCAGGCCGCGCGCTGTGGTTGCAGTCGGTGCGTCATTCATCGCGAAGGCCGAGCGATCACGCCAGGTGGCATAGGCCAGGTAGAGCAAGTAGGCAACGCCCGCGTACCTGAGCACTTCAAACGCCAACGCGCTGGTGTGCAGCAGGGCAGAGAGGCCGAGCACCGATGCCAGCAAGTGGGGCAGGATGCCTGCGGTACAACCCAGCGCAGCAAATACGCTGGCGCGCTTGCCGGCGGTGAGGCCGGTGGAGACGGTAAAGATCACACCGGTGCCGGGGATCAGCACGACGATCAGGCAGGTGACGAGGAAGTTCACACTGAGCATGGCATTCAAACTCCTTGTAGGAATGGTCGATGACAGATCCTGTCACGTTAGTTTGCGATTGGCGAGTGCGGCAGGTCGGCGAACCCCGGTTAGACTTACCTGTCGATATCCGCAATGCCCGGCCCGTCGTTATCCAAGGAAGCCCCATGTATTCAAGCCGCCTGATCCTGTGCCTCACCACGTTGCTGGTGCTGGCCGGTTGCTCCACTTCACGCAGTCCGCAACAGCCGGAGCGTAGCGAGGCCGAGGTGAAAGCGCAGATCGTGCGCCTGCTGCCGGCGACGGTGCCGGACCGTGGTGGCTGGGCACAAGACATCTACACCGCCTTCGACACTCAGAAAATCTACCCCAGCACCGAAAATATCTGTGCTGTGCTGGCAGTCACCGAGCAAGAGTCCACCTACCAGGTCGACCCGCCGGTGCCAAACATGGGCAAGATCGCCCAGGATGAAATCCTGCGCCGTGCCGGCAAGGTCCATGTGCCAGCCTTTGTGGTGCGCAGCGCACTGCAACTGCGCTCGCCTACCGGTAAGTCCTACGCCGAGCGTTTGAGTGCTGCACGCACGGAGAAGGACCTGAGCGCAATCTTCGACGATTTCATCAGCGTGGTGCCTCTGGGTAATACCTTATTTGGCGGTTTCAACCCGGTGCATACCGCAGGCCCGATGCAAGTCAGCATCGACTTTGCACAGAAACAGGCGCGGGGTTATCCCTACACGGTGGACGGCACGATTCGCCGTGAAGTCTTCACGCGGCGCGGCGGCATGTATTTCGGCATCGCCCACTTGCTGGGCTACCCGGTCAGTTATGACCAGCCGCTGTACCGCTTTGCTGACTTCAACGCCGGTTGGTACGCCAGCCGCAACGCTGCGTTCCAGGCTGCCGTCAGCCGCATTACTGGCACCGAGCTGGCGTTGGATGGCGACTTGATTCGCTATGGCTCATTGTTGCCGGGCACCACTGAGTTGGCGGTGCGCTCCCTGGGGGCCAAGTTGGACATGCGCAATCCGACCATCCGCAGCCAGTTGGAGAAGGGTGAGCAATTGGACTTTGAGGAGACCACCCTCTACAAACGCGTGTACGCGCTGGCTGATAAAGCGGCCGGCAAGCCAATGCCACGGGCGATACTGCCAGGCATCGTGTTGAAGAGCCCGAAGATCACTCGCAACCTGACCACCGCGTGGTTCGCCAAGCGCGTGGATGATCGGTATCAGCGCTGCATGAAGCGCTGATTATCGCTGGCGGGCGTGTCGTGGCGAGCGGCTTATTGTGGCGAGCGGGCTTGCCCCGCGTTGGGCTGCGAAGCAGCCCCCTGTCAAGCCGAACGCAGTGTGTCAGTCATCACTCGGTGCCTGGTTCTGGGGCTGCTTGGCAGCCGAATGCGGGGCAAGCCCGCTCGCCACAGAAAGCTCGTTTGCAGCAGTACGCCTGCCAGCCACCACAAACCGACGCCATAACCAGACCCATAACCACATCACCGGAAACGCCAGGATCACGAACGGCAGTACATAGCTGGCGCGTTCCAGTGCATCTGCTGTGCCGTCCACCAGGTTGTCGCCCAGGTTGCTGAAGATCCGGCTGAAGCGTGACGGCTGGTTCGCGCCATCGGAGGAACGGAAACTCAGGGTCACGCGGTTAGTATCAAGGCGGCGTTGTTGGCCGGCGGCGACCTGGGCGAGTGCCTGCAGTTCGTTTTCAACGCCCGCCTGCTCCTTGGTTAAAGCGATCAGGTCGCTGACGCTGATGTCCTTGCGCTTGGCCAGCTCATCGAGGCGCTGTTGCTGGGCTTGCAGGCGATCCTGGCGACGGCGCACATCGGCGACCGCGTCAGCCAGGTCTTCGGCGGTGGTGATGCGCTGGCCGAGTGTTCCACCTTCTGCGGCCAGCGCGACCATCGGCTCCACGCCGGTGGGTGCAATGCGCAGGATGATCTCGCCACCGTTGCCATCTTCGGTGATGCCCAGAATATTGCAGGCGCCAAAGCGTGCCGACTCACAGGCCTCGCGGGTGGCCTGCATGCGCGGTGCAAGCAGGGCGCCGGGCAGCGCCAGGGTCAGCTCGTGCTCATAAGCCAATTGCGCGCCGGCTCGGCCTTGTTCGCCATTGATGACAGTGGCACGGGAGTGCTCCTTGGGCGAACAGCCGGCCAAGGCCAGTGCGGCCAGCAAGATCAAAAGAAGCGGTTGTGTTGTGCCGTCCAGGTGGCGCATTGCTGTTCCTTGGATATGCAGGGGAAATTGCCCGCGATTAAAGCGGGTCTGGCGGATTTACGCAAAGCATCGCGCAGGATTTGCGTGACTGATGATGATGGCCTCCGCAGAGGGCGGGGCGTACACCTCAGACCTTACGCCAAGGATGAATTTGCCATGACTGCCTACGCTGTGCCCGAAGGGTTTGTTTCGCTGCCGCGCAGTAGCCCGCTGCTCGACTTGCTGGGCCCAGCTTATTGCCGGGGCGAAGGCCTGGATCTGGAAATAGGCCTGCGCTCCGATAACCGCCACGCGAATGGGCGCGGCACGGTGCATGGCGGGGTATTGGCGACCCTGGCGGATGTCGGCATGGGCTATGCGATGGCGTTTTCCAGTGAGCCGCCGTTGCCGTTGATTACCGCGAGCATGACGTTGAATTACCTGGGGCCGGTGCAGGTGGGCGACTGGATTGTGGTGCGGTTGGAGCATCACAAACGCGGGCGGCAGATGGCGTTTGCCACGGTGAGCTTGCAGGTGGGGGAGAATGTCGTGGCGCGAGCGACTGCCGTGTTTGCGGTGCCACGCACGGACTAACAATAGAGATCATTGTGGGCGCTGGCTTGCCTGCGAAAGCGCAGGGTCAGCCAGCACATTTGCCAACGGTCGACCCGCTATCGCAGGCAAGCCAGGTCCCACAGTTGGACGGTGGTTTTTCATGGGGACGGCTTAAAAAAGAAAAGGCCCGGTTTTCGTGGAACCGAGCCTTTGCTCCTGTTGCTCTTTGGATCAGCTGCGTTCGAGGGCGAGGGCTACACCTTGACCGCCACCGATGCACAGCGTCGCCAGGCCTTTCTTGGCGTCGCGCTTGATCATTTCATGCAGCAATGTCACCAGCACGCGGCAACCCGAGGCACCGATCGGGTGGCCGATGGCGATGGCACCGCCATTGACATTGACCTTCTCGGCGTCCCACTCCAGCTCTTTGCCCACCGCCAAAGATTGCGCGGCAAAGGCTTCGTTGGCTTCGATCAGGTCCAGGTCGCCCAGGCTCCAGCCGGCCTTGTCCAGGCAGCGGCGAGTGGCCGACACCGGGCCGATGCCCATGAGCGCGGGGTCGACGCCGGCGTTGGCGTAGCTGGCGATACGCGCCAGTGCAGGCAGGCCGAGGGCTTTGGCCTTATCGGCGCTCATCAATAACACTGCAGCGGCGCCGTCGTTGAGGCTGGAAGCGTTGCCGGCGGTGACACTGCCGTCTTTCTTGAATGCGGGTTTGAGCTTGGCCAGGGATTCGGCGGTGGTGCCGGCGCGTGGTTGTTCATCGACCGCGAAGGCCACTGGGTCGCCTTTGCGCTGGGGGATCAGGACCGGGGTGATCTCATCAACAAACCGACCGGCTTCAATAGCCGCAGCGGCTTTTTGCTGGGAGGCAGCGGCGAAAGCATCCTGGGCTTCACGGCTGATACCGTACTTGTCTACCAGGTTCTCGGCGGTGATGCCCATGTGGTAGTCGTTGAACGCATCCCACAGGCCGTCGGTGATCATGCTGTCGAGCATTTTGGCATGGCCCATGCGCAGACCGGTGCGTGCAGCGGGCAATACGTACGGCGCCAGGCTCATGTTCTCCATGCCGCCGGCGATGATCACGTCGGCGTCGCCGCAACGGACGGCCTGGGCGCCCAAGTGGAGGGCTTTGAGGCCCGAGCCGCAGACTTTGTTCAGGGTCAGGGCCGGCACGGCGTGGGGCAGACCGGCGAGTATCGAGGCCTGGCGCGCAGGGTTCTGGCCGCTGCCTGCGGTGAGTACCTGGCCGAGGATGACTTCATCCACTAGAGCCGGGTCCAGGCCGGTCTGCTCCAGCAGGCGACGGATCACGGCCGCGCCCAGTTCCGGTGCCGGGATACTGGCCAGCGAACCTTGAAAGCTGCCCACGGCGGTGCGGGTGGCAGCAACAATCACGACGTCTTGCATGGAATCTGTCCTCACTGGAAGTGCATTTCTGGAACGTGGTCCGGGACGATCAGTTTACCGGCGGTCTTGCTCACAATCTCTTCAACGCTGACGCCAGGTGCGCGTTCCTTGAGGACAAAAGCGCCATTTTCGATCTCAAGGTAAGCCAGGTCCGTCAATACACGCTTGATGCACTTGGCGCCGGTCAGCGGCAGGCTGCACTGGCTGAGCAACTTGGACTCACCGTCCTTGGACGCATGGGTCATGATCACGATGATGTTTTCTGCACCGGCCACCAGGTCCATGGCGCCGCCCATGCCCTTGACCAGTTTGCCGGGAATCATCCACGAGGCGATGTTGCCTTGTACGTCCACTTCAAACGCGCCGAGCACGGTGAGGTCGACGTGGCCCCCGCGAATCATCGCGAAGGACTCGGCGGAGGAGAAGATCGAGGCGCCGATGCGCGCAGTCACGGTCTGCTTGCCGGCGTTGATCATGTCGGCATCGATGGTTTCTTCGGTAGGAAACGGGCCCATGCCGAGCAGGCCGTTTTCCGACTGCAGCATCACTTCCATGCCTTCGGGAATGTAGTTGGCCACCAGGGTCGGAATGCCGATGCCGAGGTTGACGTAGAAACCGTCCTGCATTTCACGTGCGACGCGTTGAGCCATTTGTTCGCGGGTAAGGGCCATTGTTTGTCTCCTTATTATTTGAGCTGGCGGATTATTTGCGGACAGTGCGCTGTTCGATGCGCTTCTCGAAGGTGCCGCAGATGATCCGGTCGACGTAGATGCCTGGAGTGTGGATCTGCGCCGGGTCCAGCTCGCCCGGTTCGACAATTTCTTCAACTTCGACCACGGTGATCTTGCCGGCGGTGGCAGCCAGCGGGTTGAAGTTCTGGGCGGTGTGGCGATAGATGACGTTGCCGAAATGGTCGGCTTTCCAGCCTTTGACGATGGCGAAGTCGCCGGTGATGGACTCTTCCATCAGGTAGGGGCGGCCATTGAATTCGCGGGTTTCCTTGCCTTCGGCGACGGGGGTGCCGACGCCGGTGGCGGTGAAGAAGGCCGGGATGCCAGCACCGCCCGCGCGCATTTTTTCTGCCAGGGTGCCTTGGGGCGTCAGTACCACTTCGATTTCGCCGCTGAGCAGTTGCTTCTCGAACAGGGCGTTTTCACCGACGTAGGACGCGATCACTTTGCTGATCTGTTTTTCTTCCAGCAGCACGCCGAGGCCAAACCCATCGACGCCGCAGTTGTTGGAAACCACCGTCAAGTCGCGGGTGCCTTTGCGCTTGATCTCGGCAATGAGGTTTTCCGGAATGCCGCACAGGCCAAAACCACCGGAGAGCACGGTCATCCCGTCTTCCAGGCCTGCCAGTGCTTCTTCATAGGACGCCACGCGTTTATCGAAACCTGCCATATGCACCTCTTTTATTGTGTGTGGGCCAGCCAATGACACGAGTGTTGCGCCGACGGATTGATTTGTTAAGTTGTTTTTTAAGGTTGATTGGTTTGAAAAACAGCATAATCGGTTTTAAGCCGCAAGCTTCAAGCATAGACATGCGGCAACCTTACTTGCAGCATCCGACTGGCAGCGTGGAGCTTCCTATGACCGTTAAACAGATGCGTGCCTTTCTCGCCGTGGCCCAGAGCCTGAGTTTCGCCGCTGCTTGCGAACGCCTGCACCTCTCTCAATCGGCGCTGAGCCTGACTATCAAAGGGCTGGAGGAGGGGTTAGGCGGGCGCTTGTTCAGCCGCAATACGCGCAATGTCGCGCTGACGCCTGAAGGTGAGTCGTTGTTGCCTCTGGCGCGTCGCTTGATCGCCGATTGGGACAACGCCGAAGACGAGCTGCGCCAGCGTTTCACCCTCCAGCGTGGCCGGGTCACCGTGGCGGCGATGCCGTCGTTTGCAGGCAACTTGCTGCCACCGATCCTGAAGATATTCCGCGCCCGTTACCCGCAAGTGAACGTGACGGTACATGACCTGATCAACGAGCAGGTGCTGGAGATGGTGCGTGACCGTCAGGTGGAACTGGGCGTGGCGTTCGAGCCGTCCGAGGGTTCGTCTCTGGCGTTCACCCCGTTGTATCTGGACCGGTTTATTGCGGTAGTGCCGGGAGATTCCCCGTTGGCCCAGCGAAGCGAAATCGACTGGCCAACCTTGCTGGAGCAGCCGTTCATTACCCTGCAGCGGCCTTCCACGGTACGGGTGATGCTTGAGGAGCACCTGGGCGCGTTGCAGATGAAATTGCCGGTAGCGCTGGAGAGTCATCAATTGGCGACGGTGGGCAAGATGGTTGCCAATGGCCTTGGCGTCAGCGCCGTACCCGCGTTGTGCGCGAAACAGATGGAAGAGGCGGGCGCCCATTGCATCACGTTGAGCGATCCGGTGATCGAGCGACCGATTGGTGTGTTGACCAAGCCGGGCCATGAATTATCGGCAGCTGCGCAGGTCTTGTTCGATATTTTTCGCGATGAAGCCGCCAAAGGCCGATTCCCATCGTTTTGATCACGACGCAAAACAAATGTGGGCGCTGGCTCGTCGACGATGGCTATTTAAAACTCAACATCAGTGTTGAATATTAAACCGCCATCGCCGACGAGCCAGCGCCCACTAGTTGTCGAATATTACTTAGTAATAGCGGTCGATTACTTTAACGTTCGAGCTGTCTTTGAAAGATGCCCAGGCATTGTTAAGTGTGTCGAATACCTGCTCGATAAAGTTTTGATCGGCAGCCGCTTTCTTGCCAACATAACCCTGGCCGCGGCGATACATTTTCAGGCGCGCCGCCAGGTTGCGGTTGTTTTTATCGAACTCTTCCTCAAGGGTATGGGGCGCCACGCAGTCGATATGGACTTGACCCGATTTTTCGACCCACAGGATATGGTCGTCGAGTGTGTCTTTCTGCGCTGCGAACATCTCAGCCAATTCATCGATAGTTGGTTGGTTGTTCAGATTCATAATGTAAGCCCCTTGACCAGTTGGCGATCTATCAGTTGATTCCGTTAAAACTGCTTAGTGTCTCCGGCTTGAAAGCCGGGCGTCAGTGACTGTCTGCCGAATACGGGCAGGGTCTTGAACCTGATGCATGTGGTCTTGCTGATGAACGGCTACGCAATGGTTTCATCGCGAAGACAAGCAGCGTTTTAGCTTCTTGTACCGATCCTTGCGGGCCGGTCAGTTTCATCAATCTGCCTTGTGGGCAGTGCACATCCGGAAAAACAGCTCGGCGGTCAGACGAGCTTGTTCAAAACACGTGTTACCAACGCTCCCGATCCGGGAGACGTCTCGATAATGCAAGGGTAAAAAGGTTACGTCAACGATTATGTAGTGATTTTTTTTGAGCACTACATAAATCGTTGTGGGGGCGGGGGAATGCGGAAAAACGTGACTTGGGCGTCATTTTTTGTGCGGTTGGTCGAAGGGGGCGAGGTCATCAATTCAGTATGGAAACCTGTGGGAGCGGGCTTGCTCGCGAAGGCAGTGGGTCAGCCGGAGCGCTTTTGACTGACGCACCGCCTTCGCGAGCAAGCCCGCTCCCACATACAGCCCTGTTCATCGTTGGTTTGTGGCGGTGTTACTGGCTCAATCGCTCGACCAGCAACGGCAACAACCGCTCACAGGACGCCTCGATCTTCATCTGCAACAGCTCATCCCCGCGTGTCTTGCCCAGGTTGATGGCAATCACCGGCTTGCCTTGCTCCACCGTCGCCTTGCACAGGCGAAATGCCGAATAGGCCATCAGCGATGAGCCCACCACCAGCAGCCCTTCAGCCTGCTGCACCGCCGCCATTGCTTTGGCCGCTGTGGCCTGGGCGACGTTCTCACCGAAAAACACTACGTCGGGCTTCAACCGTTGGCCATTGCAGTGCGGGCAGTGGGGAACTTGGAAGCGTTCTTCAAAGGCAGGATCGAGCAGCGTATCGCCATCGGGCGCTTGCACGGCATCGACGCCGGCCAGGTAGGGGTTCTGATCTTCCATCACCCGCTGGATCACATCGCGCTCGCTGCGCTGTTGGCAATCCAGGCACAGCACTCGATGCAGACTTCCATGCAGCTCGATCACATCCTGGCTACCGGCCTGGTCATGCAAGGTATCGACGTTCTGTGTAATCAGCCCGCTGATACGCTCGCGTTGTTGCAGCGTGGCCAGTGCCAGGTGAGCCTTGTTCGGCTGCGCCACGCGCACCCGTGGCCAACCCAGCATTGCCCGCGCCCAGTAGCGGCGCCGCGCTTGCGGCGTGGCCAGGAACTCCTGGTACATCATCGGCGCCTTGCCCCGACGCACACCTTCGCTGTCGCGATAATCAGGAATGCCCGACGACGTACTGATGCCCGCACCGGTCAGCACCACAAAGCGCCGCTCAGCCATCGCCCGGTGCAGGGTATCGAGGTGGTCTTCTTGATGTTCCAGCGTGTCGAGCATGGGGTCCCCTATTCGCCGCGGATGTACTGCTCCAGTTGTTTGATCAAGTCAGCCTGCTCGGCAATGGCTTCCTTTACCAGGTCACCGATGGACAACAGGCCGATCAGCTTGCCATCTTCGACTACGGGCAGGTGGCGCAGGTGACCGTCCGTCATGATGTTCATGCACTTTTCGACGCTCTGGTGAGTATCGACGGTAATCACCGGCGAACTCATGATTTCACTCACAGCAGTGGTCGCGGAAGAACGCCCCTTGAGGATCAACTTGCGCGCGTAATCGCGTTCACTGATCACTCCCACGACTTTGCCTTCGTCCACAACCGGCAAGGCCCCGACGTTTTTGGCAGCCATCTGGATCAATGCCTCCATCACCGTCTGGTGCGACTTGATGGTGTGGACCTCCTGATTCTTCTGGTCCTTGGCTTTGAGCACTTGTGCGACGGTTTTCATGGCGGCCACTCCGGTGTTGTTGTTAGGAAGTCAGCAGGTCCCTTACAGAATCCTAGACGGGCTACGGGGCTGCAAGGTCCAAAGCGGCGTTAAACCCGTCGAAAAACGTCATTCGCTGGATTTTTCCGTCTTTCAGCCGGCATTTGTCGGCTTTTTCCCCCGCTTGGTACTGGCCGTAGGCTTGCGTGGCGCCGTCTTGCGTTTCTTTTTCCATGGCGTGGCGCCTCGACCTGCCGGGCTGGCTGGGCCGGTGATGGTCATGCGCATACCATTGCAGCGCGCCACTTGCTTGCTCATCCACGCCGCCTGCTTGGCGACGAATTCTTCCAGGCTCATTTCACCGCTTTGCACCATGTCCAGCGCCTGTTCCCAGATCGCAGTGGTGCCTGGGTCGGCAATGGCTCGAGGTACGGCGTCGATCAGGCTGAATGCGGCCGCAGTGGCCGAGAGTGACTTACCGTTTTTGATCAGGTAACCACGGTCCAACAGCCCCTGGATAATTCCGGCGCGGGTGGCCTCGGTGCCGATGCCGGTGGTGTCCTTGAGTTTTTGCTTGAGCAACGGGTCTTCCACCAGCTTGGCGACGTTTTTCATCGCCTTGATCAGGTCGCCTTCGGTGAATGGTTTGGGCGGT
The DNA here is from genome assembly GCF_003852315.1 of Pseudomonas sp. LBUM920. Classification (NCBI taxonomy): domain Bacteria; kingdom Pseudomonadati; phylum Pseudomonadota; class Gammaproteobacteria; order Pseudomonadales; family Pseudomonadaceae; genus Pseudomonas; species Pseudomonas edsoni (SeqCode). The sequence continues at coordinate 2,294,391 of NZ_CP027762.1, forward strand.
TGGGTCCACAGGTCTTTGAGATTGACCTTGGCCACCGCGTAGTCCTGGCCCTGCGCCAACGCCGGCAAGGCTTGCGGCGCGGGCGCCTCGCGCCCCTTTGCCGGGGCCAGCGCTTCGGGCAGCGCGCGTTTCCAGCCCGGCTCGATAACTACCTTGCCGACCGCGCGCAGCGCCTGGCCTGCGCAGTCGAAATCCGCCTGGGTGCGATCGTATTCATGATTAGGCAGGAACTGGGCCAGGTAACGTGCGCGGATCAGGGTGTAGACCGCACGGTATTTACCGGTGAGCTGCCCCACATCCTTACCGGCCCCGGTGGGAATGATGCCATGGTGCGCGCTGACCTTGGCGTCGTTCCAGGCCCGTGAACGACGCTGGGGATCGATATGCGGCATCAGTTCATTCACTGCCGGGTCCGCGCGCCCCAGCGCAGCTAAAATTTTCGGCGCGTCGCTGTGCTGGCTCAACGGCAGGTAGCCGCAATCACTGCGCGGGTAGGTGATGACCTTGTGGGTTTCGTAGAGTGACTGGGCGATATCCAGGGTTTCCTGGGCACCGAGCCCCAGTTTTTTGGAGCAGATTTCCTGCAGGGTGCCGAGATCGAAGGGCAGGGGCGCCACCTCGCGCATGCGCTCGGTGCGCAACTTCACCAGCCGCGCAGTGGCGGCGTTGCGCATGGCATCGGCAGCGTCGCGGGCCACCTGCGGGTTGAGGCAGCGGCCCTGGTCGTCACACGCATCATCCGTGGCGCGCCATTGGGCGGTGAAGGTCATGCGCTCATGGCGCAGATCGACATCGATGGCCCAATAAGCCACCGGCACAAAGTCGGCGATGCTGCGGTCGCGGTCCACCACCAGGCGCAAGGTTGGCGTTTGCACCCGGCCCACCGGCAACACGCCTTGATAACCGGATTGGCGCCCAAGCAAAGTAAACAGACGGCTCATGTTCATGCCGATCAGCCAGTCGGCGCGCGAGCGACCCAGCGCCGAGTGGTACAGGCTGAAGGTTTCGGCGCCCGGCTTGAGCGCGGCCAGGGCTTTGCGAATGGAGGCGTCATCCAGCGCCGACAGCCATAGCCGCTGGATCGGGCCGCGATAACGGCAATGCTCGACCAACTCCCGGGCGATCATCTCGCCCTCACGGTCGGCGTCGGTGGCGATCACCAGGTCCTGGGCTTCTCCCAGTAAACGCTTGACCGCCTTGTACTGGCTGGCGGTCTTGGGCTTGACCTGCATCTTCCATTTTTCCGGGACGATCGGCAGATCGGCCAGCACCCAGCGCTTGTATTTGGCGTCGTAGGCGTCGGGCGGGGCGGTTTCCAGCAGGTGGCCGATGCACCAGGTGACCGTGACCCCATTGCCCAGCCAGCAACCGTCGCCGCGCCGGCTGGCGCCGAGCACGGCCGCGATATCCTTGGCCTGGGAGGGTTTTTCACAGAGGTACAGCCGCATGGTCATCACATCAGATCGGGTTGATGCCTTGCAGGATGCTGAGTCAGAGGGATTTGAGCAACCATTATCTGTATGGATGTACAGCAAAGTGTGTGAGTGCCACAAAACAAAAGTGGGAGCGGGCTTGCTCGCAAAAGCGGTGGATCAGTCAACGAATGTGTCGACTGGTACACCGCCTTTGCGGGCAAGCCCGCTCCCACAGGGGGTCTCAGGCGTCGTGAAGATCAGTTGTTATTGATGTCCACATGTCGGGTTTCCTTGAGGCAGAACAACCCCACAATCAGACTCACGCCGGTCACCACTACCGGGTACCACAAGCCATAGAAAATGTCGCCGGTGTACACCACCAGAGCAAATGACACAGTCGGCAGGAAACCGCCAAACCAGCCGTTACCGATGTGATAGGGCAGCGACATCGAGGTGTAGCGGATACGCGTCGGGAACAGTTCCACCATCAACGCTGCCAGTGGGCCGTAGCACATGGCGGCGATCAGGATCAGCACCACGATCAGCACCACCACCATGACCTTGTTGACCTGTGCCACATCCGCCGAAGTCGGGTAGCCGGCGAGTGTCACCGCACCGCGCAGGGCCGCTTCGTCGTAACCGTCGATGCGCACGTCACCCACGCTTACCTGCACCGGGCTGCCGGCCGGCGCCGCAGAACTGCTGTACGGCAGGCCTTGCTTGACCAGAAAGGTCTTGACCTTGTCGCAGGGGCTGTCAAAACGCGCCTTGCCCACCGGGTCGAACTGGAAGGTGCACGTGGCCGGGTCGGCCAGCACGGTAATCGGCGCCTGATGGCTGGCCTGGTCCATCGCCGGGTTGGTGTAATGCGCCAGGCCCTTGAAGATCGGGAAGTACAGGGCGGTCGCCAGCAGCAGACCGAGCATCAGCACCGGTTTGCGCCCGATTTTGTCCGACAGCCAGCCAAACAGGATAAAAAACGGCGCGCCGATCACCACGCTGATAATCAGCAGCATGTTGGCCAGCGCCGGGTCCATTTTCAGGAATTGGGTGAGGAAGAACAGCACATAGAACTGCGCCGCGTAGAACGTCACCGCTTGCCCACCGTTGATGCTGAACAGCGCGATCAGCACCACCTTGAGGTTTTCCCATTTGCCGAACGACTCGCGGATCGGCGACTTGCTGGCCTTGCCTTCCTCTTTCATTTTCAGGAACGCCGGCGACTCGTGCAGGCTCATGCGGATCCAGGTGGAAATGCCCAGCAGCACGATGGAAAACAGGAACGGAATCCGCCAGCCCCAGACTTCGAACTGGTCGCCGGTGAAGTAACGGCAAGCCAGCACCACCAGCAGCGACAGCAGCAGGCCGAGGGTGGCGGTGGATTGAATCCAGCTGGTGTGCAGGCCGCGTTTGCCCGCCGGCGCGTGCTCGGCCACATACGTGGCAGCGCCGCCGTACTCACCGCCCAACGCCAGGCCTTGCAACATGCGCAGCACGATCAGGATGACCGGCGCGGCAATGCCAATGCTGGCGTAGGTCGGCAGCAGCCCGACACAAAACGTCGCCACGCCCATCAGGATGATGGTGACGAGAAAGGTGTACTTGCGCCCGATCATGTCACCCAGGCGACCAAACACCAGCGCGCCGAACGGCCGCACCACAAAGCCTGCCGCGAAGGCCATCAAGGCAAAGATAAACGCCGTGGTGTCGTTGACCCCGGCAAAGAACTGTTTGCTGATCACGGCCGCCAGAGCGCCGTAGAGGAAAAAGTCATACCACTCAAACACCGTCCCCAGAGACGAGGCGAAGATGACTTTTCTTGATTCGCTGCCGGTGCTCGCACGAACGGCCGAGCCCAGGGGTTGAGCATGTTCTGACATCGGGTAACCCTCACAGTGATTATTTATTGTTGTTCCACTGTCGGCGCCAACCTCGGCGCCGGTTGTCTCTCTGTAGCCGCCGGCCAGCCGGACGCCTGCAGGTCACGCGGGTGTGGTCATTTCTCTTTCCGGGGCAAGATTCCTTGTGTTCGGCGAAAGGATCAACTGCGCAGCTTTCTCCGCAATCATCAGTGTAGGTGAGCAGGTGTTACCCGACGTGATGCGTGGCATCACCGAAGCATCGGCGATGCGCAAACCCGGCACGCCATGTACGCGCAGTTGGGCATCGACCACAGCGTCTTTGTCGCTGCCCATGCGGCAGGTGCCCACCGGATGGAAAATCGTCGTGCCGATGCGCGCGGCGGCTTCGTGCAGTTGCGCCTCGGTCTGCAATGAATCGCCCGGCAGGTATTCCACCGGCTTGAACTGGCTCAAGGCGGGTGCGGCGACGATGCGGCGCGTCAGGCGAATCGCGTCGGCGGCCACGCGCAAATCTTGCGGATGGCTGAGGTAGTTGGGCCGAATCAACGGCGCATCGGCCGGGTTGGCCGAGCGAATGTCGATACGGCCGCGACTTTGCGGGCGCAGGTCGCAGACCGAGGCGGTAAACGCCGGGAACGCATGCAACGGCTCGCCAAAACGCTCCAGTGACAGCGGCTGCACATGGTATTCAAGGTTGGCCGAGGTCTGTTCGGGGCCGGAGCGGGCAAACGCGCCGAGCTGGCTGGGCGCCATCGACAGCGGGCCGCTGCGGTCATACAGGTAGCGCAGGCCCATGCCCATTTTGCCCCACAGGGTGCCCGCGATCTGGTTCAGGGTGCGCGCGTTTTCCAGTTTGTAGATCAGGCGCAGTTGCAGATGGTCCTGCAGGTTGCCGCCCACGCCGGGCAGCTCATGCACCACGTCGATGCCCAATGGTTTGAGCACATTGGCAGGGCCGATCCCCGAGCGTTGCAGGATGCCCGGCGAGCCCACGGAGCCGGCGCACAGCACGATTTCCTTGCGCGCTTTCCAGCTCATCTGCTGGCCGTTCTGACGCCCGAGCACCTGGGAGGCTCGGCCGTTTTCCAGCACCACGCGGTCCACTTCGACCTCGGTCAGCACGGTGAGATTGGTCCGCTGGCGGATCGGCTTGAGAAACGCCTTGGCCGCATTCCAGCGCACGCCGGCCTTCTGATTGACCTGGAAATAGCCGCAGCCCTCGTTATCGCCGGTGTTGAAGTCGCTGATCGGCGCGATGCCGCTTTGCGCCGCTGCATCGCGAAAGGCATCCAGGATCGGCCAGTGCAGGCGCTGTTGCTCCACGCGCCACTCGCCGCCGTCGCTGTGAAATTGCGAACCGCCGGCGAAGTGGTTTTCGCTTTGTTTGAACAGTGGCAGCACGTCTTTCCAGGCCCAGCCCGGGTTGCCCTCGGCCGCCCAGCCGTCGTAATCCTGGGCCTGGCCGCGCATGTAGATCATGCCGTTGATCGACGAGCAGCCACCCAGCACCTTGCCGCGTGGGTAACTCAACGCACGGCCTTGCAGGCCTTCCTGGGCTTCGGTCTTGAAGCACCAGTCGGTGCGTGGGTTACCGATGCAGAACAGGTAGCCGACGGGAATATGGATCCAGGGGTAATTGTCGCGGCCGCCAGCTTCAAGCAGCAGCACGCGGTGGGCGGGGTTGGCGGACAGTCGATTGGCCAGCAGACAGCCTGCGGGGCCGGCGCCTACTACCACGTAATCGTATTCAGCAGCTGCAATGGGCATCTGAGGCCTCGCTTGTTTTTCTTATTGGCTCCATCCTAGTTGTTAGTTTTCGTCTTAAAAATGTTAGTTTTTACCCAGCTGCTGTGCGTTTTTAAACAGTGCCTGTAACCACTGACATGAGCGCAACTACTGACTGTCCACGCAAGGGAGGCGATATGTTCGACTGGAACGACCTGCGGTTCTTTCTCGAATTGCAACGCAGCGGCCGCTTGCTCACCGCTGCCCAGCGCCTGAAAACTACGCACGCCACCGTCGCCCGGCATATCG